>JBQTKH010000167.1:0-23902 GCA_052386335.1 Microthrixaceae bacterium
CGCAGCACTCGCAGGTTGGTCGTCAGTCCGGCTGGGGCACGATCCGGATGTAGGGCTTCGGCTCCTTCCAGGTGCCGAAGATCTCCTTGGCCTCGTCGTTCGACACGGAACCGGCGATGATCACGTCGTCGCCCTGCTTCCAGTTCACCGGTGTGGCGACGCGGTGCTTGGCGGTGAGCTGGAGCGAGTCGATCACCCGCAGCACCTCGTCGAAGTTGCGACCGGTGGTCATCGGGTAGACGAGGATCAGCTTGACCTTCTTGTCGGGACCGATCACGAACACGTTGCGGACGGTCTGGTTGTCGGCGGGCGTGCGCGTCTTCGGGTCGCCTGACGTGCTGGCCGGGAGCATCCCGTACAGCTTCGACACGTTGAAGTCGGCGTCACCGATGATCGGGTAGTTGGGCCGGGCACCCTGGGTGTCCTCGATGTCCTGAGCCCACGCCTCGTGATCGGTTGTGGCGTCGACCGACAGGCCGATCACCTTCACGCCCCGCCGCTCGAACTCGGGCTGCAGCTTGGCCATGTAGCCGAGCTCGGTGGTGCACACCGGCGTGAAGTCCTTGGGGTGCGAGAACAGCACGGCCCACGAGTCGCCGATCCAGTCGTGGAACTTGAGCTTGCCTTCGGTGGTGTCGGCCTCGAAGTCCGGTGCGGTCTCACCAATCGTCAGTCCCATGGTGTTGCTCCTCTCCGTCAGCTCCGAAGGAGAAGGCTAGAGGCGAGGTGATGCCAGCACCACCTGGGGGACACCGGGCAGCGCTCATGCGCCTGGGCTGGCGACGCGAGATCCTGAGCTGACTGGGCACGTGTGTGAGGAGCTGGGGATGGACGGACCGGTTCGGATCCTTGGGGGTGGCATCGGTGGGCTGACGGCCGCGCTGGCGCTGCACCAGCGGGGCATCGACTGTGCGGTGCACGAGCGCGCCCCGGCGCTGGCGGAGATCGGGGCGGGCCTCGGCGTGTGGCCGAACGCGCTGGCCGTGTTCGACCGGCTCGGGATCGGCGACAAGGTGCGCAGCCTGAGCGGCGACTGGGAGGTGGCCGGGCTGCGGCGGGCCGAAGGGCGCTACATGCAGCGCTACGGGCCTGTGGAGATGGCGGCCCGTCTCGGTGAGCCGACGATCGGCGTGCACCGCGGGGAGCTGCAGGCGCTGCTGGTGAACGCGCTGCCCGACGGGATCCTGCACCTCGGTCAGGAGTCGGTGTCGGTCGAGGACCACGTCGGCGCACCGGTGCGGGTGCGGTTCGTCGACGGCACGGTGCTCGACGCGGCGGCGGTGATCGGCGCGGACGGTCGACGGTCACGCGTGCGAGCGGGGCTGTTCGGTGAGCGGCCGCTGCACACGTGCCGGTTGGTCGGCTGGCGCGGCACGGTGCAGGAGCCGGCGGGCGCGGGCTGGGGTCGCAAGATCGGCGAGACGTGGTCGGGCAAGGAGCGCTTCGGCATCCTGCCGATCAGCGGCGGGCGGGTCACCTGGTATGCGGTGGCACCGTCCGTCCTCGCCGACGGGGGACGCGACGAGCTGCTGGCGAGGTTCGGCCACCTCCACGATCCGATCCCGGCGCTCATCGAGGCCACGCCCCACGAGTCGATCTGGCACGACCAGATCGACGACCTGTTCCCGATGCGACGTTGGGTGAAGGGCCGCGTGGCGCTCATGGGCGACGCCGCGCACCCCATGACGCCCGAGCTCGGGCAGGGTGCGTGCCACGCCGTCCTCGACGCGTGGGCGATCGCGGCAGCGCTGTCGGAGTGTGGCGACCCCGTGGTGGCCTTCGAGCGCTACCAGCGGGCGCGCCGACGCAGCGCGGCCCGCATGGTGTTGATCGCCCGCGGCACGACGGTGACGGCCGGATCAGGTGGGCGCCTGGGCAACGCGCTGGCGGAGGCCGTGGTGGCACGCGTGCCCAGTGGCCTGGCGCTGCGCATCCTCGCCCGGGCCGTGGCCGGCTGAGGATCTGACGGAGGGGCGGCGAGGTCGCCCTAGGGCGAAACCGCGACCCCGAGGGTGTCGGCGGCGAGGAACTTCGGTGCGCCCTCTTCGTAGAACTCGTCGGCCTCGACGATGGTGAAGCCGGCGTCGGTGAGCAGGTGCGGGATCTCGCGCGTGAGGTGGCAGCCGCCGAAGAGGCGCTTCTGCATCGGCTCGAGGCGATGCTGCATGCGCTGCACCTTCGCGTCGGGCGCGAGGCCGTGCTCGACGAAGTGCAGCGTGCCGCCAGGCTTGAGCACGCGCCGCAGCTCCTGGAGCGCGGCGGCGATGTTGGGGATCGTGCACATGGTCCAGGTGGACAGGGCGGTGTCGCAGCTGTCGTCTGCCAGCGGCAGCGACTGCCCGTCGAGCCCCGTGCGCTCTACCGGCACGCGGCTGGCGTCGAGGCGCTTGCGGGCCAGCTTCCAGCCGAGTGCAGCCGGTTCGATGCCGGCCACGCCGGTGACGGCGGCCGGGTAGTACGGGACGTTGTGCCCCGACCCGAAACCGATCTCGACGACCTGCCCATGCAGACCGGCGCACGCGCGCGCTCGCAGCGCGCGGTTGGCCTTCATGCCGCACGCCACGTTGATGATCCGTGGCAGCACCTGCTCGGCGTAGATACCCATCGTCTACCTCCTTGTGGCTCTACGGGGTTGGTAGCGCAGCGCCACGGCCCCCGCCTGGAACTCCTGGCGTCCCACGAGCTCCAGCTCGAGCGGCTTGCTCAGGCCGGCGAACAACGTGGGTCCGTGGCCCGCCACGATGGGCTGCACGACGAGCTCGTACTCGTCGATCAAGCCCAGCTCCGCCAGCGCCAGCGGGAGGGTCACCCCGCCCACGTACAAGCTGTCGCCGGGCTCGTCCTTGAGCCGCTGCACGGCTGCGCCCAGGTCGCCCTGCAGGAGCTCGGCGTTCCAATCGACGTGGTCGAGGGTGCTCGACACGACGTACTTCTTCGCCCGGTCGATCGTCTCGGCGAAGGGGATCTCCCAGTCAGCGAGCCAGTCGGGCCACGGTCCCGTCGCCGGCCGTCGAAACGCGGACTCCATCATCTCGTAGGTGACCCGACCGAAGATCAGGGCGTCGGCTCGTTCGAGCGCGGCGGCGAAGTGGTGGTGCAACTCCTCGTCCGGGACCCCCACCTGGTGGTCGCAGCAGCCGTCGAGCGTGACGTTGATCGAGTAGCGGAGCGGTCTCATCGGTCAAGGACGGTAGTCACACCGCCGTTCGAGCGCGCGCTGCTCGTTCCAGCTGAAGCAGCGGGGGTCGAGGCGTTCTCCGAACGGTGGGGTGAAGGGATTCGGCTCGTCGAGGCGGAGCTGCCGCGGCGGGCCGGGATCGGGTGGTTCGAGCGGTCTGCCTCGGGCGTCGTAGAAGCGCAGCGTGCCCGCTTCGGGGTTGCCGTCGATCGTGAGCTCCCCGTCATGGAGCTGGCGGTGGTGCGTTGGACACAAGCACAGGAGATTCGACGGGATCGTCAGCCCTCGCTGGGCCCAGTGGACGATGTGGTGGATGTGCAGCCAGCGGACCTGGGTGCACAGCGGGTGCGCGCAGCCTTGGTCGCGGCGCTCGATGGCGCGGCGCAGATGCCGGTTCACGGTGCGCTCGGTGGGGTGGATCCCGATGAGCTTCCCGGCGAGGTAGGTGGCCACGACGACCTCGGCGTCGCACGCCATGAAGCGAGCGACGGAGTCGGGGATCACCGCGCCGAGGTGGAGCTGGCCGGGACCGAGGTTCCCGTGGGGGTCGACGTCGTGGTGGAGCACGACCTTGGTGCGCTCGCCGCGTCGGCCGGTGCGAGCCAGCGTGGGGTCGAGCGCGTCGAGCCCTTCTGTGGCGAGGCGCACGAGCGCGTCGGCCCAGGTGACCGAGCCGCGGTTGTCGACCTCGGCGTGGGGCTCGAGGCCGTTGCGATCCCGGAACTCGGCATCGCGGGCCTGCTGCAGCGCGGTGCGGAGGGTGGCCATCTCGTCGGGCGGGAGCGAGAACTCGCCCTTGCCCGACCCGTCGGGACGCTGGTGCATGCGCAGGTAGCGCTGACGGTCGGCAGGGTCGGGCTTCGGGTTCGGATCGCGGTCGGGCAGCTCGGGGCACGACTTGAGGCACCGTGCGAGCTGGCCGATCAACATCCCCGGCGCCCAGCCGGCCACCTCGGCGTCTCGCCCGGCGGGCACCCGGCGGGCGATGCGGACCATGGCGTCTTCGGTGAGCCGGCCGCCGCGGAACAGGGCCCAGCAGGCGGGCAGCTCGTCGATGCGGCGGGCGATGCGCACGAGCCCCTCCGCCCGCGAGCGGGAGATGCCGGCCTTCCAGGTGACCCAGTGCTCGACGGTCTGGATGCCGTGGCCGCCCCAGCCGCCGGTGTCGATCAGCATGCGGATGGTGGCCACCAGCTCCGCCACCGCGAGGTTGATCGTGCCCATCAGCGCCACGGTTGCGGCCTCGCCCGCAGCCCACGCCCGCTCCTGCGGATGGCCGGTCACCGTCGCGGCGCCAACCCCACGAACGCGGTGCGACCGCGCATCGACGTCGGGCAAGCCGGGCGCTGCACAGGGCTCGGGCTGGAGCAGCTGGGCGGGCACAGGTCACCTCCGGGACGCACGTCGTGGGTTCGACTGGCGGGGACCCACGATCAACCCGGGTCCCGAAGGGGAAGACACTCAGATTACACCCCTGTAGTTCGCATGCAAGGGGCAAGGTTTCGCTGGCCGGGCTGACGAGTCCCGCCGAGGGAGGTCAGCGGCGAGGGAAGCCGGTGGCGTAGCGAGCGTCGAACGGGTCAGTGACCGTGATGGCATCGAAGCGGCGAAGGTCGCGATCGCGGCTCCAGATGTGGTGCACGCCGTGTGTGCCACCCGCGGCCGTCCTTCGCGCTCGCCGACACGACCTTCCACTTCATCGACGCCTCGCCTGCCGACGCGCTCGCTCAGGCCAAGGCTGCCGCCGACGGCAAGGACGTGCGCCTCGGCGGCGGCGTCCACACCGTGCGCGAGTTCCTCGCCGCCGATCTCGTCGACACGCTGCACGTCGCGGTGGCGCCCATCGAGCTCGGCCGCGGCGAACGGCTCTGGGACTCGCCCGACGAGCTCCTCGACCGGTACCAGTGCGACCGCGTCCCCAGCCCCAGCGGCGTCACCCACCTCCTCTACTGGCGCCGCTGACGGCGGAGGCGAGACTGGACAACGGAGGATGCGCGGCGGGGATAGGCGCCCTCGAATCCGTCGGGCCGCGCCGCCCGGGGAGGGTCTCGGAGGACTGTCATACCCCGTTCGTACGGTGCTCCTCATGGAAACGAAGCGGGCAGCAGACGAGACGACGGTGCGGACGAGCGGCAGGCATGAGGCGCTGCACGAGGCGGTGGCAGCCGTCATGGCACGCCTCGCGGCGGGGGAGCAGCAGGCCGTGTGGGACCTGCACGTCCTGGCCGAGCAGCCGTTGCGGCGCATGCTGCGGGCCGAGGCGCGGCGCATCGACATCCGCATCGGCGACGACGACCTGCTCGACCTCACGCTCGACGCGGCGGTCGACCTCGGGCGCCTCGCCAAGGCGTGGCATGCCGACGGCGCCCTGCCCTGGGTGTGGGCGCGGCGACGCATCGCGGGGCTGGTCCACCAGCACGTGGGGGTCTTCGCCGACGAGCTCGACGAGTCGCACCTCGACCTCGAGCAGGCCGCGCCGGTCCCGTCGGTCGACGACCCGCGCGAGGTCCTACGGGCGCTCGCTCGCCGTCACCCGGCGGCCCGAGTGCTCGAGCGCGGGCTCGCCTCGGTCAGCGAGCGCGACGCCGACATCTGGCTCGGCGTGCAGATGGAGAAGGCCGTCGGCAACCGCTCGCCAGCCGTCACCGTGGCGATCGACCACGGCATGAAGCCCGACGCGATCCGCAAGGTCGTGCAGCGGGTCGCCGAGCGCCTCGCCGACGCCGCCTGAGACGTGGGCGTCGTCATGCACCTAGCGTCTCGATGATGATCGAGCACCGCGACGCTGATCTGAGTGGGTCACGCTTCCGGAACGTCGACCTGTCGGGGACCCGGATCCGCTCGGCGTTCCTGCGCGATGTGGTGATCACCGACGCGTGGCTGCAGGACGTTCGGATCGAAGGAGAGGTCGGGTCGCTGACGGTCAACGGCGTCGACGTCACGGCCTATGTCGAGGCCGAGCTCGACCGCCGCCATCCCGAGCGGCGTCGGCTGCGACCAAACGACGGGGAAGGGCTCCGCCGGGCCTGGGCCGAGGCGATCGAGCGCTTCGATGCCACGGTGGCGCGGGCCCGCCGGCTCCCTGCCGAGCGGCTCGACGAGCGCGTGGGCGACGAGTTCTCGTTCATCCAGACGCTGCGCCACCTCGTGCTCGCCTTCGACCGCTGGCTCACCGGTCCGGTCTTCGGCGACCCCGAGCCCTACTTCCACCCGTACGGTCAGCCGCACGAGGGCGCCACCGAGGGACCGGCCCAGGGCCTCGACCCCGACGCACATCCCACCCTGGACGAGGTGCTCGACGTGCGTCGCACTCGGCAACAGCGGCTCACGAACCTCCTGCGCGCCAGCACCGACGCTGACCTCCAGCGCACGGTCGCGTCACCCAACGGTGGCGAGACGACGGTCCTCGGGTGCGTGCACGTCGTGCTGAGGGAGGAGTGGTGGCATCACCAGTACGCCATCCGTGATCTCGCCGTCCTCGAGCAGCCGCTCAGCTCGTGAGGACCGCGGCGATGCGCTCGTAGCGGGGGTCCTCGTCGCCAGCGATGCGTCCGACCCAGCGGAGCACCTCTGCGGTGTCGAGCCCGTGGCCCAGGGCGAGCAGCGCGTCGATGTCCACCCAGTCCTTGGCGCGGTTGAACACGGCCTTGCAGACCACGAGGTGCTCTGGAGCGAGGATCGGGATCTCGCCGTCGGCGAAGGGCACCGTGCGACGAGCGCGCGCCGCGGCCTGGTGGAAGGTGTCGTAGGCGAAGAACAGGTCGATCGGCGTGGCGTCCCACCACACCCGGGCCTGCCCGTCCCGGGCCACGAGCGCGGCGGCCGCGTCGTCGACGGCGACGCCGAGGACTCGCAGGGGGGCGGCGACCTCCTCGAACCGCTCCCCTGGGACGAAGACGTTGAGGTCGATGTCGATCGTGGCGCGCGGCTCCGCGTAGTAGGCGAGCGCGAGTGCGCCGCCGAACGCGTGAGGCACCGCGCCGAGCGCCTCGTGCAGTGCGACGACTCGCTCGGCGAGGGAGCGCCCGGTCATCGCGACACGAGGCGGGGCGCGTGCATCGCAGCGGCGCGGCGGCGGTGGGGGATGGCGTCGGCGAGTGAGAGCACGTCTAGCAGTCGACGGGCATGGTCGGCGGCGTCGACCGGCGGGGGCAGGTCGGAGCCGGCCGGACGGGCCGACAGGTCGAGCTCTTCGCCGGCGGCCGCGAGGATCCGGCGCAGCGTGCCGTGCGTCGGGTCGCGCCGGCCCGCCTCGTAGGCGGAGATCACCGGCTGGGACGTGCCAGCTGCGCGTGCGAGCGCCGCCTGGGTGAGGCCCCGACGGCGGCGCACCATGCGGATCAGCTCGGCAGGCTCCATACCGGTAGTATATCGCTTTGTCTATGTCCGTCCACGCCTCGAGAGCCCTACACCATGAGGTGTATCGTGGTGGGGTGAGCCGGACCAACATTGACATCGACGACGCGCTCGTGGATCGGGCCATGCGCATGTATCGCCTCGAGTCGAAGCGAGCTGCGGTGCAGCTGGCCCTCGAGCGACTGGTGGGCGAGCGGCTGACCACTGAGGAGATGCTTGCCATGGAAGGGGTTGGCTACCCGCTCGACAACGACGAGCTCGAGGGCGGCGACGACCCGCTCGACCTCGCCGGTGTCGACCTCCGCCCCCCGCGGTGATCGCCGACACCTCGGCGTGGGTCGAGTACCTGCGCTCCACCGGCTCCGCTCCGCACCTGGCGCTCCGTGGTGCGATCGAGCGCGGTGGATCGGTCGTCGTGCCCGAGCTCGTCGTGATGGAGATCCTCGTCGGCGCCGGAGACGAGCGCATGGCCCGCCGGCTCCGCACGCTGCTGCACAGCTTCGAGGTCGTCCCGCTCGCGCCGCTCCTCGACAGCGAGCGGGCGGCCGCGCTCCAGCGGCAGTGCCGGGCGGCTGGGCGGCCCGTTCGCAACATGGTCGACTGCATGATCGCGGCGATGGCCATCCGCCTCAGCGAGCCAGTGCTCCACGCCGACCGGGACTTCGACGTGCTGGCAACGGTGACCGACCTCGAGGTCGTCACCACCTGAGCAAACCACGATGCGAACGCGTGGCAGCCTGGAGCCCGTGGGTGACGTAACGGTCCGCGCCTGGGGTTTCGTGAGGTTGCCCGCATGCCCGAGATCGGCACCAAGTTCGGCCGTTGGCTCGACCTCGTGTTGCTGCAGCTGGTCCTCCAGGGAGCGCCCCCGCCGCGATGATCCAGAAGATCTGGGAACTCCTGTCGATTCTGGGGTAGGCCGTTCGTGTAGGGGGTGAGCTCGGCACCCGGTCGAGTCGCAACCAGGAGGATCCCTGATGCCGCAGTACCTGCTCTCCGTGTGCATGATCGAGGGCGAGCCGCCCTACCCGACCGAGGAGAAAATGCAGCAGGCGTTCAAGGACGTCGACGTGTTCAACGCCAAGCTCCAGGCCGACGGCTCGTGGGTGTTCGCCGGTGGTCTGCACCCAGCCAGCGTCGCCACCGTGGTCGACGGCACCGGCCCTGAGGTGCTGTTCACCGACGGTCCGTTCGCGGAGGTCAAGGAGCACATCGGCGGCTTCTGGATCATCGATGTCCCCGACCTCGACGCCGCACTGCAGCTCGCGGCGGAGGGCAGCAAGGCCTGCCAGGGCAGGGTCGAGGTGCGCCCCTTCCAGGAGGAGCCAGAAGCCTGAGCGATCACGCAACGACCGAGGTGACCTCGGCGGACATCGAGCGGGTGTTCCGCGAGGAGTCCGGCCGAGCCGTGGCCAGCCTGATCCGCTTCTTCGGCGACATCGACCTCGCGGAGGAAGCGGTGCAGGACGCGTTCGTCGTCGCCCTCGACCGGTGGCCGGAGGCGGGCCTGCCGCCGAGCCCGGCCGGGTGGATCATCACGACCGCCCGCAACCGCGGGATCGATCACCTCCGCCGCGAGGCCACCCGCGATGACCGCCAGACCGCAGCCATGCGCCTGCACGCGCCCGACGAGCCCCAGGAGGTGGGTCCGGTGGCTGACGACCAGCTCCGACTCCTCTTCACCTGCTGCCACCCGGCACTTGCTGCCAACGCTCAGGTGGCGCTCACGCTCCGCCTCATCGCCGGTCTGCAGACCCCCGAGATCGCCCGCGCCTTCCTCGTCCCCGACGCGACGATGGCGCAGCGCCTCGTGCGGGCCAAGGCCAAGATCCGCGACGCCCACATCCCATATCGCGTGCCGCGCGCCGCCGAGCTGCCCGACCGGCTCCGCCCCGTCCTCGCCGTGGTGTACCTCGTGTTCAACGAGGGCCACCTCGCGTCGTCGGGAGACGACCTCGTGCGCGCCGACCTCTGCCGCGAGGCCATCCGTCTCGCCCGGCTGCTCGTGGAGCTCATGCCCGACGAGCCCGAGGCCCACGGGCTGCTTGCCCTGCTGCTGCTGACCGAGTCGAGGCGACCTGCCCGCACGACGCCCGACGGTGCGATCGTCCGCCTCGCCGAGCAGGACCGCGCTCGCTGGGAGCGGGCCTTGATCGATGAGGGACAAGCCATCGTGCGCGCCTGCCTTCGTCGGAACCGGCCCGGGCCCTACCAGATCCAGGCCGCCATCGCCGCGGTGCACAGCGACTCCCCTCGGGCCCAAGACACCGATTGGGCGCAGATCGTCGCCCTCTACGGGCAGCTCCTTCCCTGGACGCCGACCCCCATCGTCGCCCTCAACCGCGCGGTCGCAGTGGCAGAGCTGCGGGGGCCCGCCGCCGGCCTCGAGCTGGTGGACTCGCTCGCCCTGACCGATCACCACCTGTTCCACGCCACCCGCGCTGACCTGCTGGCGCGGCTGGATCGCGTCGACGAGGCCGTCGCCGCCTACGACGCCGCGCTCGCCCGCGCCACCAACGGCGCCGAGCGCGCGCTGTTGACCACGCGGCGGGCGGCGCTGGTGGGCTTGGAGTAGCGCACCTGGCCAAGTGCGTCGGGAGGGAGGGCGCCCTGCCATCATCACGGGATGCCCGCGGATGCCCCTGTCGACGCCGCCCTGTGTCCGTGCGGCTCGGTCGCAACGCTGGCGCGCTGCTGCGGTCCCTACCTGCGCGGCGACAAGCCGGCGCCGACCGCGGAGCGGCTGATGCGGTCGCGCTTCACGGCCTTCGCGCTCGCCGACGGCGCCTACCTGCTCCGCACCTGGCACGAGGCGACGCGACCTGAGGCGATCGACTTCGTCCACGGGCAGCGGTGGACCCGCCTCGAGATCCTCGCCACGCTCGCCGGCGAGCTGCTCGACCCGGAGGGTGAGGTGGAGTTCCGCGCCCACTACGAGCGGCGCGGCACGCCCGGCGTGCTGCATGAGCTGAGCCGATTCGTCCGCGACGACGACGGGCGTTGGGTGTACCTGGGAGCGGTCGAAGCCGAGCTCGACTGAGCGAAGGCGTAGGGTCCGCGCCATGGACATGTGGGGAGCCATCGCGGAGGAGCGCACGTCGATCCTCGACACGTTCGAGAACCTGACCGGCGCCCAGTGGGCGACGCAGAGCCTCTGCGGCGAGTGGACGGTGCGTCAGGTGCTCGGCCACCTCGTCGTGGCCGCGGATCCGCCGATCTGGGGCTTGGTGGGGGCCTTCGCGAAGGCCCGCGGGAACTTCGACCGCGCCAACGACATGCTTGCCCGGGCCGAGGCCAAGCGTGAGCCCGAGGAGCTCATCACCCGCTACCGGGTGCGGCTCGGCGCGCGGTCCACGCCTCCTGGCTTCGGCCCCGAGGCGCCGCTCACCGACGTGCTCCTGCACAGCCTCGACGTGCGCATCCCGCTCGGCCTGCCCACCGAACGACCGAGCGCCGTCTACGCGAAGGCGATGGAGCTGCTCCTCAGCCCGCGCGGCACGCGCGTGTTCGCGCCCAAGGGACGACCGGAGGTGCGCTGGTCGGCGACCGATCTCCCGTGGAGCGTCGGCAGTGGCGACGAGGTGCACGGCACCATGGCCGACCTCGCGCTCGCGGCGTCCGGGCGCAGCGCGCGCCTCGGCTCGCTCAGCGGGCCCGGCACCGGCGCGCTGGCCACCTGGCTCAAGCGGTAGCGCCGGCAGAGCGGGCAGCGGCGGCTACCGAGCTGGGGAAGGGCAGCGATCGCTACTCCCTGCGCGTCGCTACGACGAGCGCGGCGGATTGCTCGATCACTCGCCCCCGTCCGCGAATCCACGCCGCGTCGAACTGCTCATCTCCGAGCTCAGCACGACCCGTGTCGAGCAGGTTCGTCCGTTCCGCCCGCTCTCCGACAGTCAGGCTCTCGAGCGCGGGATGGCCGTCGATCGATGCCATGAGCTCTACGGCATCCCGATGCTCGCCTGCACGAGCGCGCACGACAGCGACGCCGCGCAGGCACTCGACGCGAACATTGTCCTCGGCGGTCACCGCGAGTGCGTCGCGGAAGTCGGCCATTGCCGCGTCGTTGTCGCGAGCGGCGAGCCACACATGACCACGGGATGCCAACAGCCACGCGTCAAACTGGTGGGTGCCGAGCCCTCGCAAGATGAGCGTGCTCTCCTCGATCGCGCGCAAGGCGTCACCGGGCCGCTCGACGACGCGTTCCAGCTCAGCGAGCCTGAGGAGGCCGATGGCGAGCCAGACGGGACGACTGCCCTTGCGGAGCAGCGTGAGCGACTCGTCGATCAACCATCGCGTCAGGTCGGTCTCGCCGGCGGCAAGCAGCGAGATGGCCGCATCCATGAGCGAATCAGCGAGCGCCAGGTGATCGCCGAGGCGATCGGCGGCGTCACGTAGCTCTGTGGCCAGCTGGCGCACCGAGTCGACGTCGCGCCGAGCCCCCGCGACCCGCATCAGGCCGCTGAGCGATCGGTTGATCGCGATCAGGAAGCCGAGGCGACGTGACATCTGCAAGCAAGCCAAGAAGTGATGTTCAGCGCTGTCGAGGTCGTGCTCCTCCAGGGCAAGCGTCCCGAGGGTCACGAAGGCCGCACCGATCGACCACTCATCGCCGATCGCCTCGCCGAGCGCGAGCGACTCGCGGGCCACCGCCATCCGCTCGCTGCGGTCGCCGCACTGGTCACCCAACCGGGCCAGGTGGGTGAGGATCTTGGAGAGGACGCGCCGGTCGCCGCTGGTTCGGGCAAGCTGCGCCGCCTCTCGAATGAGGACCACAGCTGCTGCCGTATCTGCCGGATCCGCCATGTTCGCCGCTTCGAACCCGACCACGAACAGGGCCTCGGCCTGGGATGCCAGATCACCCGCGTCGAGCGCGACCTCGAGCGCCTCTGCGGCGACCCTCCCGCATGTCGGGTCGATCTGATAGGCGACTGCATCCATGAGCGCCAGGAATGCATGTACCGCCGAGCCCTTGGGTGCCTCACCACGTCGCTCGAGCAACGGAGCCAGCAGGCGTCTGGCGTCGTCGGTGAGCCCGCGTCGGGTGAAGTAGAGGTGGAGAGACCCGCCGAGCCGTAGGCCCGCCTCGAGCTCTGCTTGGTCGCCGGACGCCGCCCACTCGAGGGCGAGGCGCAGGTTCTCGCGGTCGCTGTCGAGCACATCGAACCAGTCGCTCTGGGTGGGACCTTGGAGGTGTGGTGCGGCTTCGTGCCCGAGGTCGAGACACCACTGGAGGTGGCGGCCGCGGGCTGCCGCGGTCTCGCCTGCCGCGAGGAGGCGGTCCCGAGCGAAGTGTCGGATCGTCTCGAGCATGAGGTAGCGCGGGTGGGTGGTGGCGCGGTCGACCACCACGAGTGACTTGTCCACGAGGCTGGTGAGGTGGTCGAGCACCTCCATCGGGTCGAGGTCGGCGTCCGCCACCACGGCTTCGGCCGCGTCGAGCGTCCAGCCGCCGGCGAACACCGACAGTCGCCGCAGGGTGGCTTGCTCGTCGGGGGAGAGAAGGTCATGGCTCCACCCGACGGCCGCCTGAAGCGTCTGTTGGCGGGCGAGTGCCGATCGGTCGCCCCCGGTGAGGAGCCGAAAGCGGTCGTCGAGCCGGGCCGCGATCTGATCGACGGCGATCACCCGAACCCGGGCCGCCGCGAGCTCGATCGCGAGCGGCAGCCCGTCGAGTCGTCGACAGATCTCCGCCACGAGGCGAGTGCTGGCGTCATCGAGCGCGAAGTCGGGCGCCACCTGTCTCGCCCGCTCCTCGAACAGCCGGACCGCGGCGCTGGCGCGGATTGCCTCAGTGGACGCGTCTGCCGACGGCACCTCGAGGGAGGGGATGCGCCACACCGACTCGCCGAGCAGTCCGAGTGCCTCGCGGCTGGTGGCGACGATGTGCACCTCGGGACAAGCAGCGGTGATGGGAGCGATCAGCGCTAGGCACGCGGAGACGAGGTGCTCGCAGTTGTCGATCACCAGGAGCAGCTGGCGGGTCCGGAGGAACTCGATCACCGCCTCCATCGGGTTGCCCGCAACCGACCGCACGCCGATCGCCTCCGCCACGACGTCGGGAACCGCGTCGGGTTCGGACAGTGGCGCCAGCTCGACGAGCCACACGCCGTCCCGGAACCGATCGGTGACGGCAGCGGCGCAGTGGAGCGCCAGGCGGGTCTTGCCCGCCCCGCCGGGGCCAACGAGCATGACGATCCGCTCGGTGGACAGCAGATCGGTGACGGCCTGCACCTCTGTCTCCCGACCCACGAGGCTGGACGCGGGGGCCGGGAGGTTCGTCAGCGGGCGATCCAAGGACCGGAGCGGGGGGAACGCGTCGCTCAGCTCTGGGTGGCAGAGCTGGTGGACGATCTGTGGAGCGGTCAGGTCCTTCAACCGATGAGCTCCCAGCGAGCGCAGGGTGACGTGGCTCGGCAGCGCCGGCTCCACCAGTGAGCGCGTCGCGTCGGAGAGGAGCACCTGACCGCCATGGGCGACTGCGGAGATGCGCGCGGCTGCATGAACCGCCATCCCGACGTAGCCCGTGTCGGTCAGGAGCGCCTCACCCGTGTGGATGCCCATGCGAACTCGCAGCTCGCCGCCGGTGGGGAGTCGGTACGAGGCCACGGCAAGCTGGGCGGCGAGTGCTGCAGCGACCGCGTCCGACGGCCGTGCGAATGCCACGAAGAACCCATCGCCGGCTGTCGACACCTCCTCACCTCCATGGGCGCCGATGGAGTCACGGATCATCGTGTGGTGATCCGCGAGTACCTCCGAGTAGGCGTCGTCTCCCAAGCGCGCGAGGGTCGAGGTCGACCCTTCGACGTCGCTGAAGAGGAACGTCACCGTTCCCGTCGGCAGCGAGGTGCTCCCCGACGACCCGCGCGACTCGGGCGATCCCCCAGATCCCATGTCGCAGTATGACCCGTCCCGCCCCGATGGGCCGCGGCGGCTACCGGAACTCGAGGCCCTCGAACTCGCCCGAGCTGCGCCACTGGTCGATGTACTGGAAGTACGCCATCGGCCCGGCGGGGTAGCCGACGAGCAGGTCCCAGCCGAGACCACCCGGCTGACCCTCGTTGTTGTAGTAGCCGGGGGTGCAGTCGGCCGAGCCGAGCGTCATGCCGGGACCCGACTTGAGGAGCTCGAGCCACTCGTCTTCGGCCTGCTTGGTGACCTCCACCTCGTCGACGCCGTTGTCGAGGGCGTGGCGGATCATGATCGCGATCGTCTTGCCGGCCTCGGTGAGGTTGTGGGGGATGTTGGAGATCAGGTTGGCGCCCTGGCCCGGCTGCACGATGAACAGGTTGGGGAAGCCGTGCACGTGCACGCCGTGCTTCGTGCGCATGCCCTCGGCCCAGTACTGCGAGAGCTTCACACCGTCGCGCCCGGTGATGTCGTAGCCCGTGCGGCGCGTGTACTCCGTGCCCACCTCGAAGCCCGACGCGTAGATGATGCAGTCGACCTCGTACTCCACACCGGCCACCACCACGGCGTTCTCGGTGATGCGCTCCACGCCCTTGCCGTCGGTGTCGACGAGGTGCGCGGCGGGCTCGTTGAACGCCTGCAGGTACTCGTCGTGGAAGCACGGGCGCTTGCAGAGCTGGCGGTACCACGCCTTCAGGCCCTCGGCGGTCGTCGGGTCCTGCACGATCGAGTCGACCCGGGCGCGGATCTCGGTCATCTTCTCGTGGTCGGAGTCCTCGTAGGCCGCCATCATCTTCTCGGCGGTGAAGTCCTCCGGCGGCAACGACATGATCTTGCTGCGGATGCGTCGGGCGAGATCGGTCCAGCCGTCCATCACGAGGTCTTCCTCCGCGAAGCCACCGGTCTGGTTGGCGGTGAAGTTCTCGAGCCAGCGCTGCTGCCAGCCGGGCGTGGCGATCTCGGCGAACCACTCGGGATCGGTGGGCGCGTTGGCCCGCACGTCGACCGATGACGGTGTGCGCTGGAAGACGTAGAGCTCCTGGCACGCCTTCGCGAGGTGCGGCACGCACTGCACGGCGGTGGCGCCGGTGCCGATGATGGCGACGCGCTTGTCGGCCAGCTTGTCCATGGGCGCGCC
The DNA here is from genome assembly GCA_052386335.1 of Microthrixaceae bacterium. Classification (GTDB taxonomy): domain Bacteria; phylum Actinomycetota; class Acidimicrobiia; order Acidimicrobiales; family VFJN01; genus VFJN01. The sequence continues at coordinate 15,579 of JBQTKH010000167.1, forward strand.
CTGCGGGTCGCCGCCGGTGTAGCCGTAGTCCCACCGACTCGTGTGGAAGGAGTGGCCGGTGAACGACTCGATGCCGGGGATGCCCGGGAGCTTCGGCACGTGCAGCGGGCCGGTGCCCATGGAGAGGAACTGCGCGGTGAACTCGTCGCCGCGGTTCGTGCGGATGATCCAGCGCGCCTGGCCCTCGTCCCACACGAGGTCCTTCACCTCGGTGTGGAAGAGCGCGTTGTCGTAGAGGCCGTACTGCTTGCCGATGCGCTGGCAGTGCTCGAGGATCTCCGGCGCGTGCGCGTACTTCTCGGTGGGCATGTGCCCGGTCTCCTCGAGCAGCGGCATGTACACGAAGCTGGCCGTGTCGCACTGCGCGCCCGGGTAGCGGTTCCAGTACCAGGTGCCGCCGAAGTCGCCGCCCTTCTCGATGATGCGCACGTCGTCGATGCCGGCCTCCTTGAGGCGGGCGCCGGTGACGAGACCGGCGAAGCCGCCGCCGATGAACGCGACCGTGACGTGGTCGGTCTTGGGCTCGCGCTCGACGATCGGCGTGTACGGATCGTCGAGGTAGTGGGCGAGCTGGTCCTTCAGCTGGAGGTACTGGGCGTTGCCGTCGGGCCGGAGGCGCTTGGCCCGCTCCTCGGCGTACTTGGCGCGGATGGCGTCCTTGTCGATCGTGGTCATCCCGACAGAGTCAAGGCGAACTTGACCGCCCGGTCAAGAGCGACTCGACAGGTCCCCGCGGGGAATGGTCCAACGGCCCTACCTGTCGCGCCGGAAGGGGTGGATGGTGAGGCAATGCGAGGCACCGACACCCATCATCCGGGACATCTAGCGAGGCGACACCCAGTCGTCAGTGGGCTGGTGGTGGTGCTCGTGGGGGCGCTGGTGCTGATCGGGTGCGGCAGCGACGACGATGACAGCGCCGACACCACCTCCACCACCGCCCCCTCGGAGACCACCACGACCGACGGCACCACGACGACGAACGGTCTCGTCCGGCTCGAGCAGCCCGCCATCTGGCCCGCGCCCGAGGTGGTGTTCACCACTCCGGAGGCCGCCGCCGAGGACTTCGTCAGCAAGGTGCTGGGGGTGCCGCCTGCGCTGGGCGAGTTCCAGCAAGGCGACAGCCGAAGCGGGGAGATCGAGGTCCGCTCGCTCGGCGAGGGCGCGAACGCCACACCGGTGGTGCGCAGCGTGCTGCTGCTCCGCCAGCTCGGTCCTGACGATGGCTGGTTCATCCTGGCGGCGGTCAACGATCACGAGACCATCACCGAGCCCGAGCCGCGCTCCGAGGTGGCGGCCGGTTCGATCAACGTCGCGGGCGTGGGCCGGGGCTTCGAGGCCAACGTCGTGGTGCGGGCGATCGTGGCCGGTGACGCGTCGAACCAGCTCGACCAGGTCATCACCCAGGGCGGGTCCACGGAGACCTCCGAGCCCTACAGCGTCACCCTCGACCTCTCCGGGGCTGCACCTGGTGCGACGGTGATGCTGATCGTCCGCGGTGGCGTCGGGCTGGAGACCGACCCGGGCGACTTCGGTGCCATCCCGGTCGTGATCGCCGGCTGAGCCCTCAGGCGTCGCCGAGGACCTCGCGGCTCTCGCGCACAGCAGATGCGAAGATGCCCTTGGCCATCAGCGAGGTCTCCGCTTGGCGGCGACGCTCGTAGACGTCGGCTCGGATCGTCTGCACGGCGTGGTCCTCGGGGGCGGCCAGGCCTGCCAGCTCCGCGAGGTGACAGGCGAGGCGCAGGTCGCCCGCCGCGGCCAGCTCGTCGGCCCGCTTGGCCAGCGCGTGGGCGCCACCGGCGAGCGACGCCATCTCCATCGCGAGCGCGCTGGCAGGGGATGGCTTGAGGGTCGACGGATCGCCGTCCCACCAGCCGCCGTAGCGTCGCCACACGTTGCGGACCACGAACTCCGGCTCGTCGTAGAACGGTCGCAGGAACGGGCGGGCGAGCACGTCGTCGGGCACCTTCACCTCGTGCACGATCTCGTCGAGCCGAGCGCCCGCGTTCATGCGCTCGAGCACCGCGGCGACGAGCCGCTCGAGCGCGGTGGCCACCTCGTCGAGCACCAGCGCGATCCGGTCACGTCCGCCGATGGGCAGGCCGTGCGCGGGCAGCAGCAGCTCGGGCTCCATGGCCGCCATCGCGCGGAGCGCCACGGCCCACTCTTCCGGGTAGCGCTGCACCTTCTGCGGGTTGCCGGCGTTGGGGAAGTTCCAGATGAGGAAGTCGCCCGCGCAGATGGCCTTCTGCTCGGGCAGCCACGCCCAGGTGTGGTCGTCGGTCTCGCCGCGCGCGTGGTGCAGCTCCACCGGGGTGCCGCCGGCGTCGATCGACAGGGCCGTGCGGTAGGTGACATCGGGCTCGGCGGTGGCCTCGGGGAGGAAGGTGGCGGCACCACCGATGCCGAGGTTGCCCGAGCGCGGCAGCCAGCCGAACTGACGCTGGTTGATGGCCAGGTTCCAGCCGTTGGTCCGGCGGTAGCGGTCGAACCGCTCGCTCACCGCCTCGTGGGCGACGACCTGCGGCCGCGCGTGGCCGCGCTCCGCCGCGTCGGCTACGAAGAATCCGCTGCCACCGACGTGGTCGACGTGGCCGTGGGTGTACACCAGGTGCGACACGGGATCGCTGCGCCACGCGCGCAGGCTCTCCACGCACGCGCCGCCCGTGTGGGCGCCGCTCGTGTCGAAGGCCACCAGGCCGGCGTCGGTGCGCAGGAGCACCACGTGGCTGAACGACTCGATCACCGCGAGGTCGTCGCTCACCTCGGAGAGCTCCTGGGTGACGCGGTTGACGGGTTCGTCGGCGCGCCCCGAGTCGATGATGCGGGCACTCAGCTCGAGCAGGTCGGCCATTTGCTTCCCCTAGGTGATCGGCGGCTCCGCACCCTGCCACACCGCTGGGACGCGCACGGCCCGGTCAGGCCGAGGCAGCCGACTCAAAGGTGAGGTCGTCCACGTCGAGGGCGGCCGTGCGCTCGCAGTACCACCCCGCCGAGTGCGGTAGCTGGGTGACCACGTCGCCAGCGCTCGTGCGGAAGTAGCTGTCGCAGCCGTCGGTCCAGACCGTGTGGGCCAGGCTTGCCGCCAGCTCGTCGGTGTACCGCTGCATCGCCTCGGGCCGCACCTCGACGCTCGTCGCCTGGCGCGCGGCCATGGTGGTCACGGCACCAGTGATGTACCGCGCCTGCGCCTCGAGCACGACGAGGATCGAGTTGCCGCCCTGGTTCGTGTTGGGCCCGTACATCATGAAGAGGTTGGGGAAGTCGGGCACCGCCATGCCAAGGTACGCGCGGGGCACGCCCGCCCAGTGGTCGTGCAGGCGCGTGCCCGAGCGCCCCACCACCTCGATGCCGCGGAGGAACTCCGTGGCTCGGAAGCCCGTGCAAAGCACGATCGTGTCGCACGTGCGCTTCGTGCCGTCCACCGTGACGATGCCCGTCGGGGTGATCCGCTCGATGGGATCGGTCACGAGCGTCACGTCGTCGCGCTGGATCGCGGGGTAGAACGCGCTGGAGATCAGGGTGCGCTTGCACCCGATCGGGAAGTCGGGCGTGAGCCTGGCCCGCAGCGCCGGGTCGGGCACCTTGCGCTCGAGGTAGCCGCGGGCGACCTCCGCGATCAGCACCCCGGCGGGATCGCCGTGCACGAAGGTGGTGGCCGACTCGAACTGGGCGAAGAGCTCGTCGCGCAGGGCACGGCCGGCCGCGGGATCCTCCGCGAAGCGACGCCTCTGCTCGTCGGTGAACGCCTCGTCCTTGCGCGGCAGGATCCACCCAGGCGTGCGCTGGTACACGTCGAGGTGCTCGGTGATGGGTGCGACGGCCGGCACGATCTGGATCGCGCTCGCCCCGGTGCCGATCACCGCCACTCGCCGATCGGTGAGATCGTGATCGTGCCGCCAGCGAGCCGAGTGGAACACCGTCCCCTGGAAGTCGGCGAGGCCGTCGATGGCCGGCTCGATCGGGGTGTGGAAGAGGCCGATGGCGCTCACCACCACCCGGGCCTCGTACACCTCGCCCGTCGAGGTGCGCAGCCGCCAGTGCTGCGTCGGCTCGTGCCACTCGGCGGCGGCGATCGACGTGCTGAGGCGTACCTTGCGGCGCACGTCGAAGCGGTCGTAGCAGTGCTCGACGTACGCCAGGATCTCCGGTTGTGTCGCGTAGGAGCGCGACCAGTCGGCCTTGGGCGCTACCGAGAGGGAGTAGAGGTGCGACGGCACGTCGCACGCGGCACCTGGGTAGGTGTTGGCGCGCCACGTGCCGCCCACGCCCTCCGCGCGCTCGAAGAGCACGACGTCGTCGATCCCAGCCAGGGCGAGGTGGTAGGCGAGGGCCAGTCCCGCGAAGCCGGCGCCGATGACCGCCACCTCGCTGCTCGTGGTGATCACGATCCGGCGCTGCTCATCGACGCCCCCTCAGGCTCGGATCGGTGCCGGTGGTGCCGACCGGCTGATCGAGCAACTTAGGCCCGGAACCCAGCGCTGGTTGCACCGTCCCATCGACCCGCTCGGGCGATAGGTTGCCGCCCATGACTGAATGGGGTCCACTGCAGCACCTGATCGGCGACTGGGAAGGCGAGGGCGGCCTCGACAGCGCGTTCTCGCACTCGAGGGGCGAGGTGCTCTCCACGCCGTACCTCGAGAAGCTCTCGATGAAGCCGTTCGGTCCCGTCGACAACGGCAGCCAGTCGCTCTACGGGCTCGACTACAAGTCGGCCATGTGGCGCGGCGACGAGGAGAACCCCTTCCACACCGAGGTGGGGTACTGGCTCTGGGACGCGGCGGCGGGCGAGGTGCTCCGCGGCTTCGTGGTGCCGCGCGGCATCACCGTGCTGGCCGGTGCCCTCGGCGTGGCGGCCGACGCCACATCGTTCACGCTCACCGCCGAGCTGGGCGATCCTCGCTACGGGATCTCGGAGAACGCCTACCTCGGTGTGAACGCCAGCTCCACCGCCTACACGGTGACGATCACGGCGAACCCGGACGACACGTGGTCCTACGCGGAGGAGACCACACTGCGCATGACCGAGTTCGCGGAGCCCTTCCCGCACACCGACTCGAACACGCTCCACCGCGTCGCCTGAGCGACACGCTCGCCCCGACGAGTAGCGCACCGCCGGCGTCAGGCGTTCGCCATCATCTTCTCGTACTCGGTGGCCAGCTCGTAGAGGGCGGCCTTCCCGTCGCCCTGGTACGACGAGCCGTGCATGATCGCCAGCGTGGACGGCTCGAGATCGCCGAGCGCTCGCAGGGTCGCACCCGTGTGGGGGGCCAACGCCGTGGCGTGGAACATGTGCTCCGCCGCCATGGCCGGGTCCACCACCGCGTCGGTGGTGAGGGCGGGCGGTGCGCCGAGGTGGCTGAGGAGGTCGCCGCTGAACAGGGTGCCGGTGGTCTCCTCGAAGAGGAGCTGGGCCTCCCAGCCGTGCGGCACGTGCGGCGTGGGGATCTGCCGGAGGCGCTTGCCGCCGATGTCGATGACCTCGCCGTCCTCGAGGACGCGCGGCGGACGGTCGCACAGGTCGTTGAGGGACACGTCGCAGCCGAGCGCCCCGAAGGCCACCTGGCTGTTCGGCGCGGCAGTGAGCCACATGTTCATCGACCCGCACTCGTCGGACTCCACGTGACCGAAGGAGATCCAGCGGAGCGACTCGACGGGGATGACGCTGGCGACGGCCTCGGCCACCAGCGGGAAGAGCCCTCGCATCCCGGTGTGGAAGAGCAACGGCTCCTCCCCGCGCACGAGGAACTGGTTGAAGGTGAACCCCTCAGGGCTCACGTCGGGGATCCAGGTGGAGATCCGGAAGATGTCTTCGGCGATCTCGTCCACAGTGGGTGTCATGGGTTCCATGCCCTGAGGGCGTTCAAGAACCGGGCATTCCGTTCACTCAGGACTGAACGATCCAGCGCACCTCGTCGTCGGCCGGCTCGTAGGTGCAGTACATGCCCGTGCGCACGCTCCGATCGAGGGCGGCGCCGGGGCCCGGAAGCGCCTCGGTCAGCCGTGCGAGCGCTGTCCGGAGCGCCCGGGTGACGTTCAGGCGGGCGCGCTCGGACGCAGAGGCGGCCACCCGGTCGCGTCCGCCCAGCCCGAACGCCTGAGCGAGCTGGGCGACGAGCGCGTCGAGCTCGTTCTGGAGCGCTTCTGCCGCGTCCCACTGATTGGCGGCCAGCGCGTCCTCCACCTGGCCGCGCAGGGCCTCGATGCGATGGCGGTAGGCGACGCGCGCGTCGGTGTCGATGACCGGTCCGGCGTCGCCGAGCCGGCGGCGGTCGGGCTCGTCGTGTGCGCCGAGGCCCTCCACCCGGTCGACGAGGTCGAGGGCGTGCCGTTCGCCACCCGGGACGGCGATCAGGGCGGCGAGGTACTGCATGCCCTTGCTGTCGCGCAGGCGGACGCTCGTGCCGTCGTGGGCCGCCGACCACCAGCCGCCATCGCGGGTGAGCACCGCAGGAAGAGAGCGCGGGCCGGCACCGGTTCGGCCGGCGCTCAACGCGTCGAGGAGCGCGGCGTCGCCGGGCGGGAGCACCACATCGAGGTCGCGCAGCGCGGCGCGCGCTTCGGCGGCCGCGCGCTGGGCCGCGGCGCCGTCGCCGCAGCGATCGCGCAGGCGCGCCAGGTCGACGAGCAGCGTTGTCCGCAGCCACGGGAGCGCGGCCGGGTCGAGCGACTCGAGCGCCTCCTCGAGTGTCGCTGCCGCGCCCGCCGTGTCGCCCATCGACGCTTGCAGGCGAGCGCGGGCGGCCTGGGCGCGGGCGAGCAGCGTGGGCACCGCCACCTCCTGCGCTCGCTCCCGGAGCGACTCGCAGGCTGCCTGTGCCGCCGCGTGGTCGCCGCGACCGAGGTGGGCGTCGATCAGCAGGGTGAGCAGCTCGACGGTGCGCAACCGATCCGTGCCCATCGACCGCAGGCCGCGCTGCGCGGCGGCGACGGCGAGGTCGTGGTCGCCTCGCTCGAGGTGGAGCCGGGTGGCCGGGAGCAGGGCCTGCATCGACTGGTCCTTGCCGAGCAGCAGGGCCTCGGCGTCGGCGAAGCGGCCCTGACGCGTGCGCAGGTCGGCCAGCGCGATCGCGGGATGCCACGCTGGGACGCCCATGGCGGACTCGAACTCGTCGATCGCCTTGACCAGGACGGCCTCCGCCTCAGTCCAGCGACCCATCTCCATCAGGAGGGTGGCGTGCACGCTGTCGCAGTGGCTCGACAGGAACAGGCGAGCGGGCGAGCCCACCCCGATGAGCCCCTGCTTGCGCAGCAGGTCGGCCCAGGTGCTCGCTCGTCCGAAGTCGGCCGCGAAGTAGCACGCGGTGAAGAAGGAGCAGACGGCCTTCCGCGTGAGGTTGCTGGCGTCGGCCGGGCCGCAGGCCAGCGCCATCGCCTCGTCGAGCATCGCCATGCCCTCCGCGACCTGACCCACCTGCACGAGCGCGAGCCCCCCGTCGGCGAGGGCCTTGGTCTCGAGGTTCAGGTCGCCGAACCGGCGAGCGCGCTCGAGGGCCAGCTCGGCGCGCTCGAGCAGCACGACCGGATCGTCGACGTCGCATCCCATCGCCGCCACCGCCACCCAGCCCTGCTCGACGCACGGCGGCTCCTGGTCGACGAGGCGCGTGGCCCGTGCGAACCACGCCCGCGACGCGGTGAGGTTTCCCAGCAGGTTCGCCATCGCGTCGCCCAAGCGCACGCAGGCCATCGCGGCCGGGAGCGGCTCGCCGGCCGCGGTGAACCCTCGCACCGCCGCGGAGAGGTGGGTGACGATCGCCTCCCGGTCGAGTCTTCCGAAGGCCTCGTCGGCGAGCTGGAGCGCTCGTGTCGCCTCGTCGGTCTCCTGCACCCCGACAGCATCCCACCTCGCTGCTGCGGCGGGCGTGCCGCTCAGATCGGTGGGCGTCAGCCCGTCCCGACAGGCTCGACCTCTCCTTGCTCGTCGACGGCGCCGCCTCGCGTGGTGGTCAGCGGCACCTCGCCGTCCACCCACGGAACCTCGATCTGCACCGACACCGTTCCCACACTCGACTCGTAGCGCACGACGTTGACGACGGCGCCGTAGACGATCAGGCGGCTGTAGACCATCAGCAGCGCGAGGACCGCGAACACGACGCCGATCGAGCCGTAGAGCGCCGAGGCCGAAGCGACGAGGTGAGGCACGAAGAGCGCACCAGCTGCCTTCAGCAGCTCGGCGCCGACGGCCACCAGCAGGGCGCCGGGCAGATGGTCGCGCCAGCCCACGTCCTTCGCGCCGAGCACCGTGTAGGTCCACAGGAACAGGAGGGTGGTGAGCCCCAGACCGAGGAGGATGGTCACCGGCTTGGCCGGCCCGGGCACGAACC
>JBQTKH010000168.1:0-5789 GCA_052386335.1 Microthrixaceae bacterium
CATCGTCGGGGTCGTGGGAGCGATCATCGGCGCCGTGGGCGTGGGGATCGTTGCCGTGCTCGCCCTGCGAGCCATGGGCGAGTGGCGCACGATCCAGCACCGCGACGACGACCAACGACCCCACTGAGCCGACTCGACGATGCCGGGCATGTCGACGGCTGGCGCTGCCGGCTGTGCGACGAGCCGGTCGATCGTGCGATGTTAGAGAACGACGCGCGGGGACCGAGCATCGACGCATGCACGACCAAGGTCAACGCCAAGGCCAAGGTCAGGAGCGGCGGGGCCGACACCTCGCAGGCAACTTGCTCACGCGAGTCGGAGCCGGCGGAACGCCTCCGCGTGGACGAGCCCGACGCGCTGTCCCTCCTCCGCGGCTCGGTGCTGGAGCAGCTCGGCGACCACCGCGGGATCGCCACCCAGACGGCTCTCGTGGCACGAGACGGCGGCAACCTTGCGGTCGAGCACATCAGCGATGTCGATCCAGGCATTGGCCTCGAGCGTGCCCGACAACAGCACGAGCCCCACCTGGTGGGCGGGACCCGCGTCCGGGACGTACAGCGGACTGGCCGCCGGCACGAGGGAGTCGAGCACGGCCCAGCCGAGCTCACGATGGTCGCGATGGTTCACGTAGGTGTCGCCGAAGAACACCGCCGTGGGGTCGGCAGCCACGAGCGCATCTGGGCGGCGACGACGGATGATCTCGAGAAGCCGAGCCCGTAGCTGGGCGTCGTTGTCGAGCTCGCCGTCCGGATGACCAAGGTGCTCGACGCCGGCAAGACCGAGCACGTCGACGGCCTTGGCCACCTCCTCGGCACGGTGGGCGGCGAGCGCGTCGGGATCGGTCGTCGGGTCGGCGCTCCCCTTGTCGCCTCGATTGGCGATGACGAGGTGGACCTCCGCACCGGACGCGGCCCAGCGTGCGAGCGTGCCACCGCAGCCCACCTCCGGGTCGTCCGGGTGCGCGTAGATGGCAAGCGCCCGCTCAGGGATGAAGGTCTCGATCACGGCGCGTCTGCCAGTGCGGCCGCGGCGCGGTCGATGTCACCGTCATCGAGGTCGGCGTGGGTGACCAAGCGCACCATGCGCGCGCTGGCCGGCACCGCGAGGACCTCGGCCGCCGCGAGGTGGGTCAACAGTGCCCGGGGGTCATCGTGCTCGATGCGCACGATGTTCGTCTCGACCAGCGCGGGGTCGACGGAACCGGGCCACCGTGCCGCGGCTACCTCCGCGAGTCGCCGCGCTCGCTCGTGGTCGTCGACGAGTCGCTCGACCCGCTCGAGCGCGACCAGACCGGCCGCGGCGAGGACCCCGACCTGGCGCATCATCCCGCCGAGCCGCTTGCGCTCGACACGGGCCTGCGCGATGAGGTCGGTCGGACCGGCGAGCAGCGATCCGATCGGTGCGCCGAGCCCCTTGGACAGGCAGCAGCAGACCGTGGTGGCAGATGCTGCTCGTTCGGCCATCGAGGTGCTGGATGCCACCGCCGCGTTCCACAGGCGGGCCCCGTCGAGGTGCACCGGCAGCCCGAGATCGGTCAGCGCCCGCAACCGCTCGAGCGGCCACACCCGTCCTCCGGCCTCGCCGTGGGTGTCCTCCACGAACAGGGCGGACGGCGCCGCCCACCCGACGGCCGCGTCAGCCGCCCAGCGGGACACGACCTCCGCATCGATCGTGCCGTCCTCGTCGTCCAACGTGACGAGCTGAGCGGCGCCGTTCACACCGGCCGCCGCGACCTCACGCACCACGAGGTGCTGGCGCCGGCCCACGAGCACGACCGTGCCCGGACGGCCGAGCAACCGCAGCGCGATCTGGTTGGCCATCGTGCCCGAGGGGACGAACAGCGCCGCCTCCTTGCCCACGACCTCGGCGAAGGCGGCCTGCAACCGGTTGACCGTGGGATCGTCGCCGAAGCCGTCGTCGCCGACCTCCGCGTCGGCCATGGCCCGCCGCATCTCCGGCGTGGGGCGGGTCACCGTGTCGCTGCGCAGGTCGACTCGACCTCGGGTGTCCGGCATCGGCGCGACCCTACGTGACCTAGGTTCACCCCGATGGCCGATCCCGTCGAGCTCTGCACGCTGGCCGCCGCGGCTGCTCGCGAGGCGGGGGCGCTGCTGCGGGACGGGCTCGACGGGCTGCGCACTGACGTGCAGACGAAGTCGAGCCTCACCGACATGGTGTCGGAGATGGATCGCGCCGCCGAGTCCCTGATCGTCGATCGGCTGCTGGGCGCCCGCCCGAACGACGGGATGGTCGGCGAGGAGGGAACCGACGTCGCCGGCACCAGCGGTGTCTCCTGGATCGTCGACCCTCTCGACGGCACGACGAACTACCTCTACGGCCTGGCTGGCTTCGGGGTGTCGATCGCGGCAGCGGTCGGCGACACGGTGGTCGCGGGCGTCGTGCTCGACGTCGTCAGGGATGAGCTCTTCGCCGCCACCTTGGGCGGCGGTGCGACGCGCGACGGCTCACCGATCGCCGTCTCCGGAGCGTCCGACCTCGCCAGCGCGCTCATCGCGACCGGCTTCTCGTACGACGCCGAGCAGCGAGCACGTCAGGCGGCGGTCCTCGTGGCGCTCCTGCCGCGCATCCGGGACATCCGCCGGTTCGGGGCGGCCGCCGTGGACCTGTGCGCCGTGGCGTGCGGCCGGGTCGACGGGTACTACGAGCGGGGTCTCGCACCCTGGGACCTCGCAGCCGGAGGACTGATCGCCGCAGAGGCCGGCGCCACCGTCAACGACCTCCAGGGCGGTCCCGTCCGTGCCGGCTCCGTGATGGCAGCCTCACCGGGGATCGCCGAGGCGCTGCTCAGCGTCCTCCGCTCGGCTGGCGCCGCCGAGCCCGACCACCCTCGCGGCACCTGAACGCCCCCTGACGGTGACCGCTGCAGGGAACAGATGGCCCACATCGCTCAAACCGTTGGATTTGGCGCGATCTGTAACGGTATTGCAATCGGAACGGCACCGGACCGCCCCTCGGGTGCGGCAGGCTGCCCGCATGACGCCCGTCGCCGCCCGACAAGCGCCGGTGACCGTCCGCACTGATGGTGGTGCGGTGGTCCTCGTGCTCTCCGATGCCCTCGACCACACGGTCGCCCGAGTGCTGGTCGACGCCGTCACCTCGGCGATCTCCACAGCACCCCAACGGGTCGACATCGACCTCCGCGCGCTGGTGTCGTGGACCGACGATGGCGCGCAGGCGCTCGTCACCTGCCGCGAGCTGTGCCGGGACCTGCCTGACGGGCTCCACTACCGCACCGGACGGGGACCGGGTCGAGAGGCGCTCCTCGCCGCATACGCCTGACCACGCCTCCACGAGCGCCCATGGCCCGCGGTTGGGGTGGAGATGAGGCAGGCTGGAGGGGTGGGAACCCGAATCCTGGCTGTTGAGGACGACGAGCGCATCCGCACCGCGGTGAAGCTGGCGCTCGAAGACGAGGGCTGGACCGTCGTCGCGGCGGCCACGGGCGAGGACGCGCTCACGGCGTTCCAGGACGAGCCCGCCGATGTCGTGCTCATCGACATCATGCTCCCTGGGATCGACGGCTTCGAGGTCTGCCGGTCGATCCGCCGCACCTCTGACGTCCCCATCGTCATGGTCACGGCGCGTGACGACACCCACGACGTCGTGGCCGGCCTCGAGGCGGGGGCGGACGACTACCTCACCAAGCCGTTCGCCCCGAAAGAGCTCTCGGCCCGGATCCGTGCCCTGTTGCGCCGGGCCCGAACCTCCGAGGTGAGCTCGCCCCACCTGCGCTTCGGCGACCTCGAGATCGTCCCGGAGGAGGGGGTGGTACGCCGCAACGGTCGCGATGTCCACCTCACCAAGACCGAGTTCCGGGTGCTCGTGGAGCTGGCCCAGAGCCCAGGGCGCGTCTTCAGCCGCGAGGTGCTCCTCGAGCGCATCTGGGAGCACGGCTACTTCGGTGACGGCCGGCTCGTCGATGTCCACGTGCGCCGTCTGCGCACCAAGATCGAGGCGGATCCCGCCAACCCGCGCCATGTCGTCACCGTGCGCGGGCTGGGCTACAAGCTCCAGGTCTGACGCTCCGTCGTGCGCATTCCCAAGCTCACCCGCAGGCTCGGCCTCCGCGCCCGCATCACGCTGGCGTTCGCGATCGGCGCCCTGCTCCTGTCGGCACTGCTGTCGGGCACCACCTGGGCGCTCACCCGCGAGAACCTCCTCAACCAGCGCGAGAGCTCTGCAGCGGTGATCGTGTACCAGAACGCACGCATCGTCCGCGCGCGGGTGACGCCGGCCACCGACCAGCAAGCGCTGGTCAGCTCGCTCTCGACGCCGCTCGGCTCGCGCCCGATCCTCTACTACGACGACCAGTTCGTGTCGCTCACGCCCGAGTTCGGCCAGGACGCGCTGCCGAAGGTCGTCCGCGACGCAGTGCTCGAGGGCACCGCCGTGCGCATGCAGTACGACCTGCGCGGCGAGATGCAGCTGGCCATCGGCATCCCCATCCCCTCGGTGAACGCGGCCTACTTCGAGATCATCTCGCTCGGCGACCTCGAGTCCACACTCGAGGCGCTCGGGATCTCGCTGGTCGGGGCTTCGCTGCTCACCACCCTGGCCGGAGCCGCCCTGGGCGCTTGGGCGAGTCGGCGCGCGCTGCGCCCGCTCGGGAGCGTCTCCACCGCTGCGATGGAGCTCGCCGCCGGCCGCCTCGACACCCGCCTCGAGGCCAGCGAAGACCCGGACCTGCGGCCGATCTCCTCGTCGTTCAACGACATGGCCCAGACCCTCCAAGACCGCATCGAGCGCGACGCTCGGTTCGCGTCCGACGTCAGCCACGAGCTGCGTTCGCCGCTGATGACCCTCGCCGCCTCGGTCGAGGTGATGAACAACCAGCGCGACGACCTTCCCGAGCGCGCCCGGGCTGCCCTCGACCTCATGGTCGGCGACATCGACCGCTTCCAGCAGCTCGTCGAGGACCTCCTCGAGATCTCCCGCTTCGATGCCGGAGTGGTGCGCCTCGAGCTCGAGGAGGTGCACCTCGCCGAGCTCGTCATGCAGGCGGTGAGCCACTCCTCGGAGGCAGACGTTCCCGTGGAGCTCGAGGCCGAGCTCGCTGGGGTCGTCGTTCTAGCCGACAAGCGCAGGATCGTCCGCGTGATCGCCAACCTCCTCGACAACGCGGCCAAGTACGGCGAGGGCGCCACGGGGGTCGCCCTCCGACGCGTCGCCGACGGCGTGCAGATCGCGGTCGAGGACCGCGGCCCCGGCGTGCCCGAAGAGGACCGGGGGAAGATCTTCGAGCGCTTCTCGCGAGGCGTCGTCGCCGGCCGGCGCGGCAGCTCCGACGGCGTCGGGCTCGGGCTGGCGCTCGTCGCCGAGCACGTGAACCTGCACGGTGGCACCGTCTGGGTCGAGGGCCGAGCTGACGGTGAAGAGGGAGCCCGATTCGTGGTCCAGCTGCCCGTCGAGGAGCCTGAGGAGGCGTCGGAGTGAGCCAGCTCTCCCCCGCTCGCAAGATCGCCTGGTGTCCGTGCGCCCTCGTGGTCCTGCTCGTCATGGCGCTTGCCGGCTGTGGGCTGTCCGCGGACAGCCAGCCCAGTCCCATCGCGGCGGAGGATCTGCCCGCCGATCTCCTCGACCCGAACCCGCCAGCGAGCACGACGCTCCCCGACTCAGCGGCCACCATCCCCATCACGGTGTACCTGTTCAAGCGCGCGGGCGACACCTCGCGCCTGGTACCTGTCCAACGAGAGGTCGTCGATGGGTGCCGGGCCCGGTATCCCATCGACGCGCTGCTCGTCCCGACCTCGGCCGAGGAGCAGGCGCTC
>JBQTKH010000169.1:0-4171 GCA_052386335.1 Microthrixaceae bacterium
CCCACTGCTCCAGGTGGCGGTCGCCCAGGAACTCCTCGTTGGCGCGTCGGTGCGCATTGGCCCCCAACGACTCGGCGAACGGCCGGTCGTCGAGTAGCCGCCGCACGCATGATCCGAACTCGGCGAGGTCGTTGGGGGCGTGGACGAGCAGGCCATGCTCGCCGTCCACGATCTGGTCGACGATGCCACCGACCGCGCTGGCCACGACCGGGCGGGCCTTCCACATCGCCTCGACGACCGTGAGCCCGAACCCCTCGGCCAGGCTCTTCTGAACCATCACGGCGGCGTGGCGCTGGAGGGCGTTCACGATCACCGAGTTCTCGTCGGGGTCGTGCATCGGGAGACAGGCCAGGTGCACGCGGGCCCGGGCCGCGTGAGGCAGACGCCGCCAGGCGGTCATGCACTCGTCGAGCACCGCGCCGCCCTCGGGATCGTCGGCGACACCGGTCACCGCCGGACCGGCGAGAACGAGGTGGGCGTCGGCGGTGCCGTCGACGTGGTCGGCGAAGCCGGCCATCACCCCCTCCATGTCCTTCATGCGGTCCCAGCGCGAGACCTGCACCACGAGCGGGACGTCGAACGGTGGCGGCGGCCCGGTCTGGAGCACGTCGGCGTGGCGCTCCACCCGCCCGGGCGAGCCGTCCCGCCGCGTGAACGGCGCCGGCACCCGGCCGTCCTGACCGCCCAGCAGCCCGGCGTAGGAGAGCACGCAGCCGACCTCGTCGTCCGCCATCGGCTGGTTCTTGGTCGAGAACGGGTCGAGCGACGGCGCGATGACGTGGAGACGCCCGTCGGTCGCCCAGTGCGGCGCGAACGCCCGCCGCGTGAACACGAGCGCATCGACCTCCTCGAGGTACGGGCGGAGGAAGCTCCACGCCGCTTCGGAATGATCGTTGGGGGTGTCGATTCCGACGTGGCAGCGCCACACGACGGCGGCGCCGGCCTGGCGGACCGATGCGACCAGACCGGCGGTCTGGGGGTCGTGCAGCAGGACGATGTCACCCGGTCGGACCAAGGTGAGGAGGTCGTGCGCGTTGGCCCGCAACGTCTCCTCGTATACCGCGCGAGCTCGGTCGTCGAGCGCCCCACCGTCGCCGGCGTCCCCGTAGAGATTGTTGTGGATGCGCTTGGTGACCTCGAAGAAGGCCGGGTTGCCCTCGATGACCGCCCATCTCGCGTCGACCCCGACGCCCCGGGCGTAGGCCAGGAGCGTCTGAAGCATCTCGGCGACACCTCCACCCGTCGCCGTCGAGTTCACGTTGAGGATCGTGCGGTCGGCGAGAGACCGGCGCGCGCCCTCGGCAAACGCCTCGAAGCGCGCCGCCCGCTCCTCGCCGATCACGGTCTCGAACCGCGCCGGAGCGAGCGCCTGGACGTGGACCTCGCTGACCCGGGCCATGGATCCAGTCTCCACCACCCGGTGTCGAGCTCGGGGGTGCTCAGGCGCGGCGAGGGTCAGCGGGGCGATCGTCGCTGACCGGGCGGGTGCGCCAGGAGACCGACTCGGAGTGGGCGGTGAGCTTCGCCCGCAGACGCTCGGCGACGCCCTCGAGGAAGTCACGCACGGACCGTTCCGCGACCCGGTGCCCCGCCATCCGGTCGGCCACCGCTCCCAAGGCGCCGAGCGGGGGCTCGTACTCCCCGACCAGCCGCAACTCGGTCTCGGCGGGGCCGACGTCCGAGAGCCGCAGCTCGGCGTCCATCGTCGGGAAGAGGCTGGTGTGCTCCTTGGCGAACCAGCGCAGAGGAAGGCGGGCGATCTCGGAGCCGTGCTCGAAGGAGCCCAGCTCGAGCTCGACCGTCCGACCCATGCTCGACCCGCGGCCGAACTCGACCCGCACTTCGTCGAGCGCCGGGCGCACGACCGAACCGGCGTCGATCCGCATCTCCGCGCACGCCACCCACCAGTCGCCATTCATGCGCACTGCCACGTCGACGGGCCGCTTCATAACGCCTCCTCACTCGTTGCTCCTTCACAGCGTGCGCCCGGGGCGGCGTGCCGGCCAGGCGCGAAGGTCCGCGCCTCGACGGGACCTTCTGCCCTTCATGGAGCGGGCGACGGGCCGGTAGCGTCAGGCGAGGCGTTAGTTCGGGTTGTTCGGACGGATGGGAAGCGTTGCTCGACAACATCTCGCTCGATGAGTGCCAGGCCCTGCTGCGGTCGAACCGGGTCGGTCGCATCGCGGTCGTCGTCGACGAGTTCCCCGTCGTGCTGCCCGTGAACTACCGGATCGTCGAGACCACCGGCAGGGAGACGAGCGCCAGGACGTGGGTCGCGCTGCGGACGCGACCTGGCAACGTGATCGACCGAGCGCCGATGAACGTCGCGTTCGAGATCGACGGCATCGACGCTCCGAGACGTGAGGGCTGGTCCGTGCTCGTGCGGGGGACGCTGCACCACGTGGATCCCGATGCAGCCGACTACCGCGACCGCTTCGATCCCGAGCCGTGGCTCATCACCGAGCGTGAAGCGTGGCTCGTGATCGAGCCGTTCGCGATCAGCGGTCGCCGCTTACGAGCCGAGGAGCCGGAGTGGGCCTTCCATCCGCGGGCGTATCTCTGAGGCGAACCCTGCGGCTTGGCGCCGTCACGGTGACACGCGCGGCGTCTCGTCGGTGACGAGGCGCTCGAGGGCCTCGAGGTCGCCGGGCGTGCCGATCGCGATCACGACCTGACCCGCGTGGATCACGGTCTCGGGTGCCGGGTTCGTGGTGAACGCGCCATCGCGATCCCGCAGCGCGAGCACCAACGCGCCAGTGCGGTCACGTACGTGCGCCTCCCGGATGCTCAATCCCTCCATCGGCGAGCCCTCCGGCACCCGGATCTCCTCGAGTCGGAACTCGATGTCGCGGTCGTGCATCACGACGTCGAGGAACTCGGTCACGTGAGGCTGGAGGACGAACGCGGCCATCCGGGCCCCGCCGATGCTCTGGGGGTTCACCACTCGGTCGGCGCCGGCTCGCCGCAGCTTCTCTTCGTTGTCCTCCACCCGGACCCTCGCGACGATGAACAAGTCCGGCTGGAGCGCCCTGGCGCTGATGGTCACGAAGAGATTGCCGGCGTCGGTGCTCAGCGCCGCAACCACCGCGCGGGCCCGGCGCACGCCGGCGCGCTCGAGCACCTCGTCCTCGGTGGCGTCACCGAGCAGGACTGGATGCGGCACGTCGGCGAGCCGTTCCGGGTCGTTGTCGATCACGACAGCCTCGGCATCCATCGCCACGAGCTCGCGTGCGATCGCCCGGCCGACCCGTCCCCAGCCGCACACGATGACGTGGTCGCTCATGCCCGTGATCCTGCGCTCCATGCGACGCCTCCCGAACACCTCTGGCAGTTGGCCCTCGAGCACCGTTTCGATGATCACCCCGAGCGTGTACAGCGCCGTCCCCACCCCGACGACGATGAACACGATCGTGAAGACCTTGCCGGCGGCTGAGAGCGGCTCGACCTCCCGAAAACCGACCGTCGTGACAGTGGTAACGGTCTGGTAGAGAGCATCGAGCGGCGTGAAGCCGAGCACGACGTAGCCGATAGTGCCGGCCGCGGTCACCGCGACGAGAGCAACGAGTGCAAGCGCCAACCGACGCCGATCGGCCACCGCCGGCAGGCTAGCGGCCGCCGCCGTTTCGCTCGCGCCTCAGCCGGCGGCGCGGGGTAACGGCGTGACGCCGGATTCGCTGCGGGCGGTTTCGAACCGGTTGCGGCCGTTGGCCTTGGCCTCGTAGAGCGCGCCGTCGGCCCGGGCGAGCGTGGCCTCGGCGGTCTCGCCGGTGCGGTGGACCGCGATCCCGGCCGAGAAGCTGCACACCTCGTTCGACCGCCAGGCGCGCTGCAGCCGGCGGAGGACGTCCTGGGCGCCCTTGACGCCCGCGCGTACCAGCACCATCGCGAACTCCTCGCCGCCGTAGCGGGAGACGCAGTCGATGTTGCGGCTGACCGAGCGCATCGCGTCGGCGACACGGCGCAGCGCCTCGTCCCCACCCTGGTGGCCGTACCGGTCGTTCACCGCCTTGAAGTGGTCGAGGTCGATGAGTACGACCGCGTCGCCGGGCTCCATGGCGGCGAGGGCGCGGTCGCAGCCGCGGCGGTTGTCGAGCAGCGTGAGCGGGTCCGTGTCGGCCACCCGCTGGAGCTCGGAGGTCCGGTGCGTGAGAGCCCGAGCCAGCAGCTCGCC
>JBQTKH010000170.1:0-3782 GCA_052386335.1 Microthrixaceae bacterium
CGACAGGGGTGCCCTGCCCCGCATGTCATCGACACCGATTCATCCCGGCGGTCGAGATTTCTGGAGTCGTCCCCGACTCGGCATCGTTGGACCCGGGACACGGTGCGTCGGACGCCGCGAACTACCCCTTCCACGTCGTCGCCGGCGGGTAGAGGGTCCGCGCATCGTCGGTAACGTTCTCGGGGTAGTGCCGAGGCGCTGCCGCTGCTCCTCACGCTCTCGTCTGGCGTGAAGGGCTTCACGACGATCCACGCCGGTTCAGCCCGTCAGGCGCTGTCACGCCTGCGCTTCATCTGCCAGCTCTCCGACACCAGCAGCGAGCTCCCGCTGTCGGCCCTCAACACACTCGTGAGCGAGAGCATCGACCTCGTTGTTCACTGCAGTCGTGCCGCGACTGGACCACAGGTCACCGAGGTGATCGCGGTGGAGGATCTCGCCACCGGGCCCGACGCCACCCACTTCACGATCACGGAGCTCTTCGGGCGGCACGGGCCAGGGCAGGACCTGGCCTGGAGCGGGAACCTGCCGCTCCGGGTGAGCCGCATCCTCTCCGCCGCTGGGCACGACGTGCGACGGCTCCTGGGTGAGCGCCACCCGACCGAGTCAGGGCCCACTGGGTGACGGGACTGCTCCTCGCGGTCGCCGCGGCGTCCGGTACGCATCTGCTGTTCACGAGCCTCGTCATGGGACAGCGCGATCTTCGGCTCCCGCTCGCCGCCCGCACGGGACGCTCCTCCCGGCAGCGAGATTGGCTAGTGCAGGCGGGACTGGCGGAGATCCCGGTGCCGGATCTCGCCGGCGTGATCGCCCTGCTGGGCATCGCGGGCGGGATCGGTGCCTCGGCAGTCTTCGGGGGAGCGGTCCCAACCGTGGTGGTGGCGCTGTTCTGCGCGTCGCTTCCGATCGGCGGCTATCGAGCCCGTCGGGCCGCACGCCGAGCCGCCGCGATGGACGCCTGGCCCCGCCTGCTGGAGGAGCTACGCATCCTGACGTCGTCGCTCGGCCGGTCGGTGCCGCAGGCGCTGTTCGAGGTCGGACGTCGGGCGCCCGTCGAGATGCAGCCCGCCTTCGACGCGGCACATCGAGAGTGGCTCCTGTCGACCGACTTCCCTCGCACGATCCGGGCGCTGAAGGCGGGTCTGGCCGACCCCACCGCCGACGCGGCTTGTGAGACCTTGCTCGTCGCCCACGAGGTCGGCGGGAGCGACCTCGACCGCCGCCTCGAGGCGCTCATCGACGACCGCCGTCAGGACACCCAGGGCCGCAAGGATGCGCGCGCGAAGCAGGCAGGTGTGCGGTTCGCGAGACGCTTCGTGCTGATCGTTCCGGCGGGCATGGCGATGGCGGGAATGTCAGTCGGCACGGGGCGCGCCGCCTACCAGACCAGCGGCGGCCAGGTGCTGGTCACGATCGCGCTGGTGCTGGTGCTCGGCTGCTGGATCTGGGCCGGGCGGATCATGGTTCTGCCCGAGGAGCAACGGGTGTTCGATGCCTAGTCCGGTGCTCGCCGCGGCGCTGCTGGTGTGGCTCGGCGCCACAGTCATCCTGTCCCGCGTACCGTGGTTCGGCCGCCGGACCCTCGTAACGCGGCTTCGCCCGTATGAGGCGGGCGCCGTGTCCGTGATGTCGGGTGGTGGGGAGCTCAGCGCGGTGACGTCGATCCGCGAGCTCGTCGGCCCGGTGGCGCGCGCCGTCGGCGAGCGCATCGCCCGACTGCTCGGCGTGCACGAGCCACTGGCCCTGCGCCTGCAGCGCATTCACGCCCAGGTCGACGTGACGGCGTTCCGCGTCCGCCAGCTCGCATGGACCGCCGGTGGCCTCGCGGCCGGCACCCTCCTCGCCACCGCGGTCCGGCCGCCACTGAGCCTTGCGATGCTGTTCGTCGGCGGCGGCGCGCTCCTCGCCTTCCTCATCGTCGAGCAGCAGCTCGCCGTCGCCTCGGACCGGTGGAAGCGACGCATCTTCCTCGAGCTATCCGTGCTCAGCGAGCAGCTCGGCATGCTCCTCGGCGCCGGGTTCTCGCTCGGAGCCGCGCTCAACCGGCTGGCGCGGCGCGGCTCCGGCGCGTGCGCCACGGATCTCGCGCTGGTCTGCGGCCGAGTTCGCCAAGGCCTCACCGAGGTCGAAGCGCTTCGGGAGTGGGCCGCCATCGCCGATGTCGACGCGCTCACCCGTCTCGTGTCAGTCCTCGCGCTCAACCGGGAGGCCGGTGATCTGGGCCGCCTGGCCAGCGAGGAGGCTCGCAACATCCGGCGAGACGTCCAACGCGAGTTCATCGAGCAGATCGAACGCCGAGGTCAGCAGGTGTGGATCCCGGTCACGGTCGCCACCCTCGTTCCCGGCGCCCTGCTGCTCGCTGTCCCGTTCATCGAGGCGATGCGCCTCTTCTCCACCACCTGACCACCCACAACCACACGCCCCTGGGGGACCCGACATGACGCGACCGTTCGTACCGATCTACGCATCACTCCAGGCCTGGTGGATCGCCAGTGCCTCCCGCATGCGGAACGACGACCGAGGAGAAGGGGTCATCAGCGCCGCGATCGCGGTGCTCATCATGGCCGGCATCGGAGCGCTGATGTGGGTGGGCTTCAAGTCGATCTGGGAGGACACTGAGTCCAACACCAAGGACAAGGTCGCCGAGATCGGCGATTGACTCGACCATGGCGCACCATGACCGCGGCGCAGGACTGATCTCCAGCGCGGCCGGGGTCATGGTGTTCCTCGTCTTCCTAATGTTCGCCGTGCAGCTGCTCTTCGGGCTCTACGCGGCGTCCACGGTCACGGCGGTGGCGAACGATGCCGTTCAGCGCGCTGCAACTCGGGACGCCCCGCCGCTCGCGGTCATCGAAGCCGAGGCTCGAGCCAACCTCGGGCAGGTCGGAGATCGCGCCGCCTTCCGGTGGCGCACCGAGGATGTCGACGGCGACGGTGCCGACGACACGGTCGTCCTCGAGGTGGTCGCCACTCCCCCGCGGCTCGTCCCCACCTCAGTCGGCAGCGCTGCCGGCTTCGGAGAGGTGCGACGGACCGTCCGTGCCCGGCTCGAGACACCGTCATGACAACCTCGAACCCCCGTTGCACAGGCGACCGAGGTCAGGTCGGCGGCATCGAGGCCCTTCCGTTCGGGCTGCTCATCTTCGTGCTCGGCTCCCTGCTCATCGCCAACGCGTGGGCGGTGGTCGACGCCAAGTTCGCCACCGACGCCGCGGCCCGCCAGGCCGCCCGCACCTTCGTCGAGGGATCCGATCCTCCCCTCGCACTCGAGGCGGCAACGGCTGCGGCTCGCGCCACCATCGCCGGCCACGGTCGCGACCCCGGGCGAGCGCGCGTCGAGCCGGTCGGTGAGCTCGAGCTCGTCCGGTGCGCCCGGGCCACCTTCACGGTCTCGTACGACGTGCCTGCCCTCACCCTTCCGCTGATCGGCGGATACGGCCCCGGACCGTTCTCGGTTCGATCTACCCACAGCGAGCTCGTCGATCCGTTCCGCAACGGGCTGGCCGGCGAGGCGGAGGACTGCACATGACCCGTCGGGCCACGAGCCACCGCCAGCGAGGCTCCGTTTCCATGCTCATGCCAGCGGGCGTGCTCGTCGTGCTTCTGCTCGGTGCGATCAGCTTCGACCTGTCCGTGTTGTTCCTGCGACAACGTCAGGCGAGTGGCGTCGCGGTGGACGTGGCCAACGACCTCGCCTCTGCTGCCCTTGACGAGTCTCGGCTCCGCGCCACCGGAGAGTTCGTCCTCGACCCGGAGCGAGCGGCGTCGCTCGGCGCGCGCTTCGT
>JBQTKH010000171.1:0-1619 GCA_052386335.1 Microthrixaceae bacterium
TTGGTGTTGTCGCCCTGCTGCCACAGGCACAGGTGGTCGCGATCGGCGTGCCACGACTGCACGCCCTCGACGTCGAGACGCGGTGGGAGGTATGGCCAACCGTCGCGCAGCACCAGCTGCATCGTCGTGGCGGTCGTGATCGGGGCGAGCGACGCCGGTCCGTCCGGCTGGTGTGGGAGCGGGAGGACTGGCGGATCGACCGCTGGGAGGCAGCGGCGGGCCCGACCCCGGCCCTGGCGTCGAATTCGGTCGTGTCCTCCGTCGACGAGGTGGCCCGCGTGTTGGCATGGCCGGTCGACGGGGGGTCGTGATGTTCAACTGGGCGATCGGCGGGCTCGGTGACCTGTTCGGCTTCGTCGGCGATGCAGTCGGGGGCGCCGTCGGCTGGGCTTGGGACAAGGTCATCACCGGCATCTACACGTGGCTGGCCAACGGGTTGGCGCTCCTGATCGAGTGGGTGTGGTCGGTACTCGATTCCGGCACTACGCCACTGGTCACCGCCGGCTGGTTCCGCAACGAGCTGTCCGCCCAAGTCGCGGTCATAGCCCTCGCAGTGACGGTGGCGATGATGCTCGCCTCCGCGACACAGGCAGCGCTGGCCGGGCGGCCCGAACAGATCGGCGACGCCGTGAAGGAAGGGGCCAGAGCGATCGTCGCGTCGGCGTTGACCTTGACGGTGCTCGACGTGCTCATCGGCGTGACCGACGAGGCCGCCGCGGTGGTTTGGCAGACCGGTCGCGCCGATCTCGTGCGGATGCTCGAGAACATGGTCGTGGTCGCCACCACGACGGGCCCACTCGGTTCGACGTTCGTCGGCCCGCTGTGCCTCCTCGTCGGTTTCATCGGGCTGATCGGCTTGGTGATCGCGCTGATGATGCGCTCGGCGCTGATCTACGTCGCCGCCGCACTCGCGCCGATCGTGTGGTCGGTCAACGTGCTGCCGCTCTTCCGGGGATCGGCCCGAAAGCTCGTTCACCTCACCGTCGCCTTGGTGGTGTCGAAGCTGGCGATCGTCATCACGCTCGTCGTGGCCGTGAAGCTGATCGCCAACCCAGGCGGCGATCCGGACACGACGGCGATCGTCAACGACGGAGCGGCCGCGGTCGGGACCCTCATGTCGGGGTTCGTGTGCTTCCTCATCGCCGCGGTCACCCCGATGGTCCTCTACAAGCTCATGCCGACTGTCGAGGGCGCCATGGTCGGTGCCGGGGTCGCCGGCGGCTGGACCCGGGGCGTCACCACCGCCGCCCACACGGCGCTCATGGTCAAGAGCCTCGGCGCAACTGCGGGGGCGTCGGCCGCCACCCGGGCTGTCGCCGGCCAAGGTGGCGTTCCCGGGGCAACTCCGCCGGCCCCGTCGCCCGGCGGCGGCCCGGCCGCCATCCCTGGGTTCGGGGCTCGGAGCCCGGCAACGAGTGGGACGAACCACAGTCCTGCGGCGTCTGGTCCGTCGAACGCTCCTCGTTCGGCCGGTCCGACGCCCGGACCGCTACCGATCAGACCCCGGCGAGGCGAGCGATCACCGGGCAGCGCCGACGATGACACCGAGGTGCCGGGCCGATGACAAGCGAGGTACGGGCCTACCGGTTCAGCGACTCCCAGCGTCCCGGCCTGCTCCT
>JBQTKH010000172.1:0-5546 GCA_052386335.1 Microthrixaceae bacterium
TCGCCGCCCCCGTGTGGTTCGGCTGGCCGGGTTTCTACCTGGCCGGGGGCACGCCCGGGCTCGGGGGCGGGTGGTGGGGGGCCCGCCACCTCGATGGCACGCTCGACGAGCGTCGCGTCGGCTGGGCGCTCGCGCTGGCGGGCGCGGCAGGGTGCGCGGCGCTCGTGCTCCTCGCTGGCTATGAACCCGCCCTCATCGACGTCGTCGCTGGGGCACGCTCCAACACCACCCCGCCCACGCTCTACACGGCCGTCGCTGCGATCGCGCAGGTTGGGGGGTTCATGGTCGCTGGACAGGCGATGGATCGGGCTGGCCGGCGGTGGCGCCGGTGGTGGGATCGCGCCGGCGAGGCAGCCATCGGCATCTACGCCTGGCACCTGACCGCGCTGACGCTGTGCGCGGCAGTCATCGCTGCGGGCTTCCCCGTGCCGGAGCGCCTCACGCCCACGTGGTGGCTGACCCGTCCCCTGTGGTGGGCCATCGTGCTGACCCTCACCGGCGGCTTCGTCGCCGCGACGGCGGTCGGACGGTCGCGACTGCGCGCCGCCAGGCCCACGAGCGAGTCAGGACGCCGCACGGGCCGATCGGGTGTCAACGTCGCGGGGGTGGCCACAGCCGCCGCCGCGGCAGCACTGGTCGGGCTTCGCGGCCCGCGCTCGGTCGAGCTGGCGCTGGTCTGCTCCGCCCTGTTCCTGCTGGCGTGGGCGGGCTTGCGGGCCGAATCCCCCTGAACCGGCTCATGGTCGTCATGGCCCCGAACCGGCACGAAATGGTCATCGGTGCCGCTCTCGGAGGCGATGTGAGCCACTGACCTACGCCGACGGGCGCTTCGACTGCGCCGCTGATCCCGACGCGACCTGTGCGAGGAGCGCCTCGAAGCCGACCGGGATCGCGGTGGCGAGCACGTCGACGTCCGGCGCGGTGTCGTAATCGCCCGTGACGCCGAAGGCGATCTGGCCGTTGTAGGACAGGATCGCCGTGCCCACCCGCACGCCGTGCGAGAGCGGCACGAACGGGTAATGAGCGAGCATCTCGCGGCCGAGGCAGTAGAGGGGCATCTGAGGGCCGGGAACGCTGGTCGTCACGGTGTTGACCGATCGCTGCGGCACCTGGGCGAGGAGCCAGGTGGCCGCCCGCATGAGCGGACCGACGACCATCGGCGGAGCAAGGTCACCAAGGCGCACCACCAGCTCGCCAGCGTCGCTCATGTGGGATGCCTTGAGTCGCGCCATCTCCTCGTGCACGAGCTGCACCCGCTCGAGCGGGTCGGCAAGGTGAACGGGCAACTCGAGGAGGATCGCGGACACCCGGTTGTCGAGCACGCCGTGGGCGTCGGGCGCGCGCACCGACACCGGCACGAGCGTGCGCAGCACGGTGACGTCGGCATCCTCC
The DNA here is from genome assembly GCA_052386335.1 of Microthrixaceae bacterium. GTDB lineage: Bacteria > Actinomycetota > Acidimicrobiia > Acidimicrobiales > VFJN01 > VFJN01. Next base: position 1,393 of record JBQTKH010000172.1, read on the forward strand.
CCTCGGTGCACCAGCAGCTCTCGATAGGCACCGGCGAGCACGCCGAGCACCACGTCGTTGAGCGTCGCGTCGACCTCCGTTCGGATCGCCCGGATCAGGTCGATCGGAACCGACGAGTGGGCCCAGGCCCGGTGCGGGCTGATCCGTCCTTCCAGTGTCGTCGCGGTGGTCGTGCTCAGGTGCTCGACGAACCGGAGCAGACCGCTGCCGACATCGCGCAGGCCGCGCACGGACCCGATGGGGTGGCGCACGGCCGCCGGTGCCCGTCGCGCGAGCCCCATGGCGTCAGAGGTGAGCCCGGACCAGGCGTCGACCACCTTGGCCGCGCCAGAGGGCTCCGGGGCCGGTGACCACGGCTCCGGGTCGCGCAGATCGACCTTCCGGTCGACGTCGAGCACGATGCTCAGGAGGTCGACGCCCGACACACCGTCGACCATGCAGTGGTGAACCTTCGAGATGAGCGCCCACCGACCGGCCTCGAGCCCCTCGACGAGCCACAGCTCCCACAAGGGCCGCTCCCGGTCGAGCTCCTGGCCCATGAGCCGGGCCATCAGGCTCCGGAGCGCGTCGTCGTCACCGGGCGCGGGCAGCGCGGTGCGACGCACGTGGTACTCGAGGTCGAAGTGGGGGTCGTCGACCCAGATCGGCCGGCCGAGCTCGAGCGGCACAGACCGCACTCGTTGGCGGTAGCGGGGGATGCGATGCAGCTTCGATGCCATCATCGCGGTGAGCTCCGCCAGCTCCACCCTCGGGCCCTCGAACACGGACAGCCCAGCGATGTGCATGTGGGCGATCCCGTCCTCCACGTGGAGGAACTCCGCGTCGAGCACGCTCAAGCGGTCCATGGTGGCCAACGTTCGCACGCGCCCCCGCTCGCCGGTATGGCCGAAGGTCCCTTCCTGACCCCCGGTCGCCACGATTCGGCGACCTACTGGTCCCTTGCGGCGGGCCGGGTTGCCCCGCATCATGAGAGCCGCCGAGCTGGAGGGTGTGACATGGGTGACGAGCTGATGCAGGTCACGGAGAAGCAGACGATGAGTCGTGAGGCGGCCGCCGCACGGCTCCGGGCCCTCTCGGATCAGCTCGCACGCCACAACGAGGTCGAGTTCGAGCGCAATGGGATCCGGTACTCCGTCGCGGTGCCCGATGAGGTCGAGCTCAAGGTCGAGATCGAGATCGGTGACGACTCAGAGATCGAGATCGAGCTGACCTGGTAGCAGCGAGGCCGCCTGAGCGCGGAGGCGGCACCTCCCGACGAGGCCGGACGGCGATAGAGGTGCAGGGAGCACTCGTGTCGAAGTCCGCGAGGTGAGGCGCACATGGGTCACGATTCTCGCGGCCGTGTTCGCCGTTGGTGGACTGCATGGGGCCGATGCGCACGAACCGGGCGAGGTGCTGTTCCACTTGACGGATCCGCTGCTCGAGGAATCGAGTGGCGTCGCCGTCGGCTCTCTTCCGGACGGCTACCTGTGGACCCACGAGGACAGCGGTGGCGGGCTCGTGTTCATGGCGATCGGCCCGTCCGGCGACACCGCTCAGCGGTACGGGCTGACGTTCGGGCCACGGCGCGCACCGGATATCGAGGACATGGCGGCTGGTCCCGCTCCCGACGGTGGCACGTTCCTCTACCTCGCCGACATCGGCGACAACGCAAGGAGCCGCCCCTTCGTCACCGTCTACGTGGTGGCCGAGCCCGATGTGGTGGGGGGACAGACGGGCGATGTCACCGTGGTCGCTACCCACCACCTCGCGTATCCGGACGGCCCCCACGACGCCGAAGGCTTCGTCGTCGACCCGGTTACGGGTGCGATGGCGATCATCACAAAGGAGGCGAGCGGGGCGAGCGGGCTCTACGTGGTCGACAAGGCACCCGTCATCGACGCCGCTGGCGCCACGCTCTCGGTGATGCGCCGCGTGCAGACGATCGACCTCGGCGACCTCGCGTCGCCCCACGAGCCGTGGCACTTCGACGCGACGAGTCGCCTGCTCGTCACAGGCGCTGCGATCTCCCCCAGTGGCACTCGGCTCGTCCTCCGGACCTACGTCGAGGCATTCGAGTTCTCGCTGGGTGTGGGCGGGGTCGGCGGTGGCCTCCTTGGAGAGGCGCATCGGGTCGACCTTCCCCCGACCCAGCAAGGGGAGGCGATCGGCTACGGATGGGACGGCGAGTCGCTCGTCGTCACCTCGGAGGGCCAGTTCGCCCCTGTCCACCTCGTCGCAACGAACCAATAGCGCTCGGTTCGAGGGACCAATGCATCCGTGGTGGGCGCGAAGGGACTCGAACCCCTGGCCTCTGCCGTGTGAAGGCGGTCGACGCCCCTGGTGAGGAGCTCGAGAATCGCGAACGCCCTGTTCGGGAGGGGTGCGGGGTGCCGCCTGATGACGGCTCATGACACCCGGTCCGAGACCTCCCGCGGGTTTTCCGCGGGGCGTCGGCAAGGTTCGCCGCGCAGCGGCGCTCGGGTGCGAGAATGAGGGGCATGACCGCTCCGACGACAACGCTGATCGATGGGCACCCCATCGACGGCACGCGTCTGGCCGAGCTGTGCCGGCGGTACGGCGTGGCGGAGCTTGCGGTGTTCGGCTCGGTTGCCCGCGGCGAAGCAAGCCAGTCGAGCGATGTCGATCTGCTGTACGTGCTCATGCCAGGAGCCCACCTCGGATTCGCGATCAACGACCTCGAGGACGAGCTCGCGAAGCTGTTCGATCGACCGGTGGACCTCGTGGCCAAGCGGGCGCTGCACCGCCTCATCCGAGACGACGTCCTGACTGAGGCTCGTACGCTGTATGCAGCGTGACCGTCTCCTGCTCGCCGAGATCATCGAAGCAGCGGAGCGCATCGTCGAGCTGACCATTGCGCGAACGGCGTTGGACTTCGATGAGGACCGTGACGGCCGAGATGCGCTCCTGTGGAACTTCACCGTGCTCGGAGAAGCAGTCGGGCAGCTGTCGGAGGCCACCAAGGCCGCTCATTCTCATGTCGGGTGGAGCGACCCGGTCCGCGTGCGCAATCGCATCGTGCACGGCTACTGGTCGGTCGATCTCGACGTCCTCGTAGCCGCAGCTCGCGACGACCTGCCGACGTTCATCGGACAGGTCCGGACAATCGAGGAGACTGCTCCCGAAGGAGACTGACGAGAACCGCCGTAGATCTGCGTGAGGGCGGGGATGTCCGACTCCACGGGGACATGACTCGAACTCCCCCTCGACCCGTGCGCGCTGGTGCGCGGCGTTGCCGCTGAGTGCCGGAATCCCGAGTTTCACTGGGATCTTGGTGACGGTCGCTGATGCTCGATGTCGGGACACATCGGCACGTTCGTGACCACCTCGTGACCAACTCGCGACAGATCGCATCCCAGCGTGGGCCCCGCTCAGACCCGACCCGCCCCTATTCGCGCGAGCGCCGTCACCTGGGCAAGTGGGACGACCCGCGTCACCCCGCATCAGAATCCGCCTTCCTGACATAGACGTGAAGCCCAACCGACCGCCCGCCTGATGGATTCTCTACGCTGTGACCGACGCGCCAGCCAAGGCACAGCGCTGAGCCCTCACGTAAGTCGATCTGTTGGCGGCGGTGTAAGCCCCGTCTTCGGACCGCATGACGCTCTACGCCCTCGAGGGGAACGACGATAACGGACGCTCCGTGATGAAAGTGAAATCGCCCGGCATGGCTAGGGGGTAGCGCAAACAGAAACGCCGTTGAATCCGCAAGACGCCAGACCAGTTGACCCCCGTGTGGATTCGAAAATCCCTCACCTAGCGCGCTCAACCTCGACAGAAGAGTCTGATCAAGACCAACCGTTGAGACAGCATCTGACCACTCGAGCGATCGCGAAATCGCCGGGACCTGAATTAGCGCGGCTGACAGCGCCTCCCACGATCGCCCGGGTCTTTGGAGTCTTCCCACTATGCAGATGGGATCCTCCGGGGTGCCCGACCGGGGCAATCGATCTCCCATTGTACGCGCACATCTGCGTACATTCTCAGCAGCTCTCTGGCACGTTGCTCGGACAGCCCCGTCTCCTCGAGCAACTGGCGGCGAGGGACTCGAGGCGTTATTGACGATCCAAAGTAGAAGGGGTATCTCCCACGGATAAACCGCGACTCAGCATGTTCAAGGCGATCAGCTAAGGACCGAACACGTCGGCTCAACT
>JBQTKH010000173.1:0-7821 GCA_052386335.1 Microthrixaceae bacterium
GGCGAGGAGCTCGGTCTCGTCGGCGCGAGCGGGATCCTCGCGGCCTACCTGCTCATCATCGGCGCGGGATTGCGCATCGCGCTCCGCACCGAGGTTCCGTTCGAGCGGCTCCTGGCCACCGGGCTCACCGTGCTGATCGGCGTGCAGTCCTTCATCATCATGGCGGGGGTGACGCGCGTCCTGCCGCTCACCGGGGTGACCTTGCCGTTCGTCTCCTACGGGGGCTCGTCGCTCATCGCCAACTACATCCTGATCGCGCTGCTGCTGCGCATCTCGGACGACACCGCCCACCGTGAAGCGGAGCGCAGCTCGTGACCCGCCAGATCCGCCTGCTCGGCGCCGCGCTCATGCTGTGCTTCGCCGTGCTGTTCATCCAGCTCAACCGGCTCACCGTGTTCCAGGCCGCCGCCCTCAACGACAACCCGAACAACACCCGCGAGATCCTGCGCGACTTCTCACAGCCCCGAGGTTCGGTCACCACCGCCGATGGCGTGGTGATCGCCCAATCCGTGCCGTCGAACGACCGCTTCGAGCTGCAGCGCCAGTATCCGCAGGGCCCCCTGTTCGCGTCGATCACCGGCCACTACAGCTTCACGCTCGGCAGCTCCGGCGTGGAGAAGACCTACAACGACGAGCTCGCCGGCCGCACCCTCGACCTGTCGTTCCAAGACGTGCGCGACCTGTTCGTGGACAAGGACCGCACCGGCGACCTGAGCCTCACCGTGCGAGCCGACCTCCAGCGGATCGCCGCCGACCAGCTCGGCCAGCGGGAGGGCTCGGTCGTGGCGCTGGACCCACGAACCGGGGACATCCTCGCCATGGTGTCGTTCCCCACCTACGACCCGAACCTCCTCGCGAACCACAGCACCCAGGCCGCCGCTGACGTCGCCACGCTGCTCGACGCGTCCCCCGACAAGCCCCGGCTCGCTCGCGCCTACCAGGACCGGTTCTTCCCGGGATCGACCTTCAAGATCGTCACCGCCACGGCCGCGCTCACGAGCGGAGCCATCACCGCCGACGCCCCCGTGTACCCGACGCAGAGCTCCTACACCCCGCCCGGCACGACACGGCCGCTGCAGAACTTTGGCGGGTCGTCGTGCGGTGGCGCGCTGTTCGAGGTGCTCCGCGTCTCGTGCAACAGCGCGTTCGCCCAGATGGGTGTGGACACGGGCGCCGACGCGATGGTCTCCACCGCCGAGCGGTTCGGGTTCAACCGGGACGTGCCCATCGACCTCACCCGCCCGGCCCGCTCCAACTTCCCGACGAACTTCGAGCGCAACGTCCCTGCACTCGCGCAGTCCGCGGTCGGTCAGAACGATGTGACCGCCACCCCACTGCAGATGGCCATGGTGGCAGGGGCCGTCGCCAACGACGGCTCGATCATGGCGCCCCACGTCCTCCGCGACGTCCGCGACACCGACGGCAACATCGTCGACGAGTTCGCTCATCGGGTGTGGACCATCGCGATGGACCGGGGCGCCGCCGCCCTCATGCGGGACGCGATGATCGGCGTCGTCGAGCGCGGCACGGCAACGCGGCTCAAGGTTCCCGGCTTCACGGTCGGCGGGAAGACCGGCACCGCGCAGCTCGGCACCGAGCCGGCCCGGTCGCATGCCTGGATCATCGGGTTCGCAGGTCCTCCCAACGAAGCACCCACGATCGCGATCGCGGTGATCGTCGAAGGCCAGGAGGGCGCGAGCGAGCAGACCGGCGGTCGCGTCGCGGCGCCGATCGCGCAGGCCGTCCTGCAGGCCTACCTCACCACCCCCTCACCCTGAAGGGACCCGAGCCCTCACTAGGCTTTCCGCCACATGTCCGACCCAAGTGCAACCGTGTTCAACGGCCGCTACGAGCTGCACCGGCGGCTCGGGCGAGGCGGCATGGCCGAGGTGTTCCTCGCGCGCGACCAGCTCCTCGACCGACCGGTCGCCGTGAAGGTGCTGTTCCCCGAGTTCGCCACCGACCCGGCCTTCGTCGAGCGCTTCCGTCGGGAGGCCACCGCTGCCGCGAACCTCAACCACCCGAACATCGTCGGCGTGTACGACTGGGGCGAGGCCGACAGCACCTACTTCATCGTCATGGAGTACATCGACGGTCGCACGCTCTCGGAGATCCTGCGGGCCGAGGGTCCGCTCCACCCGGATCGAGTCGCCGACGTCGGCGCCGACGTCGCCGCGGCGCTCGGGTTCGCTCATCGCAACGGTGTGGTCCACCGTGACGTGAAGCCCGGGAACGTCATCGTCACGAGCGCCGGCCTCGTCAAGGTCGCCGACTTCGGCATCGCTCGGGCCATCACGGCGAGCTCCGAAGACAACCTCACCCAGGTGGGCACCGTGATGGGAACGGCCGCCTACTTCTCCCCCGAGCAGGCCCGCGGCGACGCAGTCGACCCGCGGTCTGACCTCTACTCGCTCGGCTGCGTGCTCTACGAGCTCCTGGTGGGGCGGCCGCCGTTCGCAGGCGAGTCGCCGGTGGGCATCGCCTACAAGCACGTGAACGAGGCCCCGCAGCCGCCACGCCAGATCGACATCAGCGTCCCGGTGGCGCTGGAGGCGATCGTCCTCAAGTGCCTGGCCAAGAACCCCGCCAACCGGTACCCGTCGGCTGAGGATCTCCGCGCCGACCTCCGGCGCTACCGCGAGGGCAACCGCATCCTCGCCGAACCGGTGATGGCTCCACCGATCGACCCCGGCGCAACGGGGATGCTGCCAGCCACGGCAGCGGTCGCCCCGGTCCTCGACGATCCCTACGACCACGGCTACGAGGACGACGACGAGCCGCGACGCTCGGGCGTGTTCCTCGCCGCGCTCGTGGTGCTGCTCGCGCTGCTCGCAGGGATGCTGTTCCTGCTGGCTCGAGCGCTGGGCGTCGGCGGCGACGACACCACCGCCACGCTCGTGGAGGTGCCCAACGTGATCGGTCAGCCCGTCGCCGACGCCACCGCCGCGCTCGAGGACCTCGGCTTCAAGGTGGAGACCACCTCAGAGACCAACGAGGACCAGGAGGCGGGCAACGTCTTCGACCAGACACCCGCTCGGGGTGAGCGCGTCGAAGAGGGGTCCACCGTGTCACTCAAGGTCAGCGCGGGCATCGAAGCGGTCCCGGTGCCCGACGTCATCGGCTCACAGGTGGCCGACGCTCGACGCCTGCTCTCGGGCGAGGGCTTCACCGTTCGGGAGGAGCCGATCCCCGACGAAGACGTCCCCGTCGGCGAGGTCGTCGACCAAACCCCCGGACCGAACGAGGAGGCACCGCGCGGCTCCGAGGTAGTGCTGCAGATCTCGAGCGGTCCCGAAGAGCGAGCGGTGCCCGACGTGACCGGTCGCAGCGTGGCCGAGGCCTCGAACCTCCTGGGTCAGAACGGGTTCTCCGCCGTCCAGACATCCGAACCGTCCGCCGACGTGCCCGAGGGCAGGGTCATCCGCACCGACCCGCCGGCCGGCACGCCGCAGCCCAAGGGCGCCGAGATCACCCTGGTGGTGTCGAGCGGGCCAGAGAAGGTCGTGGTCCCCTCGGTCACCAACCTCCAGGAAGCCGACGCGGTCGCCGCGCTGCAATCGAAGGGGTTCACCGTGACCACCTCCGACGCCTCCACGATCGACCCGGCCCTCGACGGCAGGGTGAAGTCACAGGACCCGCAGGGCAACACGCAAGCCTCCAAGGGCAGCAACGTGAGCATCGTCGTGTGGCGGTACACCGCCCCCCAGCCCTGACGCGGATCCTCCGCGGCTAGCCGTCCACCAGTGCGCCCGCGAGGAAGTTCCTCAGCAGATCGTGGCCGCCGACGGTCAGCACCGACTCCGGGTGGAACTGCACGCCCTCGACGCCAAGCTCGCGGTGGCGCAGGCCCATCACGATGCCATCGTCGGTCTCCGCGGTGATCTCGAGCACGTCAGGAACCGACGCGCGGTCGACGATGAGGCTGTGGTACCGCGTGGCCTCGAGCGGGTCGGGCAGCCCGGCGAACACGCCGACGCCGGTGTGGCGGATCAGCGACGTCTTGCCGTGCATGACCGCGGGAGCGCGCACGACCTGGCCGCCGTACACCTGGCCGATGCACTGGTGGCCGAGGCACACGCCGAGCACCGGCACCCGACCACCAAGGGTGCGGATGACCTCGTTCGACACGCCTGCGCTGTCCGGAGTGCCCGGTCCGGGCGAAATGAGGACAGCTGACGGATCGAGTGCGATGATCTGGTCGAGCGAGAGGTCGTCGTTGCGGTAGACGAGCGGCTCGGCCCCGAGCTCACCAAGATATTGCACGAGGTTGTAGACGAAGCTGTCGTAGTTGTCGATCACCAGCACACGAGTCGCCACTAGAGGACGAGGGTAGTCGTATGGCGGAAGGTCACCGACTGGGTTCCGTGGCTCGACGGCTGGCAGCCACGCAGCGGGTGATGGTCGTCGAGGACCAGCAGGACATCGCCGACTTCCTCCGGGCCTACTTCCGCGCCGCGGGGTATGACCTCGTGCACATCGACCCCGACAACCCTGCTGCGGTCCTCGAGGCGCTCGACACCTCCGAGCCGGATTGCCTCCTCCTCGACCTCAACCTCCGGGGCTTCAGCGGTACCGAGGTGTACCGGCTGCTGCGCAACGACCCCCGCTACGCCCTGCTCCCGGTGATCATCGTGAGTGCCCGCCCCGACGTCCACGACCTGATGCCCGGGAGCCGGGGGATCGACGCCTTCGTCTCCAAGCCCTTCAACGTGAACACGCTCGCAGAGCTGGTGATGGATCGCATCGCCAGCGCGACGCGCGTCCGGGCTGCGGCGGCCACCGACGACGTCACCGGGCTGCTCGGCCACGAGTACGTCGAGGCGCGTCTGACCGACGAGCTCACGGTGGCGGCCCCGGACAGCGCCGCGGCGTTCGCGCTCGTTCACCTGCGCTCCCTGCAGGAGATCACGATCACCGTCGGCAACGAGGGGACCGACTACGTCTCGCGGGAGGTCGTTGCCCAGCTTCGCAACGCCCTCCCCCCCGAGGCCGCGCTCGGTCTCACGCGCACGGACGAGGTCGCCGTCCTGCTCCCGGGCACCAAGGCCCACGAGGCCGTTCGGCTCCTTCACGCCGCCATCGACGCGATCGGGCCGACGTTCGAGCTGCCGGGCGGCGCGCAGGTGCCGTTGCGCTTCGCCGTCGGTGTGGCGTCGTACCCCGAGCACGCCGCGGATGCCGACAGCCTCTACATGGCCGCCGACGTCGCCCTCGCGGAGGCCGTCGCCTCAGACGCGACGATCACCGTCTCGATCTAGCGCCGCTCAGCCCGGCTGCGGTGACGCCGCGTCCACGGTCACCGGCACCTCGAGGACCGACGCCAGCAGATCCTTCCCGGCGGTCGCTGCGTACAGCTCGAGGCCGATGTCCTCGCCATCGACGGGGACGGCTCGGACGATGAGACCGTCGTCGGAGTCCTCCACCTCCACCGCGGCCACCCGCGCCGCGTGGTTGCGATCGAGGCCGATCGCAACGCGCAGCAGCCCGGCCAAGCATCGCACCAGGCGCTGCTGGGCGTCGTCGAGGGCCGCGAACTCAGCGTGCTTGCGGCGGGGCTCGGACTTCCGGTGGTACCGGGCCACCAGAGCGATGAGCTCCACCTCGTCCTCGGTGAACCCGGTGAGGCGATCCGAGCTGCGGATCACGTAGTAGCTGTGCTTGTGATGCCGGCCGTAGGACAGGAACATGCCCACGTTGCTGAGCAGCGCCGCGGCCTCGAGCAGCTCACGAGCGTCGTCCCCGAGCGCGTGACGTGGGCGGGTGGCGTCGAACAGGTCGAGCGCGAGGCGAGCGACCTGTGCGGAGTGCGGCGGGTCGGGGTCCATGGCGGCCGCGAGGTCGACCACGCTGCTGCGCCTCAGATCGGAGAGGTGGTGGAGCGAGCCGCCGTGTCGCCGCCGCCAGGCGTCGAGGAGCACCCCCTCGCGCAGGGCGTAGTCGGACACCACGAGCTCATCGATCGACAGTGCGTGCATCACCTGCTCGAGGATCAGCGCGCCGGGCAGGATGATGTCGCCCCGCGCGGGGTCCATGCCGGGCAGGGCCGCACGGTCCTCGTCGGTCGGGGCGGCGAGCAGGTCGACGATCACCTCGTCGAGCGCGCCGCGGGTGAGCACGAGGTTCCTGACCGAGCGCGGGCGGGCACCCGAGGACCGAACGACGGCCATCTCGGCCAGTGCCGCGATCGTGCCCGACGATCCCACCATCACCTCCACCTGATGCGCTCTCAGCTCGCGGGCGAACGGGGCCAGGGTGGAGCGCACATGGCGACGGCAGGCGTCGACCGCGCCGGGGTGCACGAGCCGTCCGTCGAAGAAGCGCTTCGTCAGCCGGATCGCGCCGAGCTTGAGCGAACGGGAGGCGAGCACCTTCCCTCGCTGCCCGACGAGCAGCTCGGTGCTCCCGCCGCCGATGTCGCAGAGCAGCAACCGCTGGTCGAACACGGGGACCGCTTGGAGCACGCCGAGGTGGATGTGGCGCGCCTCCTCCACCCCGGACACGACCTCGATGTGGATCCCGGCCTCGGTGGCCGCGCGGTCGAGGAGCACCTGGCGGTTCTCCGCCTCGCGCACCGCTGATGTGGCGACGGCCGTGATCGGTGCATCGTGCACCTCGGCCACCTGTCGGAACCGCGCCAGCGCGGCAACCACCCGGTCGATGGCATCGCCCGACAGCTCACGGATGTCGCCGGCGCTCGACCCGAGCCGCACCATCTCCTTCTGCCGCTCGAGCACCTCGATGCGCGGGCCACCCTCACCCGCGTTCATCCGCGCCACCACCCCGTGCACGGAGTTCGTGCCGATGTCGAGAGCCGCGAGCACCTCGCTCGGCACGGCGGACGAAGGAGCCACGGGATCAGTCTGACCGCCGCCGCGGGTAGTGTCGCGCTCCATGGCCACGAAGCCTCCGAAGCGCAAGGTGCAGGGTGGGCGCGTCACCCCCAAGGGCGGACCGCAGCGCGCGCAGCGTGCCCCCGACCCGTCGAGCCGGTACACCCCGCCGATCCCTCGCGAGCTCAAGGTGAGCCCGCCCTGGGTGCCCGTGCTGATGTTCACGCTCCTGGCGCTGGGCCTCGTGGTGATCTTCTGCAACTACCTCGGCGTGCTCCCCGGCGGCACCAAGAACAGCTACCTGCTGCTCGGGCTCGGGTCGATCCTCGGCGGGATCGTGACGGCCACGCAGTACCGCTGAGCCCCGGGGCGACGGGGGGCGGGTAGGTGACCGGAAGGCAATCAGCAAACGGCCCGCAAGTTACATCTATGTGACGCTCCCCAGGCTTGTCCACACCCTGTGGACAAGGTTCAGAGGTCGTCCACGGGGGTGACGAGGTCCATCTCGTCCTGACAGTGCCGTGGTGGATCGGGCATCTCGTCGTTGGCCACGGTCATGCGCACCTCGGTGCCGCAGATGCTGCACCGGTACATGATCTTCACCTTCCGCAGCTCACCGGCAGGCGGTGGCTCAGGAACCGGCTGAGCAAGGCCCCCCAGCATCGCGAACCCGATCTTGAACACCACGTACACCGCGAACGCGGCGATGACGAGCGCCACGGGCGACGCAGAGGTCAGGCGCCACGCAACGAGCACGAAGACCGCCAGCGCCACCGACGCGCCACGAGACGGTGCCCTTCGTGCCATGCAGGGAGGCTAAGACGCGCGGACGTCAGCACGACAACCGGGCCCTGGCGGGGGCGTGGGGGCAGAGGCTCCTCGGGCTCAAGGATTGGTCGCAAGGTTGCGGCTGATCGTTGAGGGAGGGGTCGTGGCACAGCGGTTTGCAAGGTTGCCGGAGGACGTTCGTCGTGAGGTGATCCGCTTGGCG
>JBQTKH010000174.1:0-31147 GCA_052386335.1 Microthrixaceae bacterium
GCATCCCGACCCCCGGGGGGAGGTCGTCGAGCTCGACATGGACCTCTTCTGCGGGCGCCTCACCGGGTGTGGCCACAGTCATGGTCGTGCTGCTGGTGTTGTCTGGCTTGTCCAGCTCGGCTCCGCACGACGAGCAGAAGTTGGCGGTCACCGGGTTCTGGTGCCCGCACTGCGGACAGGTCATGGTCGGCATCGGATCACCCCTCGACGAGAGCTCGATAGGCAGCCGCATCGAGCAGGGCGTCGAGCGCACTCGGGTCGTCCACGGAGACGGCGAAGATCCAGCCCTCACCGTAGGGGTCCTCGTTCAGGCGCTCAGGGCTGTCCGCCAGATCGCCGTTCACGTCGGTGACCGTGCCGGCGACCGGGGCATAGATGTCGGACACCGACTTCGTGGACTCGACCTCGCTGATGGACTCGCCGGCGGCGACCTTCGCGCCCACCTCAGGGAGGTCGACGAACACGACATCGCCGAGCGCGTCCTGGGCGAAGTCGGTGATCCCCACCCGCGCGGCGCCGTCCTCGAGGCGCACCCACTCGTGGTCCGTGGAGTAGCGGAGGTCGTCGGGGATCTGCATCGGGGGGAGGCTATCGGAAGGAGCGAACCCTCGACGCCTGGTCGAGGGTTCTAGCGCAGGAGCTGGCGGATCCGTCGGGCGTACTCGTTCACGAGCGCCCGGGCGTCAGCGTCGGTGGCGCCCTCGGCCCACACGTGGGTGACCGGTTCCTCAGGGTCCGGCAGAGCGAGCGCCCAGCCCTCCTCATGGCGCACCTTGACCCCGTCGATGAGCTGCACCTCACGGTCCTTGCTCATCTCGACGAGCGACCGCATCACCATGCCCTTCTGCTCCCACGGGGTGACCACGGTGTCGTGGGCGAGGTGGGTGCGGGGCAGGTGCCCGACCACGGTCGAGAGGCGCTCCCCGGCTCGAGCGAGGAGCTCGAGCACCTTCACAAAGTTGGCAGCGGCATCGAACGCCGGCAGGAACCCGGGAAGGATGAACCCACCGTCGGTGCTGCCCGAGAACCCCATGCCGGGCTCCGCGGCCGCATCCATGAGCGCGGACGTCGCGAGCTTCGTGCGCCGCACCCGCACATCGTGTGCAGCGGCGATCTCCTCGGCGTGACGGGTGACGGTGACGGGCACCGCCACGGTGTCGCCCACCATGTGGCCGCACACGAGCGTGAGGATCGCGAGGAGGGCCTGCTCGCCGCTCAGGACGTAGCCCGTGTCGTCGATGAGGGTGAGGTGCTCGCCGTCGGGGTCGAGCACGGCCCCGAGGTGCGCCCCCGAGGCCTTCACCAAGGCGGCCACCTGCGCACCGTGCCGCGCCAGGTCGAAGTCCACGGCTCCCGCCGTCGAGGCGTAGGGGTTCACGCCGAGCACGTCGGCGCCGAGCTTGGAGAGCACGTTCGGCATCACGAAGGCGCTCGACCCGTACGCGTAGTCGACCACCACCTTGAAGTGAGCGTCTCGGATGGCGGCGACGTCGACGGTGGACTCGAGCGCGGCCGTGTACTGCTCGAGGGCTCGGGGCGGGAAGGCGATGTCGCCGATCTCCGCGGGGAACACGCGCCGGAAGTCCTCGCGCAGGAACAGCCGCTCGATCTTGCGCTGCGCGTCCTCGGTGAGGTCAGTGCCCTTCGGATCGAAGAACCGGATCACGCACGACTGCGGATCTCCCTCGACGAGGCGGATCGTGATCCCTCCGGCCGCCTCCGGGCGGCGGGTGAGGAAGCGGGTGACCGGCACGGAGGCCACCTCGAGGTCGAGCACGTTCACGCCAGATGCGTTGAGCCCGGCCATCATCGCTCGCTTGAGCATGCGAGCGGACCTGCTGGAGTCGCGCGAGATGATGACCGTGGAGTGCTTCTTGAGGCTCGTCGCGTAGGCCATCGCCACGCGCGTGGCCAGCTCCGGGGTGACGTCGACGTTGGCCAAGCCGGCCACGCCCACGCGGCCGAACAGCGACCGCGACCCGCGCGACTCCCACACGATCGACGAGTTGATGACCGCGCCTGCCTCGACCGTCTTGAACGGGTACACCTTTACGCCGGAGGTGAGCACGGCGTGCTCCCCGACGAAGCACTCGTCGCCGAGGACGACGCCCTCCTCGCCGCGCACCCCGCCGCGCAGGTCGCACGAGCGACCGACGGTGGCGCCGCGCAGGCGCACGCCCTCGCCGAGGTAGGAGTTGTCGTGGATGACGACGCGCTCCAGGTCGGTGTTGGCTCGCACACGCACGTTGGTGCCGAGCACCGTGTACGGCCCGATCCGGACGCCCGCCTCGATGCGGCAGTTCTCGCCGATCACCGCCGGGCCGACGACCTGGGCCTCGGGGTGGATCTCCGCTCCCTCGCCGACATGGACGCCGTCGCCGATCTCGAACCCGGGGATGTCCACCTGCACGCGCCCGTCGAGGATGTCCTTGTGCACCCTCAGGTAGGCCTCGAGGGTGCCGACGTCCTCCCAGTACCCCTCCCCCACCGCGCCGAAGATCGGGAGGCCCTGGTCGAGGAGGGCGGGGAACACCTCTGACGAGAAGTCGACAGCACGCTCGGCTGGGATGTGCTCGAAGATCTCGGGTTCGAGGACGAAGATGCCCGAGTTGATCGTGTCGCTGAACACCTGACCCCAGGACGGCTTCTCGAGGAAGCGTTCGATCGACCCGTCGTCGCGCGTGATCACGATGCCGAACTCGAGCGGGTTCTCGACGCGCACCAGCCCGATCGTGGCGAGCGCCTTGGTGTCCTCGTGCTGCGCCACGATCGCCGAGAGGTCGAGATCCGTGAGGACGTCACCGGAGATCACGAGGAAGCGCTCGTCGAGCTCGTCCATCGCGTTGCGCACCGAACCCGCGGTGCCGAGCGGCGTCTCCTCGGTGGCGTACACCATCCGAACGCCGAGATCGGAGCCGTCGCCGAAGTAGGTGCGGATGTGGTTGGCCAAGAAGGCAACCGTCACGACGATGTCGTCGAAGCCGTGCTGCCGCAGCAGCCGCACGATGTGCTCCATCATCGGCTCGTTGACGAGGGGCAGCATCGGCTTGGGTGCGTTCGACGTGAGGGGGCGCAGGCGAGTGCCCTCACCCCCCGCCATGATCACCGCCTTCACGATGTCACCACCACAGAGGCATCACGATCGCGGAGGGCCTGGCGGGCGAGCGGCACGTAGAGAGCGGCGGAGTACCACGCCAGGATGAGACCGGGGATGCCGAGCGCCCATGCTGCGGTGCCGGCGCCCTGCCGCCACCCGAGGGTGCTGTGCGATGCGAGGAAGAGGGGGAACGAGATCATGAGCAGGAAGGTGTAGGCCTTCCCGAACCAGGTGACGTCGATACGGCGAACCCCCATGGCGGCGAGGGTGACGGTGGCCCCAGCGACGAGCGCCTCTCGCACGAGCACGGCCACGGCGAACCACAGCGGCACCGATCCGTCCACCGCGATGCCGCCCACGCCGACGAAGAACAGCAGGCGATCCGCCACGGGATCGAGCACCTTGCCCAGGTTGCTCACCTGGTTGAAGCGCCTGGCGATGTACCCGTCGAAGAAGTCGGTGGTTCCGATGGCGGCGAGCAGCCACGCCGCAGTGGCCCGGTCGTCTTGGGCGAAGAGGAGCCACAGGAACACCGGGAGCAGGCAGAGGCGGACCACGGTGATGAGGTTGGGGATGGTGAGGATCCGGTCCTCGCCTGACGCAGTCGCATCCAGCGACCCGGTGAGCTGGCCGATCAGCTGGTCCGCCGCCGCGCGATCCTCAGCCTGGGCGCGCAGCGGGTTGTCGGCGGGCTGTTCCACGCTCCAACCCTACGATGCGCCGACCCGCGATCGCGCGGGCTCGCCCCACACAGCGCTGAGCGGTGGGACAGGATGCGGGTCATGAGCACGCTCTTCACCAAGATCATTGAGGGCGAGATCCCCGGTCGGTTCGTGTGGCGGGACGACACCGCGGTCGCCTTCCTCACCATCAACCCGATCAGGCCCGGCCACACCCTCGTCGTGCCGATCGAGGAGATCGACCACTGGATCGATCTCGCCGCGCCCGTCGCTCAGCACTGCATCGCCGTGGCCCAGGTGATCGGCGAGGCGCAGATGACTGCGTTCTCCCCCACCCGCGTCGGACTGATCATCGCTGGCCTCGAGGTGCCCCACACGCACCTCCACGTCATCCCGATCGACCGAGAGGCCGACCTCTCCTTCGCCAGCGCCGATCCGTCGCCAGATCCCGAAGCACTCGACGCGGCCGCCGACCGGCTACGAGGCGCGCTCCGATCGATGGGACGTGACGAGGTGGCGCCCTGAGGAGGGTCAGCTCGACGGGTCGAGGATCTCGAGGCCGGTGACGTCCCGCAGGGCCGCGATCAGGGACCGACGGTCACCCTTCTCGACGCAGTACCGCACGCCGATCTCGCGGGCCTCCTTGCGCAGCGCAGCATCGATGAACGCGCTGTAGATCACGATCGGCAGGTCGGGTTCGGCGGCGAGGAGCTGGCGGGCCGTCTCGATGCCGGACAGCCCGGGCATGCGCTGGTCCATCACCACGACGTCGATCTCGACCTCTTCGTGGATGGTCAACGAGGCATGTCCGCTCTCCGCTTGCGCGACCACCTCGAGGCCCCGGTTCTCCGTGTTGATCACCATGGACAGCAGGAGACGCATGTCTTCCTCGTCATCGACGATCAGCGTGCGCCCGGTCATCGCTCCTCCTTCACCGCCGAGGCCACCGTACCCCGCAGACCCAGAGCCGAGCCCTGCCCCGCCGCGCCGGCGCGCGAGCAGGAGAACGCGACAAACGGGACGAAAGGGACCGACCATGCGTCTCGCTCATCGTGCTGCCATCGTCCTCGTCACCGCGCTCCTCGCCAGCGGCGCGCTGGAGCGTGCTTCCGCGGCCCCATCGGACTACTCCGACCCTGACTACGCCGCGTACGACGCCGACAACATGGCCCGCACGACCCAACGGCAGGGCTACCACCTCACCACGCCGGGGTACTGGGAGGCATCGCAGTCGACGTTCCTGTCGACGTTCCTGTCGACGTTCCTGGCCGGCCAGGCACGCCAAGCCAGCGACGCCCAGGACGGTCGCGCCTACGTGACGCTCGGCCAGGCCCTCCCCGGTGGGAACGTCGGCGACCCGGAGGCCTACGACGCCGGCCTGCGCTACGAGGTGGAGTTCCTGAACCGCGAGGGCACCAAGCTCGTGGGGAACATCTGGCCGTGTCGGTCAGCCACTCCTGCGGGCACCCAAGCCGCCTGCCCGGGGGTGGTGATCACCACCGGGTCGATCCAGGTCACCCAGCACATGTACGGCTGGCTGGCGCGCACGCTCCAAGACGCCGGGTACACGGTCATGACCTTCGACGTGCGAGGTCAAGGCGAGAGCGAGACCACTACCCACGCTGGCGACGCGCCAGCGCCCGCCAACCCACAGGACCAGCCCAACTTCGTGAACGGCACCGTGGACGCGCTGCGGTTCCTCCTGTCCACCCGCAGTCAGCCCTACGTGCCAGTGGGATGGTCGACGGCTCGCCGCGCCGCCGCCGATGGGCTCGTGAACGCAGACGACCTCGAGTGGTCGAACCCCGCCCCTGATGCGCTCGACCCGACCCGTCTCGCACTCGTGGGTCACTCGTTGGGGGCCAGCGCGGTGTCGGTCGTGCAGCAGTGCAGCAACGCCTACCCCGCCAAGGCGGTCGACGACGCCGCGCTCCCCGCAGGGTGCGCCGGCCAGCGCTTCCCGATCCGAGCGATTGCAGCGTTCGACTCGCTGGCCGGGGGCGTTCAGCCCGTCGTCCCGGCCTTCGACCATCGCGCTGACGGCTACTTCATCAACGCGGTGCCCACGCCCACCGCCCCCGCGCCCGACGACCGCACGCGGGCAGCGTCGCCGTACGGCCAGTGGCGCACCGCGCAGGTCGACGCCTGCTCGATCACCGTGCGGGGCGGCACGCATGCTGAGTGGACCGAGATCCCCTACATCGTCTCTGCCACCCGCTACGGCGTCCCGCAGGCGAAGTACTACGTGCAGGCGTGGTTCGACCGGTACGTCAGCGCCTCCGCGACCGACACCGGCTTCGAGGCGCTGCGGGCTGGCCCGACGCCCACTGAACCGAGCGGCGAGCACCCTGAGCAGCGAGCCAGCCTGTTCTCCGGCAAGTTCGCCTCGGCCTGCCATGCCACCGACCCCGCTGCTGACGGGCCGGCCTTCTCCGAGCCCGACCTTCGCGCCTACGCCAAGGTGGCGTCGGTGGGCGACTGGGCGGCGATCAACGCTGAGGACGAGCACGGCACGCAGGCACAGGGCGCCGCGCACCTCTGAGCGGCGTCAGGCTGAGCGGGTCCACGCCAAGGTGTCAGCGGCCGTGTCCACGAGGGGGCGGTTGACGAGACCGGCCGCCACCGCGGCGGCACACGAGGCAGCGAACAGGCCGTCAGCCTCCATCGACGAGGGCAGGTAGAGCGGCAGCTCGAGGCCACGCTCCTCCACCTCGTCCTCGCTCAGCCACCGGACGACCGGCTTGGTGCCGGCTGCCCGGCCACAGGCGTCGATCACCTCGGCCGTGGTGACGGCGTCGGTGGGACCGGTGGTGTTGAAGCGGCCACTCACCCCGCCGGTGGTGGCTGCCACCACGAAGTCGCCCTGGTCGCGCCCGTGGATCACCTGCACTGGTTGCTCCGGTCGGGTGGCCAGGACCTCCTCGCCGGAGGCCGCCGCCCGCACCCAGTGCGTGAACCGCTCCGTGGGGTCGTAGGGACCAGCCACGATGCCGGGGCGGATGATCGTCGACCGTGCGCCGAAGGCGGCCTCCACCGCCCGCTCGCACAGCACCTTGTGCGACCCGTAGTTCGCGTGCGGGCCTTCGCTCTCGTCGTGCACCTCGGTGTCGAGCGCGGAGGACTCGTCGGTGGGCGTCGCGGTCGGCGCATAGACCGACACGGTCGAGACGAACGTGTAGTGCCCGACGCGATCATCGAGGGCGGCGAGCACCGAGGCGACGTGGTCGGGGTGATAGCCGTTGACGTCGATCACCGCGTCCCACTCGCCGGTGCGTAGTGCGTCGACGTCGCCGCTGTAGCGGTCCCCCACGAGCCGTGCCACGTCGGGGAAGAGCCTGTCGTTGGTCTTGCCGCGGTTGAACAGGGTGACCCGGTGACCGGCGGCGATCGCGGCCTCCGTGATGTGTCGACCTACGAACCCGGTGCCACCCAGCACCAGCAACGACGCGCTCACGACACCACCTCGTCGATGGGTGGAGCCTCGGCGATGAGGTGCTCGCCCTTGTTCCGCACGTTGTTGACCTCCGTGGACACCGGGTGCATCGTGATGATCTCCTTCGCGCTGGGTACGAGCAGCTTGCCGAGCAGGTCGAGGTCGTCCACTTCCCGATCGAGCCAGGTGTCCCACGCCGAGGGCGGGAGGATCACCGGCATCCGGTCGTGGATCGGGGCCATCGCCGCGTTGGGCGATGTGGTGATGATCGTGCAGGAGCGCAGGGGCTCCTGGTCCTTGTTCGGGCCCCTCCACACCTCCCAGAGCCCGGCGAAGGCGTAGAGCTCACCATCGGGGCGATGGATGAAGAAGGGCTGCTTCTTCGCCTTCGGCGGCACGTCAGGGTCCTTCTTCCACTCGTAGAACCCATCGGCCGGGATGATGCACCGACGACGCCTGAACGCCGACTTGAACGCGCTCTTCTCCGCGAGGGTCTCGGCCCGGGCGTTGATCATCTTGGAGCCGATCTTCGGATCCTTGGCCCACAGCGGCACCAGACCCCAGTGGAAGGCGTCGAGGTGACGGGCGGACCCGTCGGAGAGCACGGCGTACACGTCGTTCGTGGGCGCGACGTTGTACGACGGCTCGAGGAGGGCCTCGGGTGCTTCAGCGCCGAAGTAGGCAGCGATCTGATCCGGTGGCGTCGCGGAGACGTAGCGGCCGCACATCGGCCCGAACCTACCTCCGGCGCGAACCGGTCCCTCGTCCTACGCTGCGGGGATGCACCTGACCGACTGCCACCGCTGGACGGTGGGGGCGATCGAGATCATTCGGGTCGCCGACCCCGGCTTCGAGCTCGTCCTTCCGCAGGACGCCGCCACCATTGCCACTCTGCGGGCCACGCCCTGGCTGTGCCCGAGCTTCGTCACCGCCGACCAGGCGCTGCGGGTTGGCTCCTCGGCCGTGGTGGTGCGCACCCCGTCGGCCACGATCGTCGTCGATCCCTTCCTCGCCTTCGACGACCCGGCCCGCCTCGCCCCCCGGCTCGCGGCCCTGCGCGGCGCGGGCTTCGATCCCGACGAGGTCGACCTCGTCGTCAACACGCACATCGACGGCGTGGGCGCCAACGTGCGCGCCGACGGCACCCCGGCGTTCGCGTCGGCTCGCTACCTGCTGCCCACCGAGGAGCTCGACGACGCCACCGCCGGTGCGCATGGCGAGGTCGGAGCCGCGCTCGTCGCGCTCCACAAGGTTGGCGTGCTCGAGCCACTCGTCGGCGGGGAGACGCTCGTGCCCGGCGTGCGGATCGAACCCACCCCCGGCCACAGCCACGGTCACGTCGCGGTGTGGGTGGAGTCCGGCGGCACTGAGGCGGTCATCGTCGGCCACCTGTTCCTCCACCCCGCGCAGATCGCCAACCCCGAGGTGGTCAACGGCGATCTCGATCCCGACGCGCTCCTCCGCACTCGCCGCACGCTCCTGGGGCGCTGCGTGCGCGAGGACGTCACGCTGATCGGCCCGCTCTTCGCAGCGCCCGGTGGCGGCAAGGTCCGCCAAGAGGGCACCTCCTGGCGCCTGCAGCCAACCTAAGGTCCCACCGCGCCCGCCGGCAGCCGAGAACGAGAAGGGCCCGCCGGCCACGTTTCCGGGTCGGCGGGCCCGCACAGCCAGTCGGGCCCAGACGATTCGAACCTCCGACCTCTAGAACCCCACTCAAGCGCGCTAACCAAACGCCGCCACGGCCCGGGATGGGTCAGTGACCGTACCAGACCGCATTCGGGCTCCTGCCATCTCGCCCGGGCACAGCACGGTCGTTCAGAGGTGGTGGCCCACCCAGACGATGCCCTGCATCGCCCGGTAGCCGAGGTACACCGCCGTGACGCCGACGAGGGCCTTGAAGTGCCACGGGGCCCGTGTCGTGGCCTCCTCATCGGCCGCCTCGGCCTCCGTGGCCACCTGCTGTCCACAGGTCGGGCAGATGCCGCCGGGCCGAAGTGTGTTCGGGTTGTAGAACCGATCGCAGGTGTGGCACCAGGGCACGGCCTCAGCGTCCCGCACCGCCGGGTGGCGCTGCCAGTCGCGTGCGAGGCCCCGCGACGGCAACCGGACTAGGCAGCGCCCGGCCCACGAGCTCGCTGGCCAGGCCGGCGGCCTCGATCAGTGCCTCGACGTCGATGCCGCTGTGCACGCCGAGGTCGTCGAGCATCGCCACCAGTCCCTCGGTGGCCAGGTTGCCTGCGGCCCCCTCGGCGAAGGGCGAGCCGCCCAGGCCGCCGACGGACGTGTCGAAGCGCGTCACGCCGAGGAGCAACGCTGCGTACGCACAGGCCAGCGCGGTGCCCCGCGTCTCGTGGAGGTGCAGCCCGACATCGGCGCCAACGGCCTCCACCACCACCGCGATCCCCCGCGGTGTTGCCATGCCCGTGGTGTCCGCGCAGGTGATCGCCGCGCAACCAGCCGTGCGCAGACGCTGCACGAGCCTGACCAGGGCCGTGCGATCGAGGTCACCCTCGTAGGGCGAGCCGAACGCGCAGCTCACGACCGCGTCGACGGGAAGGCCCGCCGCGCTCGCGGCAGCGCAGATCTGCTCGATCTCCGCGACGGAGGCATCGATCGACATCTTCACGTTGCGCTGGTTGTAGGTCTCGCTGAGCGAGATCGTGACGCTGAGCTCGTCGAGCTCGGCGTCGAGCGCCATCTGGGCGCCGCGCAGGTTCGGCACGAGGGCCGTGTAGCGAAGGTCCCCCATCCGGGGCACGCCGGCGAGCACCTGGGCGGCTCCGGCCATCGCCGGCACTGCCTTCGGCGACACGAAGGCCACGGCCTCGATGCGGCGCACGCCAGCGGCCACGAGCGCCTCGATGAGCCGTATCCGATCCTCGGGCGTCACCGGACGCTCGGGCTGCAAGCCATCGCGGGGGCCGACGTCGCGGATCACCACAGCGTCGGGCAGCGATGGCAGCGCCGGCAGACGAGGCGGCGCCGTGCTCATACGGGTGGGACCCCGTGGCGACGGTCGGAGAAGGATCGGTCCTTGCCCTCGGCCAGGGCCAGCCGGCGGATCAGCTCTCCGCGCAGGTCGCCGAAGTCGACGACGGCGTCGATCACGAGCTCCGACGCCAGCCGGTAGAGGTCGACGTCTTCCTCGTAGAGCTTGCGCTGCTCGGCCACGAAGGCGTCGCGCTCGGCGGGGTCGTCGATCGCAGCGATCTTGTTGGCGAACACGGCGTTGACCGCCGCCTCGGGGCCCATCACGGCGATCTTGGCGGTGGGCAGCGCCAAGGTGGCCTCGGGTTCGAACGCGGGACCGGACATCGCGTAGAGGCCGGCGCCGTAGGCCTTGCGCACGATCACGGAGATCTTGGGGACGGTGGCCTCGCTCACCGCGGTGACCATCTTGGCGCCGTGGCGGATGATCCCTTGGCGCTCCACCTGGCTGCCGATCATGAAGCCGGGCACGTCGGCCAAGAAGACAAGGGGCACGTTGAAGGCGTCGCACCACCAGATGAAGCGAGCCGCCTTGTCGGCGGAGTCGACGAACAGCGCGCCGCCGAGCGCCATCGGGTTGTTGGCGACGACCCCCACCGGCTTCCCGTCGAGCAGCCCGAAGCCGACGATCACCTCGGGTGCGAACAGAGGCTTCACCTCGAAGAAGCTCTCGGCGTCGATGAGCGCATCGATCACCTCGTGCATGTCGTAGCCCTGCGTGTCGACGAGGGGAACCATCGACGCCGTGAGCTCGCGCGCCGGCGGTGCGGGTTCGTAGACCGGCGGCGCCTCCTTCCAGGTGCGCGGCAGGTAGTGCATGACGGCACGGGCCTGATCGATCGCGTCGGCGTCGTCGTGGGCGAGGTTGTCGCCGCAGCCCGACACGGTGGCGTGCATGCGAGCGCCGCCCATCTCCTCGAGGGTGGTCTGCTCGCCGATCACCATCTCGGCCATGCGGGGCGAGCCGAGGTACATCGACGCGTTGCCCTCGACCATGATCACGATGTCGCAGAACGACGGGATGTAGGCGCCCCCAGCGGCCGAGGGCCCGAAGAGGCAGCAGATCTGGGGCACACGACCTGACAGCTTCACCTGGTTGTAGAAGATGCGGCCGGCCCCTCGACGACCCGGGAAGAGCTCCACCTGGTCGGTGATGCGCGCGCCGGCCGAGTCGATCAACCAGAACACTGGCAGCTCGTGCCGGAGCGCGTGCTCGGTGAGGCGCACGATCTTCTCGACGGTCCGGGCGCCCCACGACCCTGCCTTCACTGTGGGGTCGTTGGCCATCACGCACACCGGCCGGCCGTCGACTCGACCCACCCCGGTGACGACGCCATCGGCGGGCAGGTCGTCGGCGGCGGTGTTGGCGAGCAGGGCGTCCTCGCTGAAGGACCCTTCGTCGAGGAGCAGGGCCAGGCGGTCGCGCACGAAGAGCTTGCCCTGGCGGGCCAGCTTGTCGGCTTCCTTGTGGAGGTTGCCGGCCCGCGCTCGTTCGATGCGCTGCTGGAGCTCGCTGTCGGGATCGGTCACGCTCGGCTCACCGTCGGCGGATTGCCAGGATCGCGACGTCGTCGGTCATGGGCTCGGTGGCGAAGTCGCGCGCCGCTTCCACGAGGGTCTTGCAGAGCACATCGGGCGGCACGCCCGGGTCGCGTCGCAAGGTGTTGGCGATGCGGTCCTCGCCGAAGAGCTGGTCGCCCGCCCTCGCCTCGGCCAGGCCGTCGGTGTACAGGAGGAGCATGTCGCCCACGTCGAGCGGGATCTCCCGGCTCGTGTAGGCACCCTCGGGGTCGAGCATGAGCAGTGGGCCGGTGGAGCGGAGCCCCCGCACCTCCCGGTCATGCCAGAGCCATGCCGGCGGATGCCCGGCGGACGCGACTCGCAACGTGGCCGCCTCAGTGTCGAACACCACGATGCAGATCGAGATGAACTCCTCGGTTCGGGCCAGCGACGACATCTGCCGGTTGAGCTCCTCGAGGGCCTGGGCCGGATCGCGGAACTGCCGCAGGAAGACGCGGAGCAGGTACTTGGCCTGGAACGCGGTGATCGAGGGCTCGATGCCGTGACCCGTCACGTCGCCGATCACCGCGGCGATGCGCGTTGGAGCGACGCGGAAGACATCGTAGAAGTCGCCTGCCATGAGCCCGGTGCCCGCCTGGTACACGCGGCCCAGCTCGAAGCCGGGGAAGTCGGGCAGCTCCTCAGGTGCGAGGCGGGCCGCCCACCGACGCGGGGCGAGCTCCTCCTGGGAGAGCACCTCCTCGGCTCGGCGTTCGAGCATGATGCGGTCCTCGGCGAGACGAGCCTCACGCCGGAAGTCGCGCCCGAAGATCAGCGATAGACCCACCGGGATGAGCACGAAGGCGAAGAAGGACGGTGCCTGCTTGGTCTCCCACACGGCCGTGATCGCCGACGCGATCGCGAGCACCGCATAGAGGGTGACGGTGTGGAGCTCCTTGCGGTAGGCGGAGCGCGCCAGCACCGTGGCATCGGCCTCGGGGCCGAGCTCGTCTTCGATGCGTTGCCAGACGCGCTGGAACCGCTGGGCGGAACGGCCCCAGACGAGGGCAGCCACAAGGGCAGCGACCGCAACGACGGCCAGGATGGGCTTGTCCATGTCTGGGCAGATGGTACCGGCCTGGTTCCCCAGGGGGCACAGCCGCCCGAGTCATCCCCCGGAATCCGGCCCCGGAGTCAGGTCTCGGGCACCGGGGCGCGCTCCCCGGTCCACGCCGAGACGTCCACGCCGAGCTGCTTCATCCCGAACACCACCGCCTTCGGGTTGAGCGTTGCGGGCGCCCAGTCGTAGTCCCACATGCGGGCATCGCCGGTGGCCTTCACGAACTGCGCCGTCTGATCGATCGTCAGCAGTGCCCCGCGGCGACTGACGATCCGCTCGTAGCGCTCGGCGTGCTGCGCGTCGAGCACGAAGTTCATCGAGTCGCACTGGTGGATGATGTCGTCGTTGTTCCAGTCCCACGGGCTCGTGCTGATGTGGACCAGAACACCGCTCGGTGCGGTCACCGCCCCGTCAACGGCCGTGAGGTCGATCGGCGAGAGGCAACATGCGCAGTAGCTCCGAAGGGTGATCGTCTTGCCCGCGAACGGAGGCATCTTCGAGATCGCCACCGACTCGAGCGCGCATCCCGCGTACGAGTGGAACACCCCGTCGATCCACACCTCGACCTGGCTCGGGTAGCTGGAGAACGGCTGGAACTTCAGGAGGTTGATGTTCTGCGCATCCTGGTGCACCACGCAGATGATCCCGAGCTGGAGCTCCTTGTAGCCCTGCACGATCTGTCGCCGATCGAGACCTGTGGCCTCGTGGACGGCGCGCAGGTTGGGGCCGCGTCCGTTGGCGCACCAGTGCTCGTACACGAAGGCGCGGATGCGCTTGGCGTCGTCGGAGAACTCGAAGGCGGGGACGTCCTGGGGCATGCGGCGGAGTCTCGCGCCGTCCCTGATGGAGCGTCAGATCTGTAACCTGCGAGGCGGCATGGACGAGATCGATGTGGCGCGCGCGCGGGCCCTCACCCCTGGCTGCGAGCACGTGCTCCACCTCGACCACGCTGGCGCGTCGCTCGCGCCGCAACCCGTGCTCGACGCGGTGATCGACCACCTGCACCTCGAGGCGAGGATCGGGGCCTACCGAGCGGCCGCCACCGCGGCCCCGGCCCTCGAGCGCACGTACGAGGCGGTGGCCACGCTGATCGGCTGTGCGGTCGGCGAGGTCGCTCTCACAGACTCCGCTACGCGGGGCTGGACCACCGCGGTGTACTCGCTGCCGCTGAGTGAGGGCGATCGCCTGATCACCACGCGATCTGAGTACGGCTCGAATGCCATCGCGCTCCTCCAGCTGCGCCGCCGCAGCCAATGCGAGCTCGTGCTGATCGACGACGACGGCCACGGTCACCTCGACCTCGATGCACTTGCCCGCGCCCTCGACCACTCGCAGGTGACGGTCGTCTCGCTCACCCATGTGCCTTCCCACAGCGGCGTCGTCAATCCGGCGCCCTCCGTCGGTGCGCTGTGTCGTGACGCGAACGCAGTCTTCGTGCTCGACGCCTGCCAGTCCGCCGGCCAGCTCCCGCTCGACGTCTCGACCCTTGGGTGTCACATCCTCACCGCCACGGGTCGCAAGTTCCTGCGGGGGCCGCGCGGCACGGGCTTCCTCTATGTGTCTGGCGACCTCGGGCTGGTTGAACCGCTGATGCTCGACATGGCATCGGCCACGTGGATTGCACCCGACCGGTATCGAGTGCGCGCCGATGCCCGACGCTTCGAGCAGTGGGAGGCGAACATCGCAGCACGAGTGGGCCTCGGGGTGGCCGTCGATCTTGCGATCGAGCTCGGGCTCGACGCGATCGCGCACCGGAACGCGGCGCTGGCCGGCGGCCTGCGGGCTCGCCTGGAGCGCATTCCCGGGGTGACGGTCCAGGATCGCGGAGACGACCTCTGCGCGATCACCACGTTCACCCTGGAGGGCCACTCGGCCGCTCACGTGGCGGAGTCCCTCCGGGAGGAGGACATCAACGTGGCCGTCTCCCCCGCGTCGAGCTCGCAGCTCGACCTCGCCCACCGCGGCCTCGATGCCGTCGTGCGGGCGAGTGTCCACTACCTCACCACCGACGACGAGCTCGACCGCTTCGCCGAGCGCATCGAGGCGCTCACCGCGTGAGGTGGACGGCGGCGCCTATCGCTTGCGCACCCGCATCTTGATCGGGGTGGCACCGAGGTCGAAGGCCTCGCGGAGGCGGCGCTCGAGGTAGCGGAGGTAGGTGGCCGGCACCTCACGGTTCGCGAAGAGGGTGAAGGTCGGCGGGTCGGTGGCAGCCTGCGTGGCGTAGAGAACCTTCACGCCGTGCGGGCCGGGCTGGCCCTGCTGCGCGGCTCGGATCACTTCGTTGACCCGGCGCGTGGGGACGCGTCGGTGGTAGTCCTCGATGCTCAGCGACAGCGCGGGAAGGAGCTTGTGCACGCCCTTGCCGGTCAGGGCGGAGATCTTCAGCACGGGCGCCTCGCCGATGAAGCGCAGCTTCTCCTCGACCTGCCAGTCGAGATCGGCGCGCGCCTCGGCGTCGGTGAGCAGCTCGTGCTTGTTGAGGAGCACCACGAGCGGGCTCCCCGCGGCATCGATGCGTTCGGCCAGGCGCTG
Organism: Microthrixaceae bacterium; assembly: GCA_052386335.1. Lineage (GTDB taxonomy): Bacteria > Actinomycetota > Acidimicrobiia > Acidimicrobiales > VFJN01 > VFJN01. Next base: position 15,354 of record JBQTKH010000174.1, read on the forward strand.
GTCCTGGGCCGTGATGCCGACGGTGGCGTCCACGATGAGTAGGGCCACGTCTGACTGGTCGACGGCTTGGAGGGCTCGCACGAGCGAGTAGTACTCGGTGCCCTCGGCGATCTTCGCCTTGCGGCGCATGCCGGCCGTGTCGACGAAGCGGATCGGTCCCTCGTCGGTCTCCACCACCGTGTCGATCGTGTCGCGCGTGGTGCCGGGCATGTCGTGGACGACGGCCCGCTCCTCGCCGATGAGCCGGTTGAACAGCGTGGACTTGCCGACGTTCGGGCGTCCCACCAGGGCGACAGAGAAGATCCGCTCCACCGGAGCCTCGTCCTCGTCCTCGGCATTGGGGTCCTCCACCACGACCGCCGGGGTGGGGAGCATCTCCACGAGCTTGTCGAGCACCTCGCCGGAGCCGCGGCCGTGCAGGGCGCTCACCGGCATCGGGTCCCCGAGCCCGAGCGACATGGCCTCCCAGATGAGGCCCTCCCGTCCGGAGTCGTCGACCTTGTTGACGACCACGAGCACCTTGCCGCGGGCGATCTCGCGGATCACCTCGCCGACACGAGCGTCCTCCTCGGTGACCCCGGTGACCGCGTCGAGCACGAGCAGCACCGCGTCCGCCTCGCGGATCGCTTGCTCGCTCTGACGACTGACCTTGACATCGAGGGCGTCGCCGCCGGGCATCCACCCGCCGGTGTCGACGAGACGGAACCCCACGCCGAGCCACTCCGCGTCGACCTCCTTGCGGTCACGCGTCACGCCGGGCTTCTCCTCGACGATCGCCACGCGCTTGCCGACGATGCGGTTGACGAGGGTGGACTTCCCCACGTTGGGGCGGCCGACGATGGCGACGGTGGGGAGGGCTTCGGCGCTCATCGGGCACCTGCCAGAGGACGGGCCGGCGTGCCGAGGGCGGTCCGCAGGGCGTGACCGTCGGTGGAGATGACCTCGACAGGACGAGGCAGCTCGGCCGGGGTGGTGCCGTCGAGGAAGGTGCCGTTGGAGAGGCAGACGTCGGGCAGGAGGTAGCGGTGCCCGGCGGGCTCGGCGGCGAGCGCACGAGCGAGGTCCTCCCCCACCATGAGCCCCGTCACGCCCGTGGTGCCGCCGAAGAACTCGTTGGCGACCGCCACGATGCGCACATCGCTGCGCTCGAGGCGGGCGATGAGCGGCTGCAGCACGAGCGCGCCGAGTGGCCCGGTGAGGATGCCGATCGGCGCATGGCGCGATGGGCGGATCTGGAGCAGCTGGTCGGGTGTGGCCCGCTGGCCTCGATAGGGCTCGTAGTCGGCGTCGACCGAGGCGGAACCGTCGGCCGGTCGGGCATCGCCACCGTCGGCCCACATGAAGAAGCCGTCCTGCTTGCCGGTGGCATCGGTCTTCTGACCGAAGAGCTCCAGCTCGAGGGTGCGGGCCATCCCGATGCCGTCCTCGTGCATCGGGAAGCCCTCGTAGGTCTCGGGTGCCGGGAACGGCCGCGCCGCCATCAGGTAGTACTCGTCGGCGGCGAACACGAGGCGATGCCCGAGCACCGCGTGGAAGACGTCCTGCCAGTCCTCGACAGCGTGGACCACCGCGGCCGCCTCGGCGGTGGTGTGGGCTCGCATGCGCGCCTCGGCGTTGAACTTGGACAGCCCGAGCGGGACGACGCACAGCGAGGCCAGCTCGGGGTAGCGGTCGAGGACGCCGGCGAGCGTGTCGCTGAGGACGGCACCGTCGTTGATGCCGGGGCACACGACGACCTGGCCGTGCACCTCGATGCCGTGGTCGAGCAGGGCGCGCAGCCAGCGCAGGCTCGTGGCGCCCCGCCGGTTGCGGAGCATCTCGGAGCGCACGTCGGGGTCGGTGGCGTGGATCGACACGTGCAGCGGTCCGAGGCGCTCGGTGACGACGCGCTCGAGGTCGGCCTCGGTGAAGCGCGTGAGCGTGGTGAAGTTCCCGTAGAGGAAGCTCAGCCGGTAGTCGTCGTCCTTGAGGTAGAGGCTCTTCCGCAGCCCGGGCGGCAGCTGGTAGATGAAGCAGAACTCGCAGTGGTTGTCGCAGGTGCGCACCTGATCGAACAGGGCCGACTGCACCTCTACGCCGAGGGGCTCGCCCGCCCGCTTGTGCACCTCGAGCGTAAGCTCCAGGCCGCCCCGTCGGATCTCGAGCACCGGGTCGGCCTCGTCGACCAGGAACCGCCACTCGATGATGTCGCGCGGCACCTCTCCGTCGATGGCGGCCACCTCGTCGCCGACCGTCACCCCGACGAGCGCGGCCGGCGAACCAGGCGCGACAGCGACGACACGGGGGGCAGGCATCGCACCAGGCTACGGGGCTGAGGCGGCTCACCCTCAGTCCGGGCAGCGCACGGCGGCCGGTAGCGTGGCCCCGATGGCCGTCGACAAGGTGCTCCTCGCCGCTCCGCGCGGCTTCTGCGCGGGCGTGGAGATGGCGATCAAGGCGCTGGCCTGGATGGTGCGGTCCTTCGAGCCGCCGGTGTACTGCTACCACGAGATCGTCCACAACCAGCTCGTGGTCGACCGCTTCCGTGACCTGGGCGTGGTGTTCGTCGACGACATCGCCGAGGTGCCACCCGGGCGGCCGATCATGCTCTCCGCCCACGGTTCAGCACCGGAGGTCGTGGCCGCTGCCAAGGCGAGTGGGGGCTACGTCGTGAACGCGGTGTGCCCGCTCGTCACGAAGGTGCACCACGAGGTGAAGACCCGCGCCGGCAAGGGGTTCCAGATCGTCTACGTGGGCCACGAGGAGGCGGTGGGGACGATGGCAGTCGCACCCGACGCGATCCACCGCGTCGAGACCGTCGCCGAGGTCGACGCCCTCCCCCTGTTCGATCAGCCTGTCGCCCTCCTCGCGCAGACCACCCTGTCGCACCGCGACTGGGCGGCCGTGGCCGATCGCACCGCGGAGCGGTTCCCCGACGTGTGGAAGCCCGGACGCAGCGACCTGTGCTTCGCCACGACGAACCGCCAGTCCGCCCTCGGGGCGATCGCCGAGCGCTGCGATGCGGTCATCGTGATCGGTTCCGCCAACTCCTCAAACACGCGCGCGCTCGAGCGGCTCGCCCGCGAGTCGGGCGCGCCCCAGGTGTTCCGTGTGAACGGGCCGGACGAGCTCCCCGACGGCCTCACCGGCACGATCGGGGTCACCGCCGGTGCGTCGGCACCAGAGCAGGTCGTGCGGGCCGTCATCGATCACCTCGACCCCCGCGACGGCGTGGACGAGGTGCGGATCACCGAGGAGGACGAGTACGTCCCGCCGCCGCGCGAGCTGCGCGAGCTGCTCACGGCCGTCGACCTTCTCGCCACGTTCACCATCGGCGCATCGGTGCCCGATCGGCCGGGGCTGCTCGACCGCGCACTGCACGCCAGCGACGTCCTCGCCGCCCTCTGACCCCACCTGTTCTCTGCACACGGGGCCCCGGCATGCGTGGCTGCCGGCGCACAGAACCGGTAGTTTGCGGCCCATGACGGCGACGAGCTTCACCAGCATGGACACCTCCACGGCCGAGCAGTGGGCGGTGATCGGGGTCGAGACCGCGAAGAACCAGCCACGCGTGGCCGAGCGGGTGCTCGACATGCTCCGGTCCCTGAGCGACATCACCGACGGCTTCGCCACCGACCAGCTCACCCACTGCCTGCAGACGGCCACGCTGGCCGAGCGGGCCGGGGCCGACGACGAGGTCGTCGTGGCCAGCCTCTGCCACGACGTCGGCAAGGCCGTGAGCGTGCCCGGGCACCCAGAGATCGCGGCCGCGATCCTCAAGCCCTACGTGCGGCCCGAGGTGCACACGATGATCCTCGTGCACCAGGACTTCCAGGGCCGCCACTACTACGGCCACTTCGGCGGCGACCCCGACGCTCGCAACAAGCACCGTGACGCCCTCAGCGATGAGGAGTGGCGCCTCGCCGAGCAGTTCGCGGACGAGTGGGACCAGAAGGCCTTCGACCCCGACTTCGACACGCTTCCCCTCGAGCACTTCGAGGACAAGGTCCGCTCGGTGTTCTCGGCGGCGAAGATGTTCCCCACCGCCAGCGCCGGCACTCGCTACACCGACGCATAGCGCCTCGGCCCTAGGGCGCTCCCGGCTCCGGAACGTTGGGGTGACCGGCGAGGGCCTGCGCCTCGTCGAAGAGCTTCTGCAGCGTCGCGTGCAGCTCCTGGGTGATCGCGCCCACCGCGCTGCGCGGCATGCGGCCGCCTTCTGTGCGAGCTGGCGCCGCGATCGGGTCGCCGATGACAAGCACCAAGCGAGAGGGGTGGGGCAGCTTGGCACCCTTGGGCAGCAACCGCTCGCTTCCGCCGATGCCCACCGGCACGATCGGCACGCCGGTCTTGGCGGCCACATAGGCCGTTCCATCGAAGAGCTCCTGCACGTCGGGGCCGTGCTGCCGGGCGCCCTCGGGGAACATCACGAGCGGGCTGCCCCCACTCACGATGTCGGTGCAGGCGCGGAGCGCGTCGCGGTCGGCGGTGCCCCGGTGCACGGGGAAGGCACCGAGCATCGTCACGAACCGGCCCAGCAGAGTCGACTTCCAGATGCTGTCCTTGCCCATGAAGCGCATCGGTCGGCGGGTGACCAGCGAAGCCAAGGCGAAGTCGACGTTGCTCCGGTGCACCGGCGCCAGGACGAAGGCGCCATCGGCCGGGATCTTCTCCGACCCGATCACCTGCACTCGTCCGAGCAGCGTGAAGATCACCCGCAGCAGCCCTCGCACGATCGCGTAGGCCACCTTGGTGCCCGTCGTGGGCGCGCCCGTCCAGATCTCGACGTCGTCGCCGGGTCGCCGCTCAGCCACGACCCTGCTCCAACCGCCCCGCGATCACCTCGACGATCTCGTCCACGGACAGGCCCGTGGTGTCGAGCAGGAACGCGTCGGCCGCCTCGGCGAGGGGCGACGCCTCCCTGCCTTGGTCGAGGGCGTCACGACGAGCCAGATCGGCGGCCACCGTCTCGTAGTCGAGGTCGGTGACCTCGCGGGAGCGACGCTGAGCACGCACCTCCGGGTCGGCGGTGAGGAACACCTTCAGCTCCGCGTCCGGGAACACCACCGTGCCGATGTCGCGCCCTTCGAGCACACCACCGTCGCGCTTGGTGACCCAGGCCCGCTGTCGCCGGACCATCTCCGCGCGGACGACGGGGTTCGCTGCCACGATGCTGACCGCACGACTCACCTCGGGGCCACGGATCTCGATCGTGGCGTCGACGCCGTCGACCGTGACGCCCTCCGGGCGCAGCTCGATCTCGACGTCGCCGGCGAGCCTGCCGATGATCTCGGCGTCGGCAGGGTCGATCCCGCGACGCAGCGCGGCGAAGGTGACCGAGCGGTACATGGCGCCCGTGTCGAGGTACTCCAGGTCGAAGCGCTCGGCCAGCGCCTTGGCGACGGTGGACTTCCCGGAGCCCGCGGGCCCGTCGATGGCGATCACTCTCATGTGCACACGGTCCTCACGAAGGCAGGACCCTATCGGGGCGCCTGAGCGAATCGAGCATGGCCCAGTACCCAGGGAACGTCTTGGTGACGCAGGCCGGGTCGAGGATCCGGATCCCAGGGGTGCGCAGACCCAAGAGGGCGAACGCCATGGCCATGCGGTGGTCGTCGTAGGTGGCGATGTCCGCCGGGCGGACCTCCCCCGGTTGCACAACGAAGCCATCCGCCTCCTCCTGCGCGTCGATGCCTGCTCGCCGCAGCTCGGCGACCACCGCGCCGATGCGATCGGTCTCCTTGCCCCGGATGAAGCCGATGCCCGAGATCCGGGTGGGACCCTCGGCATGGACGGCGACCACCGCGAGGGTCTGGGCGGTGTCGGAGATCTGCGACATGTCGGCGTCGATGCCTCGGAGCGGTCCGTCGCGCCGAACCGTGGTGCTGCTCGCGGTTCGCTCGACGATGGCACCCATCTCGGCCAACAGGTCGACGAAGCCGGCATCGCCCTGCAGCGACCCGGTGCCGAGGCCCTCGACTCGCACCGTCCCACCGACGATCGCCGCGGCGGCGAAGGCGTACGACGCCGCGCTGGCATCTGGTTCGATGGCGTAGGTGGTGGCTCGGTACGGCTGCGGGGCGACGACCCAGGTGCGATCGTCGGCCTGCTCGGCGGCGACGCTGAAGGCTCGCATGACCGCCACGGTCATCTCGACGTAGGGCCGTGACACCAGCGGCGTGCTCAGCCGAACGGTGAGCCCATCGGGCATCGCCGGGGCGGCGAGGAGGAGCCCGGAGAGGAACTGGCTCGACACGTCCCCGGAGATCGTCACCTCACCGCCGCGCAAGGTGCCTCCGACCAGCTCGACCGGGAGGTGCCCGGGCGCGCCGACATCGCGGACCGACGCTCCCAAGGTCCGCAGCGCCTCGATCGCAGGCGCCATCGGACGGGCGCGGAGTCGAGGGGCGCCGTCGACGCGCCGGGTGCCCGACCCGAGCGCTGCGAGCGGGAGCAGGAACCGACTGGTGGTGCCCGACAGCAGGGCGTCGACGATGGCCACGTCGGCCGGAGGCACGCCGGCGCAGCCCTGCACGACGATCCGATCGCCGGCCCAGGCAGGTGCGACGGTGACACCGAGCGCGGTGAGACCCTCGACCATCGCGTGCGTGTCATCGGCGCGCAGCGCGTGGTCCAGGACGCTCTCCCCCACGGCGAGCGCGGCGCACACGAGGGCTCGGTTCGTGAGGCTCTTCGAGCCCGGAATGCTCACCGTGGCATCGAGGGGTCCCGCGATGGGCTCGACGAGCAGCGAATCGGGACGCGGCGTGGTCACGGCTACTCCAGTGGGAGCACGGCCGGTCGGAAGCCGCTCTCCACCAGCCCGGCTCGCAGGCGCGCCGACGCATCGGCCTCCACGACGAGGATGAGCACGCCGCGCTCGCCCTCGCTGGAGTGGGCGATCTCGAGGTCGGCGATGTTGACATCGAGCGCGCCCGCCAGCGTGGTGACCTCAGCGAGCACGCCGGGGCGGTCGGGCACGGGGATGCGCACCTCGCACATGTCACCGGCGCTGGCGACGCGCGTGGGGAGGTTCACCCGGGCCGATCGGGCGCGCTCCAGCACCTCGAGCAGGCCAGCGCGGTCGTCGGCCGCCACCACCGACTGCACGGACTGCAGCGACGAGATGAGGGTGCCCAGCACCTCGACGATGGCCGTCCGGTTCTCCGCGCAGATGTCGGGCCAGATCCCGGGGTGGCCGGCCGCGATCCGGGTCATGTCACGGAAGCCGCCGGCGGCGAGGCGGAGGAGGGCCCGATGCTCGGTGGCCTTGTCGTCGGCGAGGTGCATCAGCGCGGCGGCGGCCAGGTGCGGCACGTGGGAGACGACGGCCACCAGGGCGTCGTGGTGGTCGGGCGCCAGGGCGACGACGTCGGCGCCGAGCGAGGTGACGGTGGCGCGGACCGAGGCGTAGGTGCGGTCGCTGGTCGCCGCGGTCGGGGTGAGCACCCACACCGCGCCGGCGAAGAGGTCGGGGTCGGCGCCGTCGACGCCCTCCTGCTCCGAGCCAGCCATCGGATGGCCACCCAGGAACCGAGGGTCGGCGACCGCACCGACGATGGAGGCCTTCACGCTGCCCACATCGGTGACGATGCCCCCGCTGGCGGCCAGGGCGGCTCGGGCCGCGGCAGCGACCGCGTTGACGGGTGTGGCGAGAAAGGTGATCTCGGCGTGCTCGTCGGTGCCCACGGCGTCGAGCGCGCCCAGCTCGAGCGCGCGGGCGGCCCGTGCCGGGTCGCGATCGTCGCCGGTCACGTGCCAGCCGCGGCGGCGCAGCGCCAGCCCGATGGAACCGCCGATCAAGCCGGTGCCGACGATCGACGCGCGGCGGGGAGCGGTCATCAGCAGAGGCCGGAGGCGCAGGTCATGGCAAGTCGTCGCGGAGGCCCACGGCGCCCTCGAGGTAGACGTGGCGCATGTCGCCCCGACTCCGCTCGCTCATCAGGTGCATCAGCACCCGGATGCAGCGAGGTGTCCCGCCCACCACGTCGAGCTCCCGGGCACAGATCAGCGGCACGTCGCCGAGACCGAGCTTGCGGGCTCCGGTGGCCGGGAACGTGGCGTGGAGATCGTCAGTGGCGGTGAAGAGGATGCTGATGATGTCGTCGTGGTGCACGCCGTTGCGCTCGCACATCTCCTCGAGCAGCTCCACCACCCGCTGCTGGACGTGCTCCTCCTCGTCCACGTCGACGGTGGTGGCACCGCGGAGGGCTCGGAGGGCAGCAGACACGACGGGGCAGGCTACCCGCGCGCCCGCTTGCTCACGGTGGCCCGTTCGAGCGCCCGCACCTCGTCCTGGGTGAGCGCACGCCACTCCCCCGGGCCGAGCGTGCGATCGGTGAGCGTACCGATGCGGGTGCGGACCAGCCGCACCACCGGGGTGCCGACGGCCTCGCACATGCGACGGACCTGGCGGTTGCGGCCCTCGTGGATCGTGATGCGCAGGAGGTGATCTCCGAGCACCGCCACCTTCGCTGGTGCGGTGATGCCGTCGTCCAGCTCCACACCCTCGCGGAGACGTCGGACCACGCCGCGATGGGGATCTCCCTCCACCTCCACGAGGTACTCCTTGTCGACGCCGAAGCTGGGGTGGGTGAGCCGATGGGCGAGATCGCCGTCGTTGGTGAGCAGGAGCAGGCCCTCGCTGTCACCGTCGAGGCGTCCGACGGGGAAGACGCGAGGCTCGCGGGGTACGAGCTCGATGACGGTGGGCCGGCCGTGGGTGTCGGAGGCTGTCGTGATCACGCCCCGGGGCTTGTTGAGCAGGTAGTGCACGAGGCCCGGCCGCACCCCGATCTGCGCACCGTCCACCTCGACGACATCGACGTCCACGTCGACTCGTCGGCCGAGCTCGGCGACCTCCCCGTTCACCCGGACGCGACGGCGCTCGATGAGCTCCTCGCAGACCCGACGGCTCCCGAGCCCGGCCTGGGCCAGGACCTTCTGCAGGCGCACGCCATCCTCGTGGGCGATGGCGTCGTCCCCCGGCGGGGGCATGCCGCTACTCGTCCTCGTCGTCGACGCTCTCGAAGGCGGCGTCGGCCATGCCGGCCTGGCGCACCGCATTGGTGGCCTCGATCTCGTCGAGCCGTTCGCTGAGCGAGGGCCCGGGCGGTGGCCGCAGGCCGGCTTCGAGGTGCTCGACGACATCGGCCCCGGGCACGAACTCGGCCAAGGGCGGCAGCTCGTCGATCGTGTTGACGCCGATGCGCTCGAGGAACAGCGGCGTCGTGCCGAAGAGGATCGCCTGACCGGGGCCCGGGTCCTTGCCGACCTCACCGATGAACCCGCGCTGCTGCAGGGTGCGCATCACCCCGTCGACGTTCACCCCTCGGATCGCCGCGACCTGTGCCCGCGACACGGGCTGCTTGTAGGCCACGATGGCGAGGGTCTCGAGCGCCGCGCCCGAGAGGCGGGCCGACTGGCCCTCGAGCACGAAGCGCTCCACGTACGGGGCGAGGTCGGCGTGGCTCTGGTAGCGCCAGCCGCCGGCCACCTGCACGAGCGAGAAGCCCCGTTCGCTGGCTTCGTACTCCGCAGCCAGGGCCTCGCAGAGCTCGCCGACGCGTGCGACGGGCAGCTCGAGCAGCTGCGCCAGGAGCTGAGGCTCCACGGGCATCTCGGCCACCATCAGGACGGCCTCGATGGCCCGACGGCTCTCCTGCAGGTGGGTGTCAGACATCTGGTCAGCCATCGTAGGCGTCGACGCCAGCGAGCTCTTCGAGCTCGGAGCGATCACGGCCCAGCCAGATGATCTCGATCTCGCCGAAGCTGCGGGGCTGGTCGAGGTCGACGAAGCCCTGCTTGAACAGCTCGAGGATCGCGAGGAAGCGGACGACGACGTCGAGCCGCTCGACGAGGTCGCCGGTGAGCGCCCGGAACGAGATGCGCCCGACGAGCGGGAGCTCCTCGAGCAGCTCGGTCACCGCCTCGGCCACCGAGGCGCGGATCGGCGCGACGTGCTCGAGGTCGATCCGGGACTGCGGCTTGGGCGTCACGGCCCGGAGGAACGCCAGGCGCACGTCGTCAGCAGACACGCCGGCGAGGAGGTCGGGGGTGAGCTCGAGGAAGCGGTCGTCGGGGCCAGCGACGCGGGCGTAGGACCGCCCAGCGTCGTTGGCGAGGCGCTGGAGGGCGACGGCGGCGTCCTTGAAGGTCTTGCACTCCACCAGCCGCGTGAGCAGCAGGTCGCGCTCCGACCACAGGGCCAGCTCGTCGTCGAGATCGAGGTCGTCGTCGCCCGGGAGCAGGCGACGGGTCTTCAGCTCGATCAGGGTGGCGGCGATGAGCAGGAACTCGGTGGCGACGTCGAGGCTGAACCGCTCCATGGCATCGAGCTCGGCGATGTAGGCGTCGACGATCTTGGTGAGCGAGATGTCGTAGAGCTCCACCTGCTCGCGCAGGATCAGGTGCAGCAGCAGATCGAAGGGGCCTTCGAAGACCGGGGTGGTGACCTCGTAGGGCATCGACGCAATGCTAATCACATTGGTGTCGTTTGGTGAACCCGTTCGGGCGTGGGGCCCCGGACGCCTACGCTCCCCCGCTGTGCCCCGCGTCTTCTCAGGCATCCAGCCCTCCGGTGAGCTCACGCTCGGCACCTATCTCGGTGCCCTGCGCCGGTTCGCGAACGACCAATCGTCCGATGTGTCCTACTTCTGCATCGTCGACCTCCACGCCATCACCGTGCCGCAGGACCCGGCGGTGCTGCGGCGCCGCACCCTCGAGACCGCGGCGCTCTACCTCGCCAGCGGGCTCGACCCCGACGCCTGCACCGTCTTCGTGCAGAGCCATGTGGCCGAGCACAGCGAGCTGGCCTGGTTGATGGAGTGCACCGTGTCGATGGGCGAGCTCCGGCGGATGACGCAGTTCAAGGAGAAGTCCGATCGACAGGAGTTCGTCTCGGCCGGCCTGTTCACCTACCCGGCCCTGATGGCCGCCGACATCCTCCTCTACGACACCGACCGCGTGCCGGTGGGCGACGACCAGCGCCAGCACCTCGAGCTCGCCCGGGACACGGCCGAGCGGTTCAACAGCCGCTACGGCCCCACGTTCACGGTCCCGGCGTCGGACATCGCCAAGGTGGCGGCGCGGGTGATGGATCTCCAGGAGCCCACCCGCAAGATGTCGAAGTCGATCGACTCGCCGCAGGGCACGGTGCTGATGCTCGACGAGCCGAAGGACATCGAGCGGAAGTTCAAGCGGGCCGTCACCGACAACGACGGCGAGGTGCGCTACGACCCGGCCGCCAAGCCCGGCGTGTCGAACCTGCTCGGCATCCTGGCCGCCGCCACCGGCGGCGACCCCGCCGCGCTCGCCAGCGGCTACACGCAGTACGGCCCGCTGAAGGCCGACGCCGCCGCCGCCGTGATCGACGTGCTGGCGCCCGTCCAGGCCCGCTACCACGAGCTGATCGCCGACACCGCCGCGCTCGGCCAGGTCGTCGCCGCCGGCGCCGCCAAGGCCCGCACCGTGGCCGAGGTCACCCTCGCCCGAGCCCGCGACGCCGTAGGCCTCCTCCCCCGCTGACCCACCCCTTCAGTCGTTGTCGGCGGCCTTGAGCGCGGCGGCGAGGTGGGGTGGGATCGTCCAGGTGTCGGGGGGCTGGTGGTGCTCGCGTGCCCATGCCACGGTCAGCGGGTCGCTGCCGGCCAGCTCGAGCAGATCGGCCCCGAGCTCTGCGTGGAGCAGGTACAGCCCGACTCGCCGCGTGTAGCCGCGGCCGTTCCGCCAGGTGTGGGCCATCTCGGCGCCGGCGACCTTGCCGCAGAGCGTGGCGACGACGCGCCCGTAGGTGCGCAGGCCCGACTCCACCTTCCCCACGTCATGGAGGAGGGCCGCGGCCAGCACGGGACGTTGCGCCTCGTGACCGAGGGTGCGGGCCACGTCGCGGGCTACCCCAGCGGCGTGGCGTCGGTCGGGGCCCGACATGCGGGCCCAGAGGCGCTGCTCCGCAGGAAGGAGCTGGGCGTCGACCCAGGCCTGGTCGGCCGCCGACGGTCCGCCGGGGCGCAGCGATCCGAAGAAGCGACGCGCGAGGTGGGCAGCGTCACCCATGGCGCTCGCTCGCTCAGCCGGAGGCGAGCCGGCTTCGCCGGTCGCCGGGAGGCACGTGCGGAGGCAGGAGCGAAGCGACGCCCGGAGCACGCCTGGACCAGCCGGAGGTGAGCCGGCTTCGCCGGTCGCCGGGAGGCACGTGCGGAGGCAGGAGCGAAGCGACGCCCGGAGCACGCATGGACTCAGGCGTGATCGATGCAGAACCGAGCGGCGGGCATGGCCTCGAGACGGGCGGGGAGGATCTCCTTGCCGCACGTCTCGCATGTGCCGTAGGTGCCGTCGTCGAGCTTCGCGAGGGCACGTTCGACCTCGTCGAGCTCGTTGCGCAGCTGGGCCGCGAGGGCCTGGTTCTCGCCCTGCTCGGCGGCAACCTGGCCCGAGTCGGCGAAGTTGTCATCGACCTGGCTGTTGTTGCGACCGGGCTCGAGCGCGTCGATCTGCGCGGCGAGGTGCTCCCGCTCAGCGGTCAGCTGGCCTCGCACGGATGAGGGAATCGTCTGGTCAGCCACCGCAAGAGGCTACCTGGCCAGGGCGGCACGCGGGTGCGCCGTTCGATAGACCTCCCAAAGCCGCTCGGTGGACACGAGCGTGTAGATCTGCGTCGTGTTGATCGACGCATGGCCCAGCAGCTCCTGCACGACACGGATGTCAGCGCCGTGGTCGAGCATGTGGGTGGCGCACGAGTGGCGGAGGACATGGGGGCTCAGCCATCCCGCCAGGCCGACCCGTGCGCCGTGGCGACGCAGCACGTCCCACGCCCCCTGCCGGGTCAGCCGGCCACCCCGCTGACCCAGGAACACGGCCTCGGCGTCGCCACGACGCCGCCACTGGGGCGGTGCCAGCTCGGAGCGGCCGCCCTCGCCCAGCCAGGCCACGATCGCCCGCGTGGCGTGCTCGCCGATCGGCACGATCCGCTCCTTGCTGCCCTTGCCGAAGGCGCGCAGCAGGGACGCATCGAGGTCGATGTCCCCCAGCGACAGGCCGACGAGCTCGGAGACGCGCAGCCCCGTTCCGTAGAGCACCTCGAGCATCGCGCGGTCGCGTCGGGCGACGGCACCGTCGCCGACGGGCGCGGCCAGGAGGCGGCTCACCTGTTCCTCGCTCAGCGCCTTGGGGAGGCTGCGGGGAACCCGGGGGCGTTCCACATGGGCGGCCGGGTCGCCTTCCACCACACCCTCCGCAGCGAGGAAGCGGTGCACCGCTCGCACCGGCACGAGCGCTCGCGCCACCGACGCTGGCGCGAGTCCCTGCGACCGCAGCACCTCGATGTAGGCGATCACGTCGGTCTCGCCCACCTCACGCAGCGCCTGGCCCCGCTCGTGCAGCCAGCGCGCGTAGCGCCGGAGATCGCGTCGGTAGGCGGCGAGGGTGTTGGGCGATCGGCCGCGCTCGGCGGCCAGCCAGAGCAGGAGGTCCTCGGCCTCGGGAGGGAACGGCACCTCCTCGGCCGTCACCGGATCAGGTGTGGGGCGCGTCACCCGGCGCGGCGACCGGCCGCGAGGGTGAGACCGATGATCGTCTTGGCGTCGGTGATGTGACCGTCGGCGATCAGGGCGAGGGCGGCGTCGAGCGTGAGCCGCTCGACGGTCATGTGGCGCTCCTCGATGCCCTGCGGGTCGTGGTCGACGGGGGCCAAGCCGGTTGCGAGGAACACAGCGACCGACTCGTCGCAGAACCCGGGCGAGTTGTGGAAGCTCACGAGGAGCTCGAGGTGGTCCGCGGAGAGCCCTGCCTCCTCGACCAGCTCGCGCCCGGCGGTGTGCGCGTCGGCCTCGCCCTCCACGTCGCGCAGGCCAGCGGGCACCTCGAGCAGATCGGCGTCGAGCGCGGCTCGGAACTGCCGCACGAGGGTGACCGATCCGTCCTCGTGGAGCGGCACCACCGCGACCGCACCCGGGTGGCGCACGACATCCCGGTCGAACTCGGTGCCATCGTCCGCCCGGAAGCGCACCTGGTGGACGGTGAAGCGGAAGCCGCGGTGCACCTCCACATCGCTGACCTTGGTGAAGGCCGGCATCAGCTGGCGGCCGCTGTCGACCTCTCGGCGTCGAGATCGAAGAGGTGCGGCGTGCGACCCTCTGCGTGGTCGAGCGCTGCGCCGACGAGGTCGCGGAACAGCGGGGCCGGGCGGGTCGGACGGCTCTTCAGCTCCGGGTGGGCCTGGGTGCCCACCCAGAACGGGTGGTGGCGGAGCTCGATGAACTCCACGAGGCGTCCGTCGGGTGAGGTGCCCGAGCACCAGAGGTCGCTGTCGTCGAACCGGGCCTTGTAGCGGGGGTTGAACTCGTAGCGATGGCGGTGACGCTCTGACACCACCGAGGTGCCGTACGCCTGCGCTACGAGGGAGCCCTCGGCGAGCTGGGCCACGTAGGCGCCGAGGCGCATCGTGCCGCCCATGTCGGTGACCCCCCGCTGCGTCTCCATGAGGTCGATCACCGGGTGGGGTGTCGCAGGGTCGAGCTCGCTGGAGTTGGCGCCCGTGAGCCCGAGGACGTTGCGGGCGAAGTCGATCGTCATCATCTGCAGGCCCAGGCAGAGGCCCAGGCACGGGATGCCGTGCTCGCGCGCGTAGCCCGCGGCCGCGATCTTGCCCTCGGTGCCCCGCTCGCCGAAGCCGCCCGGGATGACGATGCCGTCGAGGTCGCTCAGGCGACCCGCCGCCAGGAGGCCCTCGACGTCCTCCGCCTGGATCCAGTCGATGTCGACGTTGGCGCCGTGGTGGAACCCGCCGTGCTTCAGCGCCTCAGCGACCGAGAGGTAGGCGTCTTGCAGGCTGACGTACTTGCCGATGATCCCGATGCGCACGGCTCGATCAGCCGACTCGATCCGGTCGACGAGGATCTCCCACTCAGAGAGGTCGGGGTCGACGTCGCCCAGCTGGAGCAGCTCGCACACGACGTCGTCGAGGCCCTCCTCGTGGAGCACCAGGGGGATCTCGTAGAGGTTCCGCGCGTCGGCCGCGTTGACGACCGCGTCGATCGGCACGTCGCACAGATTGGAGATCTTGCGCTTCAAGCCCTCCGCCAGCGCCTTCTCGCTGCGCACGACGATCGCGTCGGGCTGGATGCCGCGCCCGCGCAGCTCGGTGACAGAGTGCTGGGTGGGCTTGGTCTTCTGCTCGGCCACGATCATCGGCGCGAGCGTGACGTGCACGTAGCAGACGTTGTCGCGCCCGACGTCGAGGCGGAACTGTCGGATCGCCTCGAGGAACGGAAGGATCTCGATGTCGCCGACGGTGCCGCCGACCTCGGTGATCACGACGTCGACGCCGTCGCCGGCGAGACGCGTGATGCGACGCTTGATCTCGTCGGTGATGTGCGGGATCACCTGCACGGTCTTGCCGAGGTAGTCGCCGCGGCGCTCGGCGGCCAGCACGGACGAGTAGATCGAGCCGGTCGTGGCGTTGGAGTCGCGCGTGAGGTTCTCGTCGATGAACCGTTCGTAGTGGCCGAGATCGAGATCGGTCTCGCCACCGTCGTCGGTGACGAACACCTCGCCGTGCTCGAAGGGGTTCATCGTCCCGGGATCGACGTTGATGTACGGATCGAGCTTCTGCATCGTCACTCGTAGGCCCCGGGCCTTGAGCAGGCGGCCGAGCGAGGAGGCGGTGAGGCCCTTGCCGAGGGAGCTGGCGACGCCTCCGGTGACGAACACGTGCTTGGTCACGAGGCCTCCCGTCCCTGATGTCGGTCCATCAGCACGGGAGAACACCCTACCGCGCCACGACCACCGTTCGGTGGACGCCCAGTCGATCAGCAGGA
>JBQTKH010000175.1:0-4224 GCA_052386335.1 Microthrixaceae bacterium
CGTCCATCAGGCCGGCCCGCAGGAAGCTGTACCAGCCCTTCTTGGACCCCTCAGGGATGCCGAGCATGAGGTCGATGACACCGATGTCGGTGGGGTAGCCCATGCGGCCAGACTAGAACACGTTCTATTTAGGTGCGAGCCAAGACGGGTAGGGTCCCGAGCCATGGACCTCGGGTTGATCATCGGATACTGGCCCTCGTCGGGCCCCCCACCGGACGCCGCTGAGCAGATCGCCGCCGCTGAGCGACTGGGCTTCAAGAGCGTGTGGATGTCAGAGGCCTACGGCTCCGACTGCTTCACGCCGCTGGCATGGTGGGGGAGCGCCACCTCACGTGTGCAGCTGGGCACGGCGATCACCCAGATCTCCGCCCGCACGCCCGCCTCCACAGCGATGACCGCGATCACGCTCGACCACCTCACGGGCGGGCGCTTCATCCTCGGCCTCGGCGTGAGCGGCCCCCAGGTGGTGGAGGGCTGGTACTCGCAGGACTACGCGAAGCCGCTCGCCCGCACACGCGAGTACATCGACATCGTGCGGTCGATCGTCGCCCGCGACAAGCCAGTCGAGTACGTGGGGGAGCACTACCAGATGCCCCTCGTGGGTGGCACCGGCCTCGGCAAGCCGCTGAAGTCGATCGTGCGCCCGCTCCGCAACGACATCCCGATCTACCTCGGCGCGGAGGGACCCAAGAACGTCGCGCTCGCCGCGGAGATCTGCGACGGCTGGCTGCCCATGTTCTTCTCGCCGAAGGCCGACGCCTTCTACCGCGAAGCGCTCGCGGAGGGCTTCGCCCGACCGGGTGCGCGTCGCACTGCCGATGACTTCGAGGTGGCCTGCGTGGTGCCCACGATCGTCGGCGACGACCTCGAAGCCTGCGCCGATCTGCTGCGCCCCACCCTTGCCCTCTACGTGGGCGGCATGGGCGCCAAGGATCGCAACTTCCACAAGGACGTGTTCGCGCGTCTCGGCTACGAGGCGGAGTGCGAGAAGATCCAGGAGGCCTACCTGGCCGGCCGGAAGGACGAGGCCGCGGGGTACGTCCCCACCTCGATGGTGGAAGACGTCTACCTCGTCGGCCCCCGCGACAAGATCCGCGACGACCTCGAGGCCTGGCGCGAGAGCTGCGTCGCCACGATGCTCGTGAGCGGCCCACCGTTCCTCCTCGAGGAGATCGCCGACATCGTCCAAGGCTGAGCGCGCTCAGCCCCCACAGTGCGTACTCGGGCGGAAGATCCGTCTCCTGCCCCAGAAAAGCGCCCGAGAACGCGGAGCGACGCGCGGCCGGCGGCCACGGACCGTTCAAGCGGGGGACCAGGGCTCGCGGAGGCCGCGGACCCAGGTGAGGACGTCGCGTCGGGTGAGCGGGCCCCGCGGCTGCCATGGGCCGACGACTCCCGCCTGGTGCAGCGCGGCCAGCTCGGCGCGGGCCGTCGCGAGCCCGGCCGGGTCGAGGCCGCACCGCACGGCCTGCGGGTCGACGTCGAAGAGGCGAGCGGCGTTCAGGCCGAACACCTTGGCCTTCAGCTCGGGGGTGAGCGCCGGGTAGCCGTGGCGCTCCTGGAGCTCGGGCGAGATCTCGAAGGCTCGGAACGCGGCGATCTGCGGTTGCGGCGAGCCGTACCAGACGGCGTCGGTGCCCCACAGGACGTTGTCCTCGCCGACGCGGGACAGGAGCTTGCCGAGCATGTGCGCTGCCTCGGAGGGGTTCGAGAGGGTCTCACGCCACGTCGTGCCGAGCTCGGCGTACACGTTGCTGTTCGGCGCGATGCCGTGATCGTCGAGGGCCTTCACGAGGCTGTTCACCCCGGTGGCGGTGCGGGCGGGGTCGTAAGGGCCTTCGGTGGTCTGGATCTCGTAGGCGCCGTGGTAGATCACGAAGTCCATGTCGGGGAACTGCCGTGCGACAGCCACGACGTCGTCGGGTCCGTTGTGGCTGCGGTCGAACTCCAACAGGGGCAGACCCTTGTGCGCGCAGATCACACGGACCCCGAGGGACTGTGCCTTGGCGACGACCGGAAGGCCGATGGCGGGGTCGGCGAGCGAGAACCCGCGTCCCTCGGGTCCCCATGCGGTGTACACCTTGAACGCGGCGACCTCCCCGCTGGCAGCCGTGCGCTCCATCTCGTCGAGGCGCATCGGCAGGTCACCGAAGTTCGGGGCGATCACATCGTGCAGCAGCACGCGCGGCACGCCATCGCCTGCGAGCGATGCCGCAAGCTCGCGCGTCTCGCGCTTGGCCTCCCATGGCACGGGCGCGTCGAGCGGGCCAGAGTTCGGCACATCGGAGAGCAGCGCGATCGTCGTGTCGCTGGCCAGGAACAGGTCGTGCAGGTACGCGGTGCGGTCGACGCAGCGGAACGGGTCGGCGTCGACGCACCCCGCGGGCACGAGGCCGCGAATCATCTCCGCGATGCGCTGCGCGTTCTGTCGCCATGGGCCATCGGGCACGACGTGGTGGGTGTGGATGTCGAAGATGAACTCACCGGCCGACGCCAGCGCCAGCTCGCAGGCCACCTCGTCCTCCGGTTCCGGGACTGTGAACGTGCCACCGCGGGTGGTCGACGACGTCGACGGGCCCGCTGAGCGGCCCTCGCTGGCGCACGCTGCGAGGTTGAACGTCGCCAGCACCGCAGCGAGGCCGCCCGTGGTCTGCAGGAACCGACGCCGGTCCATGCCGAGGCGGTCCGCGGCTGACGCCGCGCGCGCGAGTGCGACCTGGTCGATGCGCCGTCCCAGCGCGCTGCTCGGCAAGGGCAGGAACTCGCCGTTGGACGAGGGCATCGCGGACAGCGGGAGCCACGGCGTCCGATCGGGCTCCTGCGCCAAGCGGCGTCGCCACGCGCTCATGCGGGCACCCTACGACTGAGACGACCGGAGCAAGGTGCGCCCCGAGGAACGGCCCGGTCGCGCTACTCGAAGGCTTCGGGGGGCGGGCAGGCGCAGACGAGGTTGCGATCGCCGTAGCCGCCGTCGATGCGGCTCACCGGGGGCCAGTACTTGCCGGCCCGCACCGAGGGCAGCGGGTAGGCGGCCTGCTCACGCGAGTACGGGTGGGGCCAGTCGGCCACGAGGAGGTCCTCGGCGGTGTGGGGGGCGTGGGCCAGCGCGCTGTCGTCGTGGGCGATCTCGCCACGCTCGATGGCGGCGATCTCCTCGCGGATGGCGAGCATCGCGTCGACGAAGCGGTCGAGCTCCGCGAGCGACTCCGACTCGGTGGGCTCCACCATGAGCGTGCCCGTCACCGGGAAGCTCATCGTCGGCGCGTGGAAGCCGAAGTCGACGAGGCGCTTGGCGACGTCGTCGACGGTGACGCCGCTCACCCGGGTGATCTCCCGCAGGTCGAGGATGCACTCGTGGGCCACGCGGTCGTGGTCGCCGGTGTAGAGGATCGGGTACGCGTCGGCGAGGCGTGCCGCCACGTAGTTGGCGTTGAGGATGGCCACCTCGGTAGCCCGCCGCAGGCCGTCGGGTCCCATCAGCGCGATGTACGCCCACGAGATCGGCAGGATCGACGCCGAGCCCCAGGGCGCACCGGAGATCGGCCCGGGTCCGGTGGCGGGACCGGCCTCGGCCATGAGCGGGTGGTTGGGGAGGAAGGGGGCGAGGTGCGCACGAGCGGCAACCGGCCCGACACCGGGGCCGCCACCGCCATGGGGGATGCAGAACGTCTTGTGGAGGTTGAGGTGGCTCACGTCGCCCCCGAACCAGCCGGGCCGGGCCACGCCCACCAAGGCGTTGAGGTTGGCGCCGTCGACGTACACCTGGCCGCCGTGGCTGTGCACGAGATCGCAGATCTCGGTGATGCGCTCCTCGAACACGCCGTGGGTGGACGGGTAGGTGACCATGAGCGCGGCAAGGTCGCCGCTGTGCTCGGTGACCTTGGCTTCGAGGTCGGCGACGTCGACGTTGCCCTCGTCGTCGCAGGCGACGACCACGACGCGCATCCCGGCCATCACCGCGGAAGCGGCGTTGGTGCCGTGGGCCGACGACGGGATGAGGCAGACGTCGCGCTCGGCGTGCCCGTTGGCCTTGTGGAAGGCCTCGATGGCGAGCAGGCCGGCCAGCTCGCCCTGGGAGCCGGCGTTGGGCTGGAGCGACACGGCGTCGTAGCCCGTGATCTCGGCCAGCCACGCCTCGAGCGACCGGATCAGCTCGCGGTAGCCCTCGGCCTGGGCGATCGGGGCGAAGGGGTGGATGTTGGCGAACTCCGGCCAGGTGACCGC
>JBQTKH010000176.1:0-4068 GCA_052386335.1 Microthrixaceae bacterium
CACCGTGATTCAACCCGATCTGTTCTGAGCAGATGCGCCCCCGCCCGCGATCGCTCTGGCCCGCGCTCGCCCACCGGGCCGCCCCGGGGGTGCTGACACTCGGACCGCCCGGTTCCTTGGGCGCGAGCTGGTCGGCCGGAGAAGATCCCCGAGCTACCGCAGGGCTCGAGCGTCAGGGTTCGGCGCTGCAGCAGACCTCGAGCTCCATGCCGTCGGGATCACGGAAGAAAAGCGACAGCTCGTGGCCGAGCTGCTGGATCTCGCCGACCTCCTGCGCGGCCGACGCAGCGAGCCGCTCCCGCACCATCTCGAGGGTGGCCCGCGTATCGACCGCGAGCGCGAAGTGATCGATGGCCCCGCGCCCGCCCTGGCGCCGGCGCTCGCCGATGATCTCGTCCGCGGGAACCTCGAAGATGTTCAGGGCGGCCCCGCCACCGAGGTCGACGATCTTCATCCACGGGTGGTCGTCCCGCTTGGCGACCTCGAAGGTGACCGCGGCGTCGAACACCTCCTCGTAGAAGCCCACCGTCAGGTCCATGTCCGTGGTGAGGGTCGCCACGTGGTTGAAGCCGCTCGTCAACGTCATCGTCGCCTCCTCAGGGGGACAGTGCTCCGGGGAACGCTAGCGACCGCCTCGTGATCGCGGACCCCGCTCGATTGTCGCTCGAACGCTGAACAGACCGACGGGACCTTTCGCGTCATCAGTCGTCGTGCAGCGTCAGGCTCTCGTCCAGACCGAGCCGGAGGTGTAGCGGCGGAGGCCGAACGTGAAGGTGGTGGTGGCAGCGACCGCGAACGCGGCGGCGACCCCGGCGAGCGCGAGCGCCGTGCCGAGGTCGAACTGGTCGATGAGTCGCGCCGGCACCGCCGCGATGAACGCCGCGGGCACCGCGGTGAACAGCAGCACGCGAACGGCCCCGGCGAACAGGTCGATCGGGTAGGCACCCAGCAGGAGCATCGCGTGGAAGCCGAGCTCGCCGCTCTCGCTCCGACCGGCGAAGAAGGCCAGCGCGCCGGTGAGCACGAGGAACGAGGTGAGGAGCACCGCGGAGGCGAGGACCGCACCGACGAACACCATCGTGCGAGTCGGGGTGGGGTGGCCAGCGACCGCGAAGAGCACGATGCCGAAGGCGAGGTCGCCGATGTTCACGGGCTCGATGCGGCGCAGCAGCACGAACGGGAGGGGCGACACCGGTAGCGCGAGGACGGCGTCGAGGTCACCGCCCACGGCCATCGAGCCGACCCGTCGTGCATTCGAGAAGACGCCCAGGGAGAGACCGCCCGCTGTGGTGAGGACCGCCTGCAGGAGGATCAACCGATCCACATCCCAGCCGCCGAGCGTGCCGACCCGACGGGAGAAGATCACCCAGAACAGCACCCACGTCGCGTCGTTGAGGATCATCACCGTCATCTGCGCGGCGAGCGCCGCCGGTTTGGCTGCGGCTTCCGCGAGGGCGGCCCGGAACGTCGCCCAGAGCCCGCTCATCCGCCGACCACCTGGAGTCGCCGCTCGCCGGCGCCGAACGCCGCGACGGCCAACGCGCCGAGCACGCCGATCCACAACACCTGCTCGAGCAGGAGGTGCGGCTCCCAGAACCCCGCGGCCAGTCGGGCGGGCGAGTAGGCCATCGCCCGGAACGGGAGCAGCAGCGACGCCCGCTCGAGGCTGTTCGGGAGCAGCTCGAGGGGGATGATCATGCCGCCGGTGATGAACACCAGCTTGAGGTAGAGGAACCAGATCGAGCCGGCGTCGCGCAGCCAGAACGCGGCTGCCGCCACGGCATGCTGGGCCAGCAGGTTGGCGATGATGGCGAGCACGAGACTCGGACCGGCGAGGAGCAGCGCGGCGGGACGCGGGGGTGCACCCGCCACGACGCTGGCCAGCACGCCGCCCGCCGCCCACAGGAGGGCGAGGCGCGGAAGCCCTCGGCCCACTTCGGTGGCCACCCGAATGCCGACCACCGACGCCGGCCTCAGCATCTCGATGGCGACGGTCCCGTGCGCGATGTCCTCGCCGATCAGCTGGATGAGGCGTGCGTCGACCGACACGATGGCGGCCTCGGAGGTCACGATGTACCAAGTGAGGGCGACGGCGGTGTAGCCGCCGACCGCACCCCCGTTGGCACCGGCCGCGACGCGCCACAAGCCCGTGAGCGTGGCCACGATCACCACGTAGAACCCGAGTGACACGGCGAGACCGCCGCGATCGGCCACGACGCGCTGCGCGGCGGTTCGCATCGCCTCGACGAGCGCGCGCCGCCTCATCGCCGCACCCTCATCTCCGCGCCCCCATCTCCGGGCCCCCATCTCCGAACCCTCATCGTCTCCCTCATCGGGCCGGCAGCTCGTAGATCTCGCCGATGACCTGCTCCAGCGGCGGGTCGACGATGGAGATGTCGACCACCGCCGGACCGAGCAGCGCGTCGAGCACGGCCCGGATCGATGTCACGGTGGTGTCGACGACGAAGCGCAGCAGCTGATCCGTGTGCCCGAGCAACTCGATGCCGGGGCCCGTCGGCGCCGGGACCGCTTCGGTGAGGCCCACCTCCACCACCTTGGTGGCGAGCAGGGCGCGTCGCATCGCAGTGACCTGGTCGTCGTAGATCAGCTCGCCGTGGTTGATCACGATGGCGCGCTTCGCCACGTGCTCGATGTCGGCCACGTCATGCGAGGTGAGGAAGATCGTGGTGCCGAGCTCCTCGTTGAGGCGCACGAGCAGCTCGCGGAAGCGCTGCTTGGCCACGAGGTCGAGGCCGATGGTGGGCTCGTCGAGAAAGAGGATCTCGGGGCTGTGGAGCAGGCAGGCCGTGAGCTCGCAGCGCATCCGCTGGCCGAGCGACAGGCTGCGCACCGGCTGATCGAACAGGTCGGTGGCGCCGAGGAGGTCGCCGAGCTCCGCCACGCGGCGCGGCTCCGCTGCTCGATCGAGGCCGTAGATCGCCGCCAGCATCCGATACGACTGTCGGGGTGTGAGCTCGAGCCAGAGCAGCGAGCGCTGCCCGAACAGCGTGCCGATGCGCTGGGCGAGTCGCTTGCGCTCCTCCCACGGCACGATCCCGAGCACGCGGGCCTCACCCGAGGTGGGGTGCAGGATGCCGGTGAGGATCTTGATCGACGTGGACTTGCCGGCACCGTTGGGACCAATGAAGGCCACGCGCTCGCCGCTGGCCACCTCGAGGCTAAGGGCTCGAACAGCCTCGATCTCCCGACGGGCCGACCGACGACCGGTGGTGAACACCTTGGTGAGCGCGCGCACCTCGATCGCCATCCCACAGGATGGCTGATCGCTCTCTGGCAGGGCGGGAGGTTTACGTGATCAGAAGCGGACGAGGCGGCCGGGGCGCTCGCCGGTGGGCTCGCCGTGCTCGAAGGTCACGGTGCCCGCGACGAGCGTGGCGACGTAGCCGTCGGCACGCTGGATGAGTCGACGCCCGCCGGCAGGCAGGTCGAAGACCATCTCGGGGGCGTGGAGCGCCATGCCGTCGAGGTCGATCAGGTTGAGGTCGGCCCGCATGCCCGGAGCGATCACACCGCGATCGGTGAACCCGTAGGCCGACGCGGTGCGCGACGTCTGCAGGCTGATCGCCTGCTCGAGGCCGAGCCGCGCCCCGCGTGTGCGGCCGTTCACCCAGTGGGTGAGCAGGTAGCTGGGCATGCTCACATCACAGATGAGCCCGCAGTGCGCGCCGCCGTCGGACAGGCCGAGCGTGGTGGCGGGATGGGTGATCATCTCGCGGATGGCCTCGTGGTCGTGGTCGACGTAGCTCGCGAGCGGCGCGAACAGGAACGCCTTGCCGCCTTGCTCGAGCAGCCAGTCGAGCGCCACCTCCTGCGGGTCAACCCGAGCTCGGGCGGCGACGTGCTCGATGCTCGCCTCGGACGGGGGCTCGTAGTCGGGGGGATCACCGAGCGGGAACATCTGACCCCAGCGCTGCATGAGACCGCGGGCGATCGGGTTCTGCGTGGCCGGCTCCTCAGCCAGGAGCGCAGCGCGCACCTCCGGGAGCGACAACCGAGCAACGCGCTCGGCCAGGGGCAGGTCGGCGATCTGCCGGTAGGTGGGATGCG
>JBQTKH010000177.1:0-16859 GCA_052386335.1 Microthrixaceae bacterium
TGTTCGCCTTCACGCTCGACAAGACCAGCGGCAGCTTCTCCCCCACCACCCGCTACCGCGACTACGCCATCAGCCGCACCCTCATCCACTGGGAAAGCCAGTCCATCACCCGAGCCGACAGCCCCACCGGCCTCCGCTACCGCCACCACGAACAAGACGGCCGCTCGATCATGCTCTTCACCCGCCTCCGAGCCGACGACCGAGCCTTCTGGTTTCTCGGTCCCGCCCACTACATCCGCCACCAAGGCGAGAAGCCCATGGCCATCACCTGGGAACTTGCGCACCCGCTACCGGGCGACCTCTACGCGTCGTTCGCCGCGGCCGTGGGGTAGCGGCGCAACCACCCGGTCACTGGGCCTCGCGAACGACCAACCTCAAGATGGGTTGCACGGCTCAGCCCCCAACCGCACGAACCGGCCGCACCGTGGCTCCTACGATGCCACGGTGCGGCTGCTCAAGGTAGAGATCGCCAACTACAAGTCGATCTGGCAGCAGTCCTTCAACCTGTCCGGTCTCACGGTGCTGTTCGGCGCGAATTCCGCCGGCAAGACCAACCTCCTTGAGAAGATCGCGGAGATGGTCGGCGATATCGCCCCTGCCCGGGTGGGCGTCCCGTATGGGTCCACGTTCGATGGCGACATGGAGCCAGACCGCATCTGGTTTGAACTCGGCTACGCCGATGTCGCCGGTTCTCCCGATCACGTCCTTGCCTCGAACCTTTGGCTTGGTCGAGCGGGCGAAGGGGCGGAGTACACCCTTCTCAGCCAGCAGGATCGGGCGTCGCTGGGTGAAGGAGCGACCATCGCGACGATGCGCGAGGTGCTCGCCGACGCGTTGGTCGGCGGACTTGAAGATCCGGACCGGCGGTGCCTCGCCGAGGCGCTAGTGGCCACGAACGTGATCGTGTCCGAGGAGAACAACACCTGGCTCGTGTCGTTGGCCGACGACCTGCCCGGCGACGCTCTGTCGGCGGCTCGCAAACTCGACAGCGTGGCCCAGCAGGATGACTTCCTGACGGACTTCGCTCACGACCTAGTGGAGGGTCATGCAGCGTGGGTGGAGTCGCTAGGAGCGGGATTTCCCGAGCGCACGTTCTCGATGGCCGATGTGGTGATGGTGGATTCAGCGCTTGAAGGACTTGAGGCCGCCATCGATCGAGCAATCGACGACATCGATGACCGACTGCACCGCCCATCGAGTACCCGGGTCGTTCGCTTCGGAGCGAACCCGTTCGAGCCGTGGTTGGAGGAGCAGGCTTGGCGGAGCGACAACGAACTTCCGCAGCCGGAATTGGTGATCGGACCCGCCAACCCCAACGCCTGGTACCGCGTCCGGCCAGCGCTCCAGCAGCTCGCGGACGAACTCTCACGACGAGCCAACTCGTTCTGTCCTTCCTTCATCTCACAACAAGGCTCCATCGAGATTCTGGTGATCGCCCCGACAGAGTGGCGACCGGACACGCCTCGAACTCGTGTCATGTTCCGGGAGCCAAGCAACAGCCCCCGAGGCATCCGTCTCCTAGGCGCCGCAACCTCCCGCTGGTGTGCCGCGGCGCTTCGCCTTGCGGTGGCCGAGCTCGGGGCCGCCGACTGGTCGGACGACACCGGGCAGGCGATCAAGCTCAACGATGCGCCCCTCTGTGTCGGGCGATCGTCGGTACCCCTGTCCAGGAGGTTCGGCGTTGCCGCTGAGGAAGGTCAGTTGCTTGCGGTCGCCCGCCCCACCTACCCGACTGGGGTCAACGCTCTGTACTTGTTCGACGAGCCGGAGGCGAATCTGCACCCTGGTGCCGTTCGGTCCGTCGTCGAGTGGTTGCACGCTCTCGCCCAACGCACACTCGGCGTCGTTGTGGCCACACACAACCGCGATTTTCTGTCACTCCCCCCCGATCGAGCACGGCTCGTCTACCTTCGCCGATCTGGCGATCGGACCGAGCTGGTTGATGTTCCGGGCGGTGACATCAAGGCAGTCGATGGTGCGCTAGGCGAAGTCGGGATCACCCGTGGTGACCTGCTGCAGCAGACGCGGCTCATGCTCTTCGTCGAGGGACCCCACGACCAGATCGTCCTGGGCGAGCTAATCGGCGATGAGCTTGCCCAAGCCCGCATTCGCCTTGTCCCTATGCACGGGACCAAGAACATGAACGCCCTCATCGAATCCGAGATCGTCGGCGAGTTGGGCATCCAGATGGGCGTACTGACCGACAACACTCGGGCGTCATCACAGCGCAAGGGTCGACCGACTGCGGAGGAGGACGCGCTCAACCGTCTTCAGCAGGAGGCGCGGGTGTCTGGCCGATCCATTCGGTCGTTCGGATTGAGCGAGCGCGACATCCTTCAGTATCTGCACGTGGACGCGTGTCGCGAGTTGGCGCCCCGCTTCCCAGGATGGACGAACGCCGCTCACCAATGGCGGCAGTCAGGATCGCCCCAGGGATTCAAGCAGTTCGTCACAGCCGAGTACGGGCTTCGACTCGATCGACGGACGATCCAGCTGCTCGCACGGCGGACCCGAGAGATTCAGGTGCCACCGGAGCTCCAGCGGCTGCGCGCAGAGCTCACCTCCTTTGCCGATGGCGAGCCAACGCCATCACGAGCACCTGAATGAGCCGGCCGGCGTGACCGTGCCGCGCAGTCCCGAACACGTCAGGGGAACCTTGCTGGCACGTTCCGGTCGGCTCCGATGACCACCGACTCTGCGCGGGAGAGAGGGTGATTGAGATACCCGTACCAGCGACGTGGACCCACCCCCAGGTGCTCATCGAGCTGGTGCAGCTCCTGGCCGTGCTCGACACGCAGGTCGACCACCTCCACGCCCCGCTCGCCACGCAGGTCGACGTGCCCCTCCAGGTGCACGGCCGCTACACCCGCATCGAGATCCTCGCCGCCTTCGGCATCGGGGCCGGCGCCAAGATCGCGTCCTGGCAGAGCGGTGTGTACGAAGCCAAGCACGCCAACGCCGAGCTGTTCGCCTTCACGCTCGACAAGACCAGCGGCAGCTTCTCCCCCACCACCCGCTACCGCGACTACGCCATCAGCCGCACCCTCATCCACTGGGAAAGCCAGGCCATCACCCGGGCCGACAGCCCCACCGGTCTCCGCTACCGCCACCACGAACGAGACGGACGCTCGATCATGCTCTTCACCCGCCTCAGAGCCGACGACCGAGCCTTCTGGTTCCTCGGCCCCGCCCGCTACATCCGCCACGAAGGCGAGAAGCCCATGGCCATCACCTGGGAACTCGCGCATGCGTTACCGGGCGACCTGTACGCTTCGTTCGCCGCCGCGGTGGGGTAGCACCAAACAGCGCTGGCCCAAGCGGCGCATGACGAGCCGGCGGGCTGCTGCAGCAAGGTGGTAGAAGTCCCGTCATGTCAACAGAAGTATCCGCCTGTGGACACCGCAACGAGCCGGGCCTGAAGTACTGCGGCGAATGCGGAATCCGCATCCACAGCATCAACCCGTGTGCTCGGGGCCACGAGAACCCTGTTGGCCAGAAGTACTGCGGTGAGTGCGGCGTCGCACTCGAAGCGGGCGACGTGTCCACCACACCCGAGACGCAGGCCCTGGACGAGATCGTCATCGTCGAGTTGATTCAGAAGAACTGGGTTCCGGCCATGCCTGACCTTGATCGCTACACCGATCTGTTGCAGATGACGTTCGCGTTCGAGAATCTCGGCGACAAGGACATCCGGGCCTTTACGGGGACCGTCTTCTTCTTCGACCTCTTCGGCCGAGAGCAGATGAACCTGGGTCTAACCGTTGACACCTCGGTCCTTTCAGCGAGGACTCGTCGAGTGGAGGACACCTGGTCCATCGAGCTCTATGACTTCAACGACGAGCACAAGTGGGTGCGCTCCCACGCACTCGACGACATGCGAGTCGTCTTCGTCACTAGTGCCGTGCTGTTCAGTGACGGCTCACAACTGGGACTGACGCCCTAGCTTGCGCCTATTCCTCCCTGAACCGGAACGTTCGCCGCTCGATCGTCGCGTCGCTCCACGGACGAAGGCACCAGCCAGGCATTACTTGGCCGGATACCCGTAGGCGTCCAGCCGGCGCTTCGCGACTTGTCGCTCCTCGTCAGTGAAGAGCGATGCGTACTTCGGAAGCAGGACCAGATTCTCGGCCGCGAGGTCCAGTCGCTTACGTTCCCAAAGCTCTCGAAACCCCTCAGATTCCGCGGACGCGCGCAGCAGCGTTTGGGCGGTGGACAGTCCGCCATGCTCACCGATCATCTGCATGAAGCGGGTTGGCCGATACCCCGTCTCCTTGGCCGTTCGTCGCCCGAGCGTGGCCATGTCGTCATGGAACTGCAGCTCCAGTGACCGTGAGGGCGTCGCAGCGGCATCAGCCCGCGCTGGGCGCCCCTCCGCCCGGTTGATCTCGTCCTGCACGGCAATCCATTCGGGCGGCGTCATGGATCGGGCCGTGTCGAAGTTGCCGGCCTCCTTCTCGATGCGGATTCGGCAGAGCAACTCAGCGTTCTCTGCCTTTGAGCGGCGAGGGTGTCGCCGTGCACGCGCCTCCTTCGCGGTACCGACCGGTCCGGGGTCCGCAGCAGTGAGGATCGCGTCCACCTCGTGCACCGAGATGGAGTACCGCCGACAGAACGCGTGCACCTCATCACTCCAGCGCCGGAAGCCATCGATGCCCTTGGCACGTTCCCAGGTGACACCCACGCCCAGGGCCGATGCGCCTCGTTTGATGGGAGCGTTCACGGGTACCCATCGATCGGGATCCCGCAGGTACAGCATCACGGCGGGGAATACCGATCCAGCTCCGGGGAGTCCGCCGGATCCATCCTCCCGGAACAGGGCGTCTGCTGCTGCCTGTGCGTCGTTGTCATCTGGGCCCCACAGCCGGCCCAACCAGTAATTGACTCGTTCCATCTGGCCGCCAAGGCGACCCGCCGCGGTCTGGAGGAACGAGCCGGGAAAGCGCGTGGCGGTCTCTTCGCCTTCCAGGAGGTCCGTCTTCAGTCCGGACAGCAGTTCGGTGAGCTCAGGTTCGGTGAGTCGCCCGCCACGCGCGTCGAGCAAGCGGCGGGCTCGCTCCTCTGCCGCAACCCGAACTGCAACGCGGTCGCCGCCTGCTGCAGCCCGCACGCGGTCGATGAGCGTCTGGACGGGTGATGCCGCAACAGGTAGTTCATCCTCACGCTGGGCCCGCTCGGCGAGCGGTTCGCCATCGTGGTGATGAATAGCGTCCGTCAAGATCGAGAGCGCCTCGTCGACAGCCCCGGTGCTGTGGATCGTTACCTTCACCTGGTAAGTGGCGTCGGTTCGCAGACTTGCGTGGGCACGGTCCCGCGCCGCGATGGCCGGTACTCGAAAGTCGACGGTACCCGACCCGGGTTTGACGTACGCGAGTGCGCCAAGTCGTCGCGGACCTGCACGGCGGAGCATCAGGTAGTTGCTGCGTCCGTCGCTTGTGGTTCCGGATCTACCGATGTCGACGACCACCTCGCCATCGCCGACGGCCTGGCTCACGAAGCTGGTCACCAGCTCTTCGCGCTCTCGATTGCCACCCGCGCGCTGGCGAATGAAGTCTGCGAAATCTCCATCGTCAACGTGTGGTTCTTCAGCCTCCGCCGTTGGGGCGGAGCGCGGCTCAGGAAGGTGGATCGACAGTCCCACTCCCGCCGCTCCCTCTGCGTCGACGACCTCAACACGAACCGTTGCGGGGCCGAAGGGGGTGTCGGAGCCTGGGGAGGTAGTGAACACCCAGGAACCGTCGGCCTGCTGTTCGCCGGCCATTGGGTTCGTACCGCCATCGGTTCGCAGCGAGACCCATTCGCCTTGCACCGCGTGGTCGAAGGCGAGACTCGATCCGTTAGGTAGCCAGATCGGTGAGGGCTTGGGCGCCGGGTAGGGACGACCATCGACGGTCCGGCCTTGTCGAACGACGCCACCACCCTGGTGGGGAACACCAAAGACCGGGATCCGCCATTCCGTCGTGGTGAGCATCAGGACCTGCTCAGCTCCGGCGAGGGGAACGCCAGGATCGAGATCCTCGAGATCGCCAGAGACCTCTGGTCCGACGAACACGTCGGTCACTGCCGCATCTAGGCGCGAACAGGTGTCGATCACCCACGAAACCGCCTCATCGACCCCAGTGATCGCATGCCATGCGCTTGCCGAGGACTCAAACGGGATCAAGGACACCCCGGCGCGCCGCTCGATCGCCTCCTGCCGTCGTCGGAGCTCCCGCAGCCCATCGACGTCGTCACCATCGACCTCCAGCGCGAGTCGGAGCTCGTCACCGTCTCGATACAGGGTCAGGAGCAAGCCTCCGGCGCTTGCCAGGAGAAGGCCTCCTTCGGCGAGGTTCTCAATGCCCACCGCGTCCCAATGGAGTCCCTCGGCCTCGATTCGATCTGCCAGCTGACTCGAAAAGGTGTCCTCGGGCTCAACCGGTTCTGGATTCTCGGGCAGCACAAGTGCCGCGCGCATCTCTACCGCGGTCTTGAACCGTCGAGCCTGCTCGGAAGCGCAGCCCTTGAGCAGAAAGCCAGCCAGCCAGTCGGGCACGTCCACGCGTGTTCGTGGGTCGATGGGCTCGCCCTTGGTGGGATTGCGTTCTTCGTAGGGATGCTCGCCAGTGATCAGCTCATACAGGACGACCGAAACGGCGAACAGGTCAGGATCGACGCTCCACGCGGTGAGATCTGCGTCGCCGGGTTGATATGGAGGCGTGCCCGAGACCGTGAGAACCTGGCTCCCAGCGGGGGAGGCAATGTTGAAGTCGAGGATCTTCACCTGACCGTTGGTGGCGTCATACAGGATGTTCTGTGGCTTGATGTCGCGGTGGACGAGGCCTTCGCTCTCCAAGCGCTGGAGCTCCCAGAGGTCGGTCTCGTCCAACTCCTCCTGGGCCTTGAGCGCGGCGATTCGGGCCGCGTCGGGATGGAAGGAGATCAGGGCGTCCAAGAGTTGGTCGGCGATGCGGAGCGATGCTTCGAGGGAGAGGTGGCCAACGTCGCCACTCGTGTAACCCTGCAGCGGCTGACCATGGGCTAGCTCCATCAGCACGAACCACTGCACGGGCTGCGTGTGGCTCCTGTCGCAGTGTCGAACGCGCACGACATTTGGGTGCTGGATGTTGACAAGCGCCTTGAACTCCTTGCCGGCGGTCTGCAGACCGTGGCCTGGGCGGAGCACCTTGAGCGCAACGAGCTCCTCAGCAACCTGATCAAGTGCCTCGTAGACAGTTGCGAAGGCGCCGGTACCGAGCACCGACTCGACTCGGTAGCGATCGTCGAAGACCTCCCCCGGCCGGAGCTCGCCGGGAGCAGCCACCGGAGGGGATTCCTCCGGTGGTACGGGCGTGGGATCAGGGGCACGAGCCGCGCGTAGGGCACCTAGCAGTGGGTTGAGGCTCTCTGGGCGAGCGTCAGCGTCTCCGCGCAACATCGGCTCCACTGCGGCCCAGATGCCCTCGGGCATCCCGTCGGGCTGGGTGGCGGCCGCCGCACGCGATCGCCAGCTCTCCGCAAACGGGGCTTCTCCCGCCCAGAGCGCATAGGCGATGCACCCACATCCGAAGACGTCGGCCGCGGGGGTGGCCGCGCCGAGTCCGTCGAGCAACTCGGGCGCGACGTAGCTCATATCGACGTCGATGCTGCCGGCATCGTGATGGATCGTTCCCTCTGTGGCGATGTGGGCGCTCCCGAATCCCGTCAGTCGGAGGCTGCCGTCGTTTGTGAGGATGCAGTTCTCGGGCGCGACCCGCCGGTGGATCACGCCGTGCGTGTGCGCGTGGGCCAGCGCTTGACACAGGCCGTCCAGCCATTGCAGACGGGTGGTGTCCTCCACATCGAGGCCCTCGGCGAGGGCCAGGCCGAGCGTCATCCCCTCAAGCTCACTCGAGACGAGCACGACGTTGCTGCCCTCCTCGAAGGCCTGGTCGACCGCGGCGACGTTGGGATGGGCTCCCATCGTCGTGAGGGCGGTGAACTCGCGCACGACCTTCTTGCGCTGCTCCTCGAGCTCCTCAGGCGCCATGAGGTAGGGCGACAGAGCAACGACGCGGAGCCGCTTCGGCTCCGCGCCCGAGGCGAACTGATGCCGAGCTCGGTACTCCGCCACCTCGCCATCAGCCTCCAGCACCTCGATCACGCGCCAGTCTCCAAAGGCCAGCGGGCCTGATCGCTTCTGGGCGACAGAGGCCAGCACTCGCTCCGCCCGATCGATCAGCTTGTCCACAGCGCGGCGGTCTGGAACCTGGGAAGCATCCTGTGCGAACTCGATGAGACCCTGAATGGAGAACGTGTGTGCCCGGGCGGACTTGGTCAGCTGCAGGTTCTTCGGGGGGTACGCGAGTACAACCGCCGGCTCCACCCAGGCGTCTCGAAGGGCTGGGACGTTGTCCTGAAGAAGTCCCTTGAGGACCCGTGCCTTGTGGGAGGTGAGCCGAATCGGCGCCGGTTGCACTCGATCGTTGACCAGCCACTCCCGGTCGTCCCCCTCCACCCGACCGCTGTAGGCCTTCGTCTCGATCACGTACACGGCGTGGGGCGCTGTGACGACGACGTCGTATTCGTAGCGATGTCCCCGACGATCACTGGTTTCGAAGTTCGGAAAGACGCCATACGCGGGCGGCAGGTGCTTCACCAGGGCGTCGACGACCAAGCGCTCCCCTTCGTTGATGGGGGCATCTCCAGCGATCGCGCGCAGGCGTGCCATCAGTGTCAGGCCACCTGCATCTCTGGGAACCCGATCACCGCGCAAACCGCGTTGACCACGCAGCGGTCATCACCAAAGCCCTCGGCGGCGAAGTCGTGCGCGGCATCACCGATGAGCGCAAAGAACTCGATTGCCCCGCGGAGCAGGGCTCGCTCCTCCGCGTTCATGGCTGCCGCGAGGTCGATCAGCGATGCAAGGACCCGGTGCAGCTTCACCGCCATCGGGAAGTCGACGTCATCGTTCTGAGCAGCCTCGATCTCCACGGTGCCGAGATAGACGTCGATGGTGGAACGGAACTCGACGAGGTCCTCGTAGGGGGTCTCCTGGCACAGGGGCTGGAACACCTTCATGAGCTCCGGTTCCAGATCCGCCAACGGAGGGGGCAGGGCCTCGCTCTCCGTTTCCGCCTTCCTATCGACGGTGTCAGGGGGAACGACCCGATCCATGTCCCAAACCTGATTGGCCAGATCGGCGAGCCACCCCTGACGAGCTTCGATGTCCGGGTAGCCCCAACCCGAGGCCGCCTTCAGATCAGTGTTGAGCGCCAGCACCGAGTATTGGTAGGCCTCCGTCTGCTTCTCCTTGAACGGTCGGTTACCGGCTTTGATGTTGAGACCCGGATCGAGAAGCGTGAGGTTCCCCCAACGTCCCACCATGTCAGCATGGCCGTCCCCGCCATCTGGGAGCTGAGCCCTCCACGCAGTTGACAGCGTCTGGGGGAGGATGTGCTCGAGGTGAACCTTCGCTCCCTGCTGGACCATGACCTCGCTGGTGGGAGCGAGCTCCTCCTCGATCTTCCGGAGCATGTACTTCGCCAGGTAGTGAGTGCCGAGTCGCTGGCGCCGGAAGGCCGCAGCGAAGATTTCCTTGTCGGGCATTGCTTGGCGGAACGAGGCGTAGACCTCGGCGAGCTTGGCCCCCTTGGACTCGGCGAGTAGCCGGGCCGCCCGCTTGAACTGATCTTGAACCTGCTGGGAGTTGGCGCCGAGCACGCTGTTGGCCCGGAAGACGTACACCTCGCAAACGCGGGCGAGCTCGGCGAAGTCGTCGGTGGAGAGGTATCGGCGACCCGGCAGCAGGGTCACGAAGCATGACGTTGCGCGCAGGGTGTTGAGGTCGGTCAGCACCGATGCCGCGGCGGCCTCCTCCTTCGTGAGCAGAGAGGGGTTCGCGAACTGCCCGTAGTACTTCGCGTAGAGCCGCAGCTCCTGCAGCACGCTGCTCGGGCCCTCCTTCTCCACCTGGGTCTTGAAGAGGTCGTACACCTGCTCTTTGCGCACATCACGGTGGTGGAGCAGCAGGTAGTGCCGAAAGAAGAGGGTCACGTCGACCGCGGCCCCAAGGTCGACGAGCATGCCCTCCCACTCACGACCGACCTCGGGAACGAGCGCAGGCTCGGTGCGCGCCATGAGGTGGTTCTTCAACAGGTCGGCGGCCGAGAGGTCGAGTCCACGATCGTTGAGCGTTTCGAACAACAGGAAGGCGTCCGCCAGGGACCCGACATGGATTGCGACGAACTCGAGCTTCTGCACCACGGTCCGAAGGAGCCTGGTGAGCAACGCCACCTCATCATCGGTCGACGCTCCATCAACGAGCTCGTCAATCCGTTGCCGAAGCCGCAAGGCGTTCTGAATGAGGCGCTCGTTCCTTGCCTGTTCATCACGACTGAGCGAGGCCAGCGCGTCGAATTGCAGTCGCTGTGGGTCGCTCGATGGCCTGAGGATGAGGTTCCGGAACACTTTCCAGTTGGTGTCCCCGATCCGCAACTTCCACCGGCTGTCGTCGTCAGCGAGCGCGTCGGAATGCAGGAGCGTCTGGACGTTGGCGGCGTTCTCGTGGAGGTCGAGGGCCGTAAAGCGATCGCGGATTTGGGCCAACAGAATCGTTATCGTGGTGAGCCGCTGCTGGCCGTCGATGACCTGCGGGCTGTCGTCATCCTCTCCGGCGATGACGAGCGATCCCATGAAGTGGCCCGATTCGAGGCCCTCCAGGAGGTCGCCCCAGAGGTCATCCACGTTGTCGTCCAACCACGCGTACGGCCGCTGGTAGTGCGGCACGACGAATTGCTGACCCATTCGCCCGAACAGACCGGCAAGCGTCGTCTTCTGGGCGCTCAGCTGCATGTGGTTAGGTCTCCTCGAAGCCGTGCTGGACTTTGAGCGTGTTGGCCCTATCCCCCGCCGCGCGGACCACGGTCTCCGTGCGGCAGCATTGGTACGAGATCGAACGTGACCGCAGCCGGCCCTGACCGTAACCAATGCGGGCGACCGCTCGCTCCGCTACGGTCCACAGCCAGTCACGGCGGCGTGGTACGGAGAGTGCGTGGGGATGGACGAGCGGCACGAGACGCTGCAGGGGCGGCTCGGCCAGCGAGTCAGCGAGCAGATTGCTGACTGGCGGGATGACCTGATCAACCTGAGCCGGATGAACCGGCTGCTCTACTTCAAGCCTGCAACAACTGCCACGCTCGAGGTCACATCGCCGATGTCGAGCCCTGTGATTGCGCGACTCGATGCCTCCGGATCGCAGGATTGGTGGGACTTCTACCTCCCTGACGACCCTGATCCGGAGCTGACCCTCCCGACCGACTGGGCCCCCAAGCAAGCGTCAGCGACTGAGCTCGTGGTCGCGGACAAGGATACGAAGGCGATCAAGTCAACGCTCCGCGCGCTTGAGCGGCGCACGAACCAGGAGTTCGTCGACAAGGGCATCTGGGTCCTCTACCTGGCGGTCGGCATGCTCGAGTGGGTTGACCCGGACGACGGGGCGAAGGTCGCCAGCCCACTGCTGCTCGTTCCTGTGACGCTCAGCCGGAGCTCACTCTCTCAGCCATTCCGCCTTCGGCGAACCGACGACGACGCGGTCATCAACCCAGCCCTCGCGGTGAAGCTCGCAGCCACCTTCGAGATCGAGCTCCCCACAATCGATGATCTGACGCAGCAGACGTTCAAGGGGATTGTCGACGCCATCGCGCCGCTCATCACGGATCGCCCGGGCTGGTCGTTCCACGATCGCCTGGTGGTGAGCACGTTCACATTTCACAAGGAGGCGATGTACCGGGACCTCCTCGACAACGAGGGCATCGTCGCATCTCACCCGCTGGTGCAGGTGCTGGCACTGGGGCCGGATGCACCTAACCACGGTTCACTCGACTTCGAGCCGATCCTCGATGAGGACCTCGACGAGCGAACGGGACCGACCCGAATCCGAGCTGTACTCGACGCCGATTCCAGTCAGCGGCGCGCCATCGCCGCCGCAGCCGACGGTCACAGCTTCGTCATGGACGGCCCGCCAGGGACTGGCAAGAGCCAGACCATCACGAACATCATCGCCGAGCTCATGAGCGCCGGGCGGACCGTGCTGTTCGTCAGCGAGAAGGCAGCCGCGCTCGAGGTCGTCTTCAATCGGCTTCGAGAAACGCGGCTTGATGAGTTCGCGCTACAGCTCCACAGTCACAAGGCGACCCGCAAGTCGGTGGCGCAGCAGCTTGGTGCTTCTCTTGACGCTCGCCCAACGGCGCGAGGGTCCCTCACTCCCGAGGACCTGGCTCGGGTTGACCGCCACCGGGACGCTCTCACCGGCTACGCGGTAGCGCTCAACGCGGTCCGAGCCCCCCTCAACCAGTCGATGCACGACGTGCTCGGCCGGCTTGCGCAACTCCACGCAGCGCGCGAAGCGCCGGTCCCCAGCGCCATCACGAGCTCGCTGACGCCAGCGGATTTCGTAGCCATCCGCGAAGCCACCTCATCGCTCAGCCGGGCGTGGGGGCCTGTCGCCCAAGGTGACCGGTTCGTTTGGCGCGACGTCCAGGACAGCACACTGTCAGCAGCACGGAAAGTGGGCCTCGAGCGTCTGATGGCGGAGGCGACAACTGCGCTGGACGAGGTCGCCGCGGCGGCCGAGGCGATCGACGAGGACCTGGGCCTCGGTTGGGCAACGTCGGTCGCAGATGCTGAGCGGCTCCACGACCTGCTGCTGGTGCTCCAGGAGATTCACCACCACGTGCCACTCGACTGGTTTACGAGTGAAGCGCTTGACGACGTTGAGCAACGAGCAGCGCGGATTTCCGGCCAGCTCGAGTCTCATCGTGGTCAGGTCGCCGCAATCGTTGAGCAGGCTGGGCCGTTGTGGCACGGCCTTCAAGCCTCACGAGCTGCCAGCACCGTCGAAGCGAGGAAGCGCCTTGCCGACGCCGCGGTACCACTGGCCCTCGCGGACGTCACGACCCTCGGGCTGGTCGAGCAACTCCTGGTCTTGACGGCAGGCACGGCGTCGTTCGCAGACGCAGCTCGAGCGGAAGTGGGGGTGCTCACAGAGGCATTCGGGGCCTCGAGCGCAGAGATCTCCATCGATCGGGGCGCGCAACTCGCTTCGCTCGTCGAATACGTCGGGTCGATCACGCCACCTGAGGCGACCTGGCTCGATCCGATCCTCCAGCCAAGGTTGCTCGAGGCAGCGCGCGTCCTCGGTGAGCTGCTGACAGACCACCGCCAGCGCCATGAGCGGCTGTCAGCCACGTTCCGCCCATCGGTGCTGGCGCTCGACCTGCCTGCTTTGACTTCGAGGTTTACTGACGTCCACAAGGGCTTGAAGAAGCTCGGCGGGGCATACCGCGCCGATAGAGCGACGCTGGTGGAGCATCTCGTGTCTGGCAAGTTCGACAAGGCGGTAGTCGAGCTGCTTCCGGAGGCCGTGGCGTGGCAGCAGCTCGATCGCCGGCTGTCACAGGCTGAGAGCCGGCACGCTGGCGTGCTCGGGCCCCATTACTACACACGCGACGGAGCCGACTTCGACGCCATCGCCAAGGCAATCGACATCGCGCAACGAGTCGTTGCGGTCGCGGGGGACCAGCTCGATCCCGGACAGGTGGCAGCTCAAGTCGGGCTGAACGGACATCCCGACCCAGCCGTCGTCGCCGCTGGCCGCCGCCTAGCGGAGCTGATCGACGCGTGGGCGACCACGGTGGAGCAAACGTGGCCAGGGGCCTCGGCTTCACTTCGTCGTCTCACCGCCGACGAGCTGGCGAGCTGGTGCGAGGCTTTCCGGGGGCCACTGGAGGGGCTCGGGGAGGCCTTCACCGACGCTGTGCCCATCCTTGGACCGGAGGTGAACCTGGGGCGGTTGATCGAGGCCCTCGAGACTCGGGCGGCGATCGAGGAGTCAACAGAAGAGATCGACCGGCACCGGGCCACGGACGAAGTGCTCCTGGGCCACCTGTTTTCGGGTCTTGACACGGATCTCACGGCACTTAGGGAGGCCATCAACTGGGCAGTCGAAGTCCGAGCCGTCGTCGGTCGTCCCACATCGCGACGTGGTGCGCAGGCCCTTCTGAACATGGCCCGGCCGGCCGAGCTTCTCGGAGCACCGCTCGCCGACTGGAGGAAGCACGCGCACGCGATCGCTGAGCAGTTTGCGCCAGAGCGATCCGATGAGGTGGCCGCCGAGCTGAGGAGCGACTTCGGCGACGTACGCCTGCTGGTCAGTGACCTGGCCAGGAACGTCGCCGACATCGAGGAGTGGGCCCAGTACACGCGGTCATGCGAGGCGTTGCGAGAGTTGGGGGCGGAGCCAGCGGTTTCCTTCTGCATCGACGAGCGGGTGACCGCGGACGAGATCGGACCGATCGTTGAGCGCGCGGTCCTTACGGCTTGGGTCGACTCGGTCGTGGCCTCCGACCGCCGCGTGGAACCCCACCGTGCCGCTGACCGCGACGCGCTCGTGGCGGGCTACCGCAATCTCGATCAGCGAGCGGTCTCGGAGGCTTCGGCTGAGGTGATCAACCGATGCACCGCGCGTCGGCCGACGTCAATTGCCGGAGCAGGCGGGATCATCCAACGCGAGGCGGCCAAGAAGAAGCGGCACATGCCCATTCGTCGGCTGCTCGATCAGGCGGGAGCCGTTGCGCAGGAGCTCAAGCCCTGTTTCATGATGAGCCCGCTCGCGGTCTCGCAGTTTCTTCCTCCGAGCATGCGCTTCGACGTGGTGATCTTCGATGAGGCCTCGCAGGTCCGGCCGTGCGATGCGGTGAACTGCATCTACCGCGGCGACCAGCTCATCGTCGCGGGTGACCAACAGCAGTTGCCTCCGTCGAGCTTCTTCTCGGTCTCCGACGGGAGTGACGACGTCTACGACGACGAGGAGATTGAGATCTATGAGTCTGTTCTCGATCTGTGCAAGGGCACTGGATCGCTGCGATCGCTCTCGCTGAACTGGCACTACCGCTCTGAGCACGAGTCGCTGATCACCTACTCGAACTTCGGCTTCTACGGCGGCCGGTTGTGGACGTTCCCGGGCGCGGTCCACGACGCCCCAGACGTCGGCATTGAGGTGATGCGGGTCGATGGCGTGTACCGCCGTGGGAAGGCCGCAGCCAACGACAACATTGTGGAGGCGGAGACGGTCGTTGATCGGGTGCTGTTCCACCGCCGGGAACACCCGAATCTGAGTCTCGGGGTCGTCACCTTCTCCGCCAAACAAGCAGATGCCGTGCATACGGCCCTCGAGGCTCGGGCTGTCCGCGAGCCCCTCCTCGCTGGTCTGCTCAACGAGGACCGGCTTCACGGGTTCTTCGTCAAGAACCTCGAAAATGTTCAGGGCGACGAGCGCGACATCATGATCTTCACGATCGGATACGGGCCCGACGAGGCCGGCAACTTCACCCTCAATCTCGGACCCCTGAACCTCGCCGGTGGCTATCGGCGATTGAACGTTGCGATCACGCGGGCGAAGCGCCGAGTCGAGATCGTCACCTCGATCTCGGCGTCGCAGCTGGAGTCCTCCGCCGCGGAAGGCGTTCGGCACCTCGCCGGGTACCTTCGCTTCGCTGAACGGGGCGGAGACGAGCTCACTCATCTCGTGGAGCTTCCGTCGCTGCGGGAGGCGGAGCCGCCACTGAACACCGAGGTCCGCGACGTTCTCGAGCGATGGGGCTTCGAGGTCGTCCCACAGGTAGGGCTGGCTGGCTACCGGGTAGACCTCGGCATCGTCGACCCTGATCGGCCTGGGTCCTACCTCATGGGGCTGGAACTGGACGGTCCCAACTATCACTCGTCGCTCGTCGCTCGGGATCGAGATCGACTTCGTCAGTCAGTCCTCGAGGGACTTGGGTGGCGACTGCTACGGATCTGGAGCCTCGCGTGGTTCCGCGACCGCCACGGCCAGGAGGTTCGGCTGCGCCGAGCGCTCGACGCCGCCATTGGCAGGACCGCGGATCCCGAAGCAGCGGTGGACGAACCTGTGGCTGGTGTTGTCGTAGACCACGGCGAGGCCGACTGGGACGCCCCACCTGGCTGGACGGTTCCCTATCGAGTCGCCCGGCTGGGTCAGCCACTCACAGCACTGTCGATCAAGGACCGAAACGCATGGCCTGCACTGAACAAGATGCTCACCGAGCTGGTTGTCCAGGAAGGACCGATCCATCAGCGTGTGGTGTTCCGACGAATCGTTGAAGCGTGGGGTGTGAACGCCACGGTCACAGCGCAATCGGTGGTGTACGACGCAATGCGGCAGGCCTCACGGATGTCGCTCCGACTGGACGACAGCGGCTTCCTGTCGATGCCGGACCAGGACCTGTCGATTGTTCGGGTACCGACCACCGACCCGCGCTCCGAACGGAAGCTCGAGGACATCAGTCCGCAGGAGGTCGACAAAGCATTGACCCTGGCGGTCCAAGACGCACACTCCATCGACGAGGACGACCTCTCGATGTACGTAGCGCGCGTGTTCGGCTGGCGCCGCCGCACCGCACAGGTCATCGACGGGCTCGAACAGGCCATTGAGCGACTCGTCACGCGAGGAGTACTCGAGCGAGACGGAGTCCAGCTACGGCTGGCCCGTTAGCCGGCCGAATGCCTCGTAGCCGCTGCGATGCAATTCCGGTGCCGATGCCGTGAAGCGCCCCGGGTTCCGTGACTGCTCGGGTCATTGGGGTGATCGGCTCGAGGGCCGGGGTCGTTTAACGGTAGTGGTCGGTCTGGCCGCCTTCGGCATCGGGACCGGCGCCAAGATCGCGTCCTGGCAAAGCGGCGTGTACGAAGCCAAGCACGTCAACGCCGAGCTGTTCGCCTTCACGCTCGACAAGACC
Source organism: Microthrixaceae bacterium (assembly GCA_052386335.1). Lineage (GTDB taxonomy): Bacteria > Actinomycetota > Acidimicrobiia > Acidimicrobiales > VFJN01 > VFJN01. The sequence goes on from JBQTKH010000177.1 coordinate 16,770, forward strand.
AGCGGCAGCTTCTCCCCCACCACCCGCTACCGCGACTACGCCATCAGCCGCACCCTCATCCACTGGGAAAGCCAGTCCATCACCCGAGCC
>JBQTKH010000178.1:0-5350 GCA_052386335.1 Microthrixaceae bacterium
TGGTGCGGTCAGCTCGGAGACAACCGGAAACAGTGCATACGAGGGTGCTGTTCGAGACGCCCTGAAGGATATGAAGGTCCCTCAAGGGAGTCAGCTGATGCTTGTGGGTCACAGCCAGGGCGGGATGGTCGCCGACGACTTCGCGCGTGCACCCGGTCCGTACAAGGTCACACACCTGATCACGGCTGGCTCACCCTTCGTCCACCTCAAGCCACCCCCGAGTGGCGTCAGGGAGTCCCTCGCACTCGTGAACAGGAATGACGAGGTCGTGAAGATGGGACTGCCGTCGGTCCCACTAGCAGGCCGACCCACGCACTTCTTCAGCGACCCCAGCGACCCGCTTCTCGGTCATGACGCTGGAAGCGTGTACGCCGACGAACTCGGACGCATCGAGCGAACAGGGAGAGGGGATGAGAAGGAGTTCCTCGATGACGCGAAGCGCAGTGGATACCTGAAGTCCCCGTGTGGCGAGGGAATCACCTACTTCAAGATGTCCGATCGCCCGGGCGGCGGGAGCTGGTAGCGACGTGAACCCGACGGACGATGTCCTCTTCAAGGAGCTACGCAAGCTCAACGACGCCGAGGCTGGCGCGCTGAACAGCATCGCCCTCATGCTCGAAGGGCTCCGCTCGTCTGCACCGGATCGTCGCTTCGACGCCGACGCGATCTGGAAGGCGGTCGAGGACCGCATCTCGGAGCCCGGAACACGTCCGTCCAAGCGTCAGCAGGATCCCGCCGCGGAACCCCGGTCCTGATCTGGCAAGTAGGACAGGAGCTCGTCGGCGATCCATTTCGTGCTCGTCGGCGCTATCACAACCGTCAAGTCCTCGAAGTCCGATGCATCACCGTTCTCGGCAGCGGGAGTGTCGTCGGGCATCGGAGTAAGCCAAAGACCACTCTCACCACCGTCCAGCCAGGCGAGCTCGCCTCCCTGAAGGCTGCCCTCATCGGGCTGGTAGAGGAGCGTCACCGCCGCGCTACTTACCCGCGTGACCAGGGCCGCGACGAACGCCTCGGCTGCCTCGGGCGGGACGCCAACGCCCGTGATCACGGAGATGGCATCAGCTCGACGGTCGGCAACGAGGCACTCGGCCGAACGACGCAGGTCCCCCATCGTCAATTCAAATGCCTGGGATACGGGGACCGGTCGTTCGTCCAGCTGCACGACCGTCAGTATCCGCGCGAGTAACTGTTCGGTCTCGAAGGGTGTCAAGCGGTGGATCTCGCCCCTGAGCGGGAGATGTTCTATTGCCACCTCGGGCACGGCAGCGAACAACCGGGTCTCGACGTTCCCCGCCTCCTCATACATCGTCCTTGCGAGGAGACCGGGTTCGGCGAGGAGTTCGAACAAGCGCCTGACCGCCGGTAGAACGCGGATCTCGCTGTCGTTCTCCACCGTCATCACGTGCCGTGCCACAAGCGAGCGTCGCCCGGCCGCCATCAGTTCGCCCCGGAGGTCGGCGCGAGCGCCCAAGGAGCCAGCATCGACGAACGGAGGAGCCGGAAGAGCGAGTGCGTCGCTCAATGCCAACACTTCGTCGACCGAGAAGTCGACGAAAACCTCCTCCTCCGTAGCCATCATGCCTCCCGCCCAGCCGCATCACGCCAGAGAGCGCAGGAAGTCTCGTCTGCTCAAGGGGGACCCGACAAGACCTTGTGATTCAAATGCGTCACGGGGAGCCTTCCCCCGCGTTGTTGCCATCGGACGCACCCGAGTCACAAGGTGACGACGGGAGGCGGGAATGCCTGCAATCGGTGGAGAAATCGACCAGCTCACGACCCTGAAGTCGACGTTCGACCGCGAATCGGGAAACGTCGCCGAGCTGACCAGCACAATCCGCAGCCAGCTCGGTAACACCTACTGGGTCGGTCCGGCAGCGGAGCGTTTCCGGAGCGCCTGGCAAGGCGAGTTCGAGCCAATGCTCAACAAGCTCCAGCAGGCCAGTCGTGACCCACGAACACCTTCGGCACCGGCGCCTCCTGGTCGTTGTCGGATGTGAGCACGAGGCGACCAGCAGCCCGCTAATGGTTCAGTGCTCGAGGCACGTCATCCCACCAGCCGTCCAGATCGACCTCACCGACCCAGCGGGCGCACGATCTAGGAGTAGGACTCAAGGTCCTGCGCGCGATAGTGCTGACCCGCTGGCGGCTCAAGACCATCCTCACCCGCCACTCGGGCAAGGTGGTCGACCCCCATTAGCCCTACCGCTGGGGAACGACATGTGGTCTCCACTGGGGGACCCCGATGCGATCGAGGCTCTGGCGGGCATCTTTCATCGGCGTGCTCAACACCTGGGTGAGATCGGGCATCGGGTCAAGCATCGGGCTGACGCTGCGTCGTGGCAGTGCGCCAAGGCGGACCGGTTTCGTCACCAGATGGCAGAACGTCAGCGACGGGCGGGACAGCTCGCCGGGGAACTCCGGAGCGTTGCCAACGAGCTCCGGAGGATCGCGGCGCGCGTCCGTGCACAGATCGAGATGATCGCAGGGCTGGAGCGTCGAGCACGGGCGGCAATCAGCGCGTTCCGACCAGGTCCCGGCATACTCCCGCCCTGGCTGGGCAGTGGATGGGACCCCAGCCGGCTGCCTAGCCCCGGTGATCCTGCGTGGCAGGGCATCGCCCGCACACTCGGGATCCGCTAGGGCCTGCCTCGATGCGCATCTACATCGACACCGACGAGCTCCGGTCGCTCGCCCGGGGCTTGCGCGCCGACGCTGGAGCTCTCGGCGACGTCAACACCGAACTGATTCGCGGTTGGGCTCACACTCCGCCTCCTCCGGTCGAACTCCTCGGCGTGGGTGCTCGCTCGAGCGGTGTGCAGGCACAGGTGGGCGTGCTCGGGGCCAGGCTCGTGGTCGATGCGACCCTCCTCGAGGTGGAAGCAATAGCACGGAACGCAGCAGAGGGCGGTGCCGCTGGGATCGCGGGGCAAGTCCTAGGGACAGGGCCGTGGGCTCTCGTCCCTGGAGGAGCGAGCTGGGTCTTCCTTTCCTCCGCCATCGATGGCGCCGACACCGTCCTGACAGGCCTTACCAGAGCTCTGACGCAACGAATTCGGCCTCACGTACAAGGAGGCAGTCTCGTCAGCGAGTACTACAAGTACCGGCAACGCTTTGGCCACCTCGGAACCAGCCTCGGGAGTGCCAAGCATCTAAATCGTGTCGCGAGCGTGATCGGAGTCGCGGCGGTTGCTTTCGACGTGGTCCAGTCGGGAGTCGACCAGCACCGCGCAGATCAGGGTCTTGAGCTCTCGGATCAGCAACGGGCGAACCGCATTGGTGCAGCGATCGGGCTCGAAGCCGGCGGTGGCTTGGTCGGGGCGGCCGCCGGAGCTGCATTGCTCGCGCCCGTGGCGCCGCCACTGGGCAGCATCGCGGGAGCCGCTATCGGAGGCTGGGTAGGTAAGAGAGCGGGCAGATGGTGGAAGGAGCAGGCCTTTGCGAGTCCTCGTCTCAAGGGCTTATTCAGCAACTAAGACGTATCGATGACGGCAACTGCGACGCGAACGCACTTCGACGACGGCGCCGGGTGGGCGTTGAGCTATCCCGCTACTTGGGAAACTGTCCACAGTTTCGAAGGCGCATCCCTCGTGATACGAGAGCCGCCTCGCAATGAAGATCTATTCCGAGCGAACGTCAACGTCGTAACGCAGTCGCTCGGCAAAGACTTCGATATCGGCCGATACGCTCGTGATCAAGCGGCCGCGCTCGCGCGAGAGCTCCAGTCCGCGTTCCCCATCGATGTTCGCGGCGCCTCGCAGGGGGAAGAACTTCTTGTCGGGTCGATCGTTCTCGCGCACGTCGTGGATGGCATTCGCGTCACACTCATGCAGTGGCACTACCGCTTGGCAACAAAACTGCTGGTCCTTTCGGCAACGGTCGAAACGATCGAGTTCGCTGTCCGCCGCGAGGAGCTCGAGGGTATCGCCGGCTCGGTGAAGCTCCGTGATGCCTGACCTTGCATACTCTCCCGGCGAGGGCGAGCTGAGGATCGGTGAGCCCCACGTTGCCGCGCTCGCAGCTACGTACTCCGTAGGCCTGGCCGAGGCTTCCGATCGATTCGGTCGCGACGTCGTGGAGGAACTGATCCAGGTCGGCGCGATCAGCAGCTCCGGTGAGGTCGATCCACCGTTGCTCGAGATGGCCGAGACAGTTGCGCAACCCCACGTAGAGATGACTGTGACCGCGGTGAACGCGGGACGCGCCTTGGGTGCACATTGCTGGATCAGCTATCACACCATCGTTTCGGTGCCGACCAACAGGATACATGGTCCCGCCGACGTCAACGTCGCCGCGTCAGTCGACTTGCCCTCCGCCGTTGCAACGCTTGTCGAGTTGGGCCCGCGCGAGACACCCGACGCACCGCAGCGCCGCATGAGTTACGGCGAGCTGCGCCAGGTCTTCGAGGCGCCCCGTCGACGTGGAAAGGCTTGGCCCGAGGCGACGCAGGTGCCCGCTCGGCAACGGCGCCTGTGGGCGGTTGAGTCGCAGCCAACTGATCCGGGGATGTCGCCCCGACGGCTCGAGGTCGGCGACCTCGGCAAGGCCCAAGGACTGTGGCAAGTAGGGAGCACGGGAGCCGAGCCCGCCGACATCGTCACATTGACACCGGTGAGCCCCACAAGCATCTGGGCTGAATTGACTCTGTTCCTAAGAGATCTCTTCACTGCACCAAATCTTGAGCGAGCTGACGGTCCGGCTAGCTGATCGAGCGCTCGGCCCGCCAGCCGGGCTGAGTGTGTTAGCGCCGACTGCGGACCTCTCGCGTTGCGCGCGGGCCGGCGTCAGCGAGTTGTTGGGGATCGCCGGCATCGGCCCGCTCGGTGCTAGTCGGCCACTGGAACGGCGCAGCCGCGTTGCCGCCATGGAGCACGTACGAGGCGAGCAGGTCACCAAGGCCCCAGAGCATTGCCTGGGCCCCGACTACGAAGACGAGAACCTCCACGGTTAACGATTCTCGGTGCAGCGCGAAGAAGCCCAACCAGACCTGAGCATCCCCCGGTTCTCCGGACACCTGAGCTGAGGTGGTAGTGACCATCTCGGAGAGGAGTCTGGATGCCGGCACCGAAGCCTCCGGAGTTCCGTCAGCGCGCGGTTGAGCTGGCGCAGGAGCGAGCGAAGCCGATCCGCCAGATCGCGGTCGATCTTGGGATCAGCGAGAGCTGCTTGCGACGCTGGGTGGACCAGGGCGACGTCGACGGAGGCAAGAAGGAGGGCCTGACGAGCGACGAGCGCCGGGAGCTGACCAAGCTGCGGCGCGAGGTGCGCACGTTGGCGATGGAGAACGAGATCCTCAAGCGGGCGGCGGCGTATTTCGCCAAGGAGAACGTGCTCCCAAAATGATCTTCAC
>JBQTKH010000179.1:0-2152 GCA_052386335.1 Microthrixaceae bacterium
CACGCGTGGTCGGGCTCGTTGCCGAACAGGAGCAGCACGTCGTTCCCGCTGGCATCGCGTGCCCACGACAGCTCGGTCTCCTCCCACGACAGACGGGTGTTGATGCCGTCCTCGAGTCGCATCACCGGCCGGCGGGCTCGCCAGTCGAGGAGCTCGTCGGCATCGAAGCGGGCGATCGTGTGGCGCTCCATCTGGTCGACGAGCGTCTCCGCGGCGCCATCGGCACCGAGACCGGCGTCGATCCAGCCCTTGAGGGCCATGACGAGCACGGGGGCGTGGAGCTCCGGCTCTTCGAGCACGGTGTAGAGGGTCATCGTGGCTGCCCGCTCATCCCAGCCGCGCCACGGCGTCAGCGGCCGCCTCGGCGCACCGGTCGACCTGCGTGGCGAACCCCTCGAAGCCTGAGGCATCGGAGCCCATCGCGCCGCCGACGTAGCGCGCGTAGACGCCTTCGACGATGCAGGCGAGCTTCCAGTACCCGAAGGCCACGTAGAAGTCGATCTGCGAGAGGTCGCGGCCCGACACCTCCGCGTAGCGGTCGAGCACCTCCTTGCGGGACAGGAAGCCCTCGACCGTGGTGGGGGCGGTGAGGAGCATCGGGGCGTTGTCGGAGGCCTCGGTCCAATAGACCATCAGCAGCCCGACGTCGGCGAGCGGGTCGCCCAGCGTGCAGATCTCCCAGTCGAGCACCGCGATCACGTTGCCGTCGACATCGGTCATGCAGTTGTCGAGCCGGTAGTCGCCGTGGACGATGGTGGCCGGACCCTGGTCGGGGATGCGGCTCGCCAGCGCCTCGTGCACGGAGTCGACGAGCGGCAGCGGTCGCGTCTGGCTGTTCTGGAACTGGCTGTACCAGCGCTTCAGCTGGCGGGCGATGTAGCCCTCCGTCTTGCCGAGGTCGCCGAGGCCCACCGCGCTGGGGTCGACGGCGTGGATGCGGGCGAGCGTGTCGGCGATCGAGATGCTGGCGTTGCGACGAGCGGACGGCTCGATGGCGCGCGCGGCGGTGGCATCGCGCAGGACCTGCCCGTCGACGAAGTCCATGACGTAGAAGGGCGACCCGTTCACCGACTCGTCGGTGCAGAGGCCGAGCGCTGGAGCAACGGGCACATCGGTGGGACCGAGGGCCGAGATGATCTTGTGCTCGCGGCTCATGTCGTGCGCGGTGGCGAGGACCTGCCCGAGCGGTGGGCGACGCAGCACGTAGCGGTGGCCGGTCGCGTCGGTGGCGGCGTAGGTGAGGTTGGAGTGGCCGCCGGCGATGAGCTCGAAGGTGAGCGGGCCCTGCAACCCGGGGATGTTGGCCTCGAGCCAGGACGTGACCTTGGCCTGGTCGACGCCCTTGATGTCCTCGGTCACGACGCTCCTCCCACGGGAAACGGGCACGGGTGGCGGTTCCGGGCCCGTGGGCGAGGGTATCTCCGCCGGTAGGTTGGAGCGACCAAGCCCCCCTGGGAGATCCGCGCAATGTTCATCGATGTCACCGATGCCACCTTCCCCACTGAGGTGGCGGAGCGTTCCAAGCAGCAGCCGGTCGTGATCGACCTGTGGGCGGAGTGGTGCGGCCCGTGCAAGACGCTCGGGCCGATCCTCGAGAAGGTGATCGACGAGACCGGCGGCAAGGTCGTGCTCGCCAAGGTCGACGTCGACACCAACCCGCAGGTGGCCCAGGCCTTCCAGGTGCAGGGCATCCCGGCGGTCTACGCGATGCACGACGGCAAGGTCGTCGACCACTTCGTCGGGGCCCAGCCGGAGGCCGCGGTGCGCGCCTTCGTGAGCGGCCTGCTCCCCACGCAGGAGGAGGACGCCGTCGGCCAGCTCGTCGCCGCTGGTGATGAGGCTTCCCTGCGCGCCGCGCTCGACCTCGAAGCTGGACACGCCGGAGCGGTCGTGGCGCTCGCCGAGCTGCTCGTCGCGCGTGGCGCCGATGCGGACGTCGCCGAGGCGCTGGCGCTCCTCGAGCGCATCCCCGAGTCGGCCGAGACGCGGCGGGTGGCCGCCCTGGCCCGAGTGGGGGTCGATGCCCACCGGATCGACGTCACTGCGGAGCTCGACGGCCTGATCGACAAGGTCAAGGACGACGACGATGCTCGCCAGCGGTACATCGACCTGCTCGAGGTGATGGGGGCCGACGATCCCCGCACGGCTGACT
>JBQTKH010000180.1:0-14237 GCA_052386335.1 Microthrixaceae bacterium
GTGTAGGCGCGCACCTTGAACTTCGGGGTGCGCTGCTGCTTCTCGATGAGTGCCTTCTTGGCCATCAGCTCTGTCCCTCACGCTTGAACGGGAAGCCGAAGGCGTCGAGGAGGGCCTTGCCTTCGGCATTGGTCTTGGCGGTCGTAACGATGGTGATGTCCATCCCTCGAGGGGCATCGATCGCGTCGTACTCGATCTCCGGGAAGATCAGCTGCTCGGTCACGCCGAACGTGTAGTTGCCCCGGCCGTCGAACGCATTGGGGTTGAGACCCCGGAAGTCACGGATGCGGGGGATCGCCAGGCTGACGAGCCGGTCGAGGAACTCCCACATGCGAGCCCCGCGCAGCGTCACCTTGGTGCCGATCGCGTTGCCCTCACGAAGCTTGAAGTTCGCGATCGACTTCTTGGCCTTGGTGATCACGGGCTTCTGTCCAGCGATCGTGGTGAGGTCCTTGACGGCCCCCTCGAGGAGCGACGGCTGGCCGACGGCGTCCCCGACGCCCATGTTGATGACGATCTTCTCGAGGCGTGGCACCTGCATGACGTTGCTGAGCCCGAGCGACTCCTTGAGCGCGTCCCGGATCTCCTCGTCGTACTTCGCCCGGAGTCGAGGCGTCTGGGCGGCTGTGGTCGTGTCGGTCATGCCATCTCACCTCCGCACTTCTTGCAGGTGCGCGTCTTCGTGCCGTCGCCGTCGATCGTGTAGCCGACGCGTGTCGGCTTCCCGCACGCCGGGCAGATGAGCGCCACGTTGGCGACGGGGATCGGCATGTCCTTGTCGATGATCCCGCCCTGCATCGTGGCGTTCGTGGCCCGCTGGTGCTTCTTGGCGACGTTGACGCCGTCCACGATCACCTTGCCGAGGGCGGGCATGACGCGGGTGACGTTGCCGTCCTTGCCGCGGTCCTTGCCGGTGAGCACGCGGACCTTGTCGCCCTTCTTGATCTTCAAGCCAGCCATCAGACAATGCCCTCTGTGTGTAGGCCGATCCGGTTCATCCGGTCGGCCGGAACTCGAACAGCTCGCCGAGCAAGCTCTGCTTGCGAGTGCGACATCTCAGAGGACCTCGGGAGCGAGGGAGACGATCTTCATGAACTTCTTGTCCCGCAGCTCGCGGCCCACCGGGCCGAAGATGCGAGTGCCACGCGGGTTCATCTGGTCGTTGATGAGCACGGCCGCGTTCTCGTCGAAGCGGATGTAGCTGCCGTCGGGACGGCGCTTCTCCTTCTTCACTCGGACGACGACGCACTTGACGACCTCGCCCTTCTTGACGGCGGCCCCGGGGATGGCGTCCTTCACGGTGGCGACGAAGATGTCGCCGATGGATGCGTACCGGCGCTTGGTGCCGCCGAGCACGCGGATGCAGAGGACCTCTTTGGCCCCGCTGTTGTCCGCCACCCGAAGGCGTGACTCTTGCTGGATCATCGGGCACGCTCCAGGACTTCGAGGAGGCGCCAGCGCTTCAGCTTGGACATCGGGCGGGTCTCCTGGACCCGGACCTTGTCGCCCAGCTTGGCGTCGTTCGTCTCGTCGTGGACGTAGAGCTTCTTGGTCCGCACCATGGTCTTCTTGTAGAGCGGGTGCGGCTTGCGGGTGGTGACGGTGACGACGGCGGTCTTGTCCATCCCCGCAGACGTCACGATGCCCTCGCGCAGCTTGCGGGCGTTGGGCCGAGTGGTGGTCTCGTCGGCCATCAGGCGTTCTCCCTCTGGGTGTCGAGCGCCTCAGCGGCCGCGATCTCGCGGGCACGGAGCTCGGTGTTGATGCGAGCCAGGTTGCGGCGGGTGTCGCCGATGCTGGCGTGGTTGTCGAGCTGCCCGGTGGCGTTCTGGAAGCGCAGGTTGAACAGCGCCTCCTTCGTGTCAGCCAAGGCCTGCAGCAGGCCGGCGTCGTCGAGGTCGCGGTAGGCGTCGGTCTTGGAGGCCATCAGAAGCCCTCCTCACGGGTGACGAAGCGAGCCTTGATCGGCAGCTTCTGGATGGCCCGATCGATGGCCTCACGGGCCAGGACGGGGTCGGGGTAGGACAGCTCGAAGAGGATCCGGCCCGGCTTGACCACGGCGACCCAGCGCTCCGGGTTGCCCTTGCCCGAGCCCATGCGGGTCTCGGCGGGCTTCTCGGTGACGGGGCGATCCGGGAAGATCGTGATCCACACCTTGCCGCCGCGGCGGGTCTTGCGGGTCATGGCGATACGGGCGGCTTCGATCTGGCGAGCGGTGATCCACCCGGGCTCGAGCGCCTGGATGCCGTACTCGCCGAAGGTCACCTCGGTGCCACCCTTGGCCTGACCCTTCATGCGCCCGCGCTGCTGCTTGCGGTGCTTCACCTTCTTGGGCATCAGCATTGGAAGCCGCCCTCAGTGTGGAGGCCGAGCCGATTCATTCGGTCGGCCGGAACGCCTCGAAGCTCGGCGAGCAACCTCTGGTTGCGAGTCGAAGTCATCAGTCAGCGTCTCCCGGATGGAACTTCGGGGTCTCGTGGTGATCGTGCACGCGGCGCTCGATCTCTTCTTCCTCGGCGAGGAGGCGCTCGAGCTCGGGATCGGCTTCCTTCACGAGCGGCTCGGCCTCGACCGGCGCATCGGTGTCGGGACCGACACCCTCGGGCTTGCGACGAGCGGCGGCAGAGCTCGACACGACCCGGCGGGGCTCGTTGGCACCGGAGGTCTCCCCCACGGCCATCGCTGCCTCGCGGGTGATCTTGTCGTCGGTCGCGGCCTTGTACGGGAGGATGTCGCCCTTGTAGAGCCACACCTTCACGCCGATGCGGCCGGCGGGGGTGCGGGCCTCACGGAAGCCGTAGTCGATGTCAGCGCGCAGCGTGTGCAGCGGGACGCGGCCCTCGCGGTACCACTCGGTGCGGGACATCTCGGCGCCGCCGAGGCGACCCGAGCACTGCACCCGGATGCCGAGCGCGCCGGCCTTCTGGGCGCTCTGCACGGCGCGCTTCATGGCCCGACGGAAGGCGACGCGGCCAGCGAGCTGGTCGGCCACACCCTGGGCGATCAGGGCAGCGTCGAGCTCAGGCTGCTTGATCTCCTGGATGTTGAGCTGGACCTTGTTGTTGCCGGAGATCTTGGTGAGGCCGGCGCGCAGGCGGTCGGCCTCGGCGCCACGGCGACCGATGACGATGCCGGGGCGGGCGGTGTGCACGTCGACGCGGAGGCGCTCACGGGTGCGCTCGATCTCGACGCGGCTGATCGCAGCGTGCGGCAGCTGGGTCATGAGGAAGTCGCGGATCTTCCAGTCCTCGATGACGTTGTTGCCGTACTCCTTGCGGTCGGCGAACCAACGCGACTTCCACTCGGTGGTGACACCGAGCCGGAACCCGTAGGGGTTGACCTTCTGACCCACTAGCTCTTCTCCTCAGTGGCGTCGTCGGACGCCTCAGTCTCGGTCTCGTCGGCGGCGGCCGTGTCGTCGGCGGCCTCTTCGACGGCGGCCTCGGTGGCCTCCTCGGACTCGGCGGGGGTCTCGACCTCAGCGTCCTCGATGACCTCGTCGGTCACGTCGTCGTCGTGGTCGTGGTCGTGGTCGTGACCCTCGTGGTCGTGGTCGTGACCCTCGTGGTCGTGGTCGTGCTCAGCGGCGGCGGCCTTGCTCTTGGCCACGCGGGCCCGGCGGGCCTCGGCGGCATCGCGCCGGACGCCGCCACGACCGACGGCGGCAGCCGTGCGGGCCTGGCGCTGCTCGAGCTTCTTCGGGTCCATGCGGCTCACGATGAGCGTGATGTGGCAGGTGCGCTTGCGGATGCGGGTGGCACGGCCACGGGCACGGGGGCGCCAGCGCTTGAGGGTGGGACCCTCGTCGGCGTAGCAGGCCGACACGTAGAGCTCGTTCGGATCGATCTCGTCGTTGTGCTCGGCGTTGGCGACGGCGGCCGACAGGACCTTGCGGATGTCGGCGGCGACGGCGCGGTCGGTGAACTCGAGGACACCGTCGGCGTCGTCGACGTGGAGGCCGCGGATGAGGTCGAGGACCTCACGGGCCTTGTAGGCCGACACGCGGAGGTGGCGCACCTGGGCACGGGTGCCGGGACGCTCGTTGGTCTTGGTTCCGAAGGCCATGGCTATCGACGTCCTCGGGCTTGCTTCTCCATGCCGGCGTGGAACTTGAAGGTCCGCGTCGGGGAGAACTCGCCGAGCTTGTGACCCACCATCGCCTCGGTGACGTACACCGGGACGTGCTTGCGCCCGTCGTGGACGGCGATGGTGTGGCCGACCATCTCGGGGATGATCGTGGAGCGACGGCTCCAGGTCTTGATGACCTTCTTCTCGCCCTTCTCGTTGAGGACGTCCACCTTCTTGAGGAGGTGGTCGTCGACGAACGGGCCCTTCTTGAGACTGCGGGGCATGGGTCCTACCTCCGGCTGCCGCGCGTACGGCGCCGGCGAACGATGAGCTTCTGGGACGGCTTGGTCTTGTCTCGGGTGCGGCCTTCGGGCTTGCCCCAGGGCGACACGGGATGCCGACCACCGGAGGTCTTGCCCTCGCCACCGCCGAGGGGGTGGTCGACGGGGTTCATGGCCACGCCACGGGTCTGGGGCTTGACGCCCTTCCACCGGTTGCGGCCGGCCTTGCCGATCTTGATGAGCTCGGCCTCGGAGTTCCCGACCTCGCCGACCGTGGCGCGGCAGTCGATCGACACGCGGCGCATCTCGGTGCTCGGCAGGCGCAGGGTGGCGTAGTCGCCCTCCTTGGCCACGAGCTGCGTGGACGAGCCGGCGGAGCGGGCCATCTTGCCGCCGCCACCGGGCTGCAGCTCGATGTTGTGCACGGTGGTGCCGACGGGGATGTAGCGCAGCGGCAGCGCGTTGCCGGGGCGGATCTCGGAGCCCTGGCCCGACTGCAGCAGGTCGCCGACCTTCACGTCCTTGGGGGCGAGGATGTAGCGCTTCTCGCCGTCGAGGTAGTGGAGGAGGAGGATGCGGCAGTTGCGGTTCGGGTCGTACTCGACCGCAGCGACCTTGGCCGGCACGCCGTCCTTGGTGCGCTTGAAGTCGACGACGCGGTAGCGCTGCTTGTGGCCGCCGCCCTTGTGGCGCGCGGTCTTGCGGCCGTAGTTGTTGCGTCCACCGGTGTTGTGCTTGGGCGCCAACAGCGACTTCTCCGGCGTGTCCTTCGTGATCTCCTTGAAGTCGGAGACCGTCTGGAACCGTCGGCCGGGGCTGGTGGGCTTGCGCTTGCGAAGTGCCATGGGTTCGGACCTATGCCTGGAAGAGGTCGATCGTCTGACCCTCGGCGAGGGTGACGATGGCCCGCTTGGTGTCGGGCCGCTTGCCGAAGGTGCCGGTCTTGCGGTCGCGCTTGCGCTTGCCGCTCCGGTTCAGGGTGTTCACCTTGAGGACCTTCACGTTGAAGATGGCCTCGATGGCGTCGTGGATCTCGGGCTTCGAGGCGTCGGGGTGCACCTTGAACGTGTACGCAGCGTGCGCCTGGTCGGCCAGCGCGTAGGACTTCTCGCTCACGATCGGGGCGAGGATGACGTCACGGGGGTCCTTCACGATGCCTCCTCCGTGTCGTCAGCGGCTTGCTCATGGGCGCCACCGCGGCTGATCGGACGGTCGACCGGGAGCGTGTCGGGGGTGAAGATCACCCAGTCGCTCACCAGCACGTCGTAGGCGTTGAGCTCGCCCGTGCCACAGATGTGGACGTTGTCGAGGTTGCGCAGGCTCTTCCAGACGGCATGGTCCTCGGGCCGCAGCACGGCGAGCACGCGACCCTCCACGCCGTTGGCGGCGAGTGCCGCGATGGCGCCCTTGGTGCTGGGCGCATCGAGACCCCAGTCGAGCACGAGCACGCGCTCGGCGCTCGCCCGGTCGGACAGCGCGGAGCGCAGGGCGAGACGGATCATCTTCTTGGGGGTGCGCTGGGCGTAGTCGCGCGGCTTGGGGGCGTGAGTGACGCCACCACCGGTCCAGTGGGGGGAGCGGCTGGAGCCCGCGCGGGCCCGGCCCGTGCCCGTCTGCTTCCACGGCTTGGCGCCACCGCCCCGCACCTCGGCGCGGGTCTTGGTGGACTGCGTGCCGCTGCGCTTGCCGGCGAGCTGGGCGGTGACCACCTGGTGCATGACCGGGACGTTGGGCTCGATGCCGAACATGGCGTCGTCGAGCTCGACAGATCCGGCCTTGGCGCCGGTGGCGTCCTTGGTGTCGAGGGTGGGCATCAGGCACCTGCCTTGACGGCGTCGCGGATGAGGACGAGGGCGCCCTTGGCGCCAGGGACCGATCCCCGCACGAGGACGAGGTCGCGCTCGGCGTCGGCCTGGACCACGAGGAGGTTCTGGGTGGTGACCTTCTCGGCGCCCATCCGACCGGCCATGCGCTGGCCGCGGAACACCCGGGACGGGGTGGCGCAGGCGCCGATGGAACCGGGGGCACGGTGGGTGCGGTGCGTGCCGTGGGAGGCAGGCATGCCGCCGAAGCCGTGGCGCTTCATCGTGCCGGCGAAGCCCTTGCCCTTGCTCACGGCGGTGACATCGACCTTGTCGCCACCGGTGAGGAGATCAGCGGTGAGCTCCTGGCCGACGGAGTAGTCCGACACGTCGTCGAGCCGGAGCTCCACGAGGCGGGGGCCGGGCTCGACGCCCGCCTTCTCGAAGTGCCCGAGCTTGGGCTTGGTGATCTTGGAGGCCTTCTTCGTGCCGAAGGTGACCTGGAGCGCGGTGTAGCCGTCGCGCTCGTCGGTCTTGACCTGGACGATGCGGCACGGCTTGACCCGGAGGACAGTGACGGGCACGACGCGGTTGTCGTCGTCCCAGACCTGGGTCATCCCTACCTTTTCGCCAACGATTGCCTTGGTCGCCATGACGACTGAGTCTCTCTTTGCTGCGGAGGAACCGGGATCGGGCCCCGGTTCACGCGAACGCTCCGCACGGGCAGAAGCCGGCGGAGCGTGTTTGGGTTGTGCCAGGCGGTTCCTGCGAGTGCGGGCCTGCCCGGACTTCGGTTTTCGATCCTCGGCTGCCAGGGGGAACCCTGGAAGCACGGAGTGAGCACGATAGCGGGGTTCCACCCGCCCGTCCAAGCCGACGGGTCGTGTCACCACATCCGGGTCACCGTCCCGACCACCCGTGATCTGGCGTTGTTCAGGCTCGCTGAGCGGACATCAGCAACGCCAGATTCTCCGGGTCGAGCCGTCGGCCGGTCCCGAGGGTCGTGGCCTAGGCCCTCGGGGCCGTGGCACGAGATCTCGGCACAGGCCGAGAGGCGGGGATGACATCATGGCATAGATGTGGCATCGTTGGGGCATGGGACGTGTTCGGGTCAGTACGACGGTCGACGGGGATCTGCTGGCGCGGGCCCGCAGGCTGCGCACGACGACGGATGCTGCGATGCTCGATGAGGCGCTGGCGGCGCTGCTGGCGCGCCACCGTCGTGCCGAGATCGATGCCGCCTACGCGGCCTACGACGAGCATCCGCTCGACGAGGACGACGAGTGGGGCGACCTCGCGT
Source organism: Microthrixaceae bacterium (assembly GCA_052386335.1). Classification (GTDB taxonomy): domain Bacteria; phylum Actinomycetota; class Acidimicrobiia; order Acidimicrobiales; family VFJN01; genus VFJN01. The sequence goes on from JBQTKH010000180.1 coordinate 7,452, forward strand.
CGTTTCGCGCTGCAGCGGCCACGACATGACGCCAACCCCGCGGCGCGGCGACGTGTGGTGGTGCGAGCTTCCGGAGGTCCGCCGGCGTCCCGTCGTCGTGCTCTCCCGAGACGCTGCCATCCCACGTCTGCGTCGAGCGCTCGTCGCCCCGTGCACGACGACGGTTCGCGGCTTGCCCAGCGAGGTCCTCCTCGAACCCGGCGACGATCCCGTGCCCCAGCGCACGGCGGTGAACCTCGACTCCGTCGAGAGCGTGTCGATCGCTGTGCTCGTCGAGCGGCTCGGGTCACTGAGCGGCGATCGGATGCGCGAGGTGTGCGCTGCCCTTGCGGTCGCCGTCGATTGCTCGACCACCTAGGAAGGAGACGCCCATGTTCGATGTCGACGAGTTCGTGGCTGATTGCCGGTCAGCACTGGGCGAGTCCCACGCACCTGCGGCCGTGAAGGAGGTCCTCGACCGGGCCTTGTCGGATCCGTCCTCCATCGATGCCGCCCTCGGTGGGCCGAGGCCAGGCGGGATCTACCCGCTCCATCGTTCCGACGACCTCACGGTGCTCCAGATCGTGTGGCCGCCGCACGTCTCGCTGTTCCCCCACGATCACCGGATGTGGGCCGCCAACGGCATCTATCGGGGGCAGGAGGACAACACCTTCTTCCGGCGCGGGCCCGAGGGCATCGTCCCGTCAGGCGGGAAGGAGCTCGATGCTGGCGATGCGGTGCTGCTCGGGCGCGACGTGATCCACGCCGTGGTCAACCCTCGGCCCACCCACACCGCGGCCATCCACGTCTACGGCGGCGACTTCTTCGCCACCCCCCGCAGTGAGTGGGACCCCGAGACCCTCGTGGAGCGGCCCTTCGACGTCGAGCACCTGACATCGGTGCTGGCGGCCGCCGACCAGGCCGCCCGGATGGAGCACTGACGCACCAACGCCGTGATCAGCGGAGCGGCTGGCCCGGGATCGTCTCGGTGCGGGTCCACTCGCTGACCCGGAGCTCATAGGTGTCCTGGTGGGGAAGCTGCCCGGTCGCCACAAGGGCGTCGTACTGCTGGCGGGCGACGTCGGTGATCGGCGAGATCCAGACCCCCGTGCCGTAGGCGCAGATCTCGCTCCACTGGCCGATGGCTCCCGAATCGAACCGCATGCCGACGATCGCGTTCGAGCCGCGCCGAGTGGCCTCGGCCACCATTCGGGCCATCGCTTCGTTCCGACTCTGTGCGAGCAGCTTCGTGAACTCGGGGATCTCGCCGCCGATGATGGAGCGCAGCCCGGCCATGCAGCCCGCCCCGATGTTCCGGGCCCGCACCGTGATCCCGAAGATCTCCCCCTGCACCGCCAGCGTCTCGTAACCGGGGAAGTCGAACGCCGTCGTGATGAGCATGCGGCACCGTATCCCCGCGTCGACCAGCGGGGACCCGAGGGCGCCGACACCGCACCCCCGATCGACTGTCACACCCCGTGAATAGGGTCTTGCGCATGTTCCAGTCACCCCTCGAGCGGCATGTTGGCGAGGTCGAATCGTCGTTGGTCGCGGTGGTGGGGTCGATCGATCCGGATGCGGTACCGGCGTCGGAGGCCACTCGGTTGGTGGAGCGGTTGGACCGCATCGTGCGGGCCGCGTCGGCGGCTCGCACGCTCCTGGCGCGACGGATGGCCGACTCGTTGGAGTGGCAGCGCAAGGGATTCCGGTCCCCCGAGGAGCATCTCGCCGCCACCGTCGGCACGTCGTTGTCGGCGGCGAAGACCGACCTGGCCACCTCGGAGGCGCTGCGGGCCTTGCCCGCGACGCGTGCGGGGATGCTCGACGGATCGTTGTCGGCGGCGCAGGGCAGCGTGATCGCCGGCGCCGCCTCCGTGAACCCGGCTGCGGAGGGGGATCTCATCCAGAAGGCAGGCCGCACGAACCTGCGCGAGCTCCAGGAGGAGGCCGGTCGGGCTCGTGCCGCAGCCGACCGGGATCCCGAGGCCACCCACGCCCGCCTGCACCGCCAACGCCGGGTGTCGCGGCACACCGACGGGGAGGGCATGGTCCACCTCCACGCGCAGGGCACCCCCGACGAGGCGGCGGTGGTGATCAGCGAGCTCGACCGGCTCGCCGATGAGATCTTCCATGAGCGCCGCAGCACCGGAGTGCGTGAGGCACGCGACACCTACGTGTGGGACGCGCTCGTCCGCATGGCCCAACGCAGCCGCGACGGCTCAGGTACCGGATCCGGATCCGGAACCAAGCGTTCTCGGAACCCGCGGCATCTCGGGCTCCTCCGGATCGATGTCGAGGCCCTGCGCCGCGGTCAGGTCGAGGGCGACGAGCTCTGCGAGATCACCGGCGTCGGTCCCGTGCCGGTCCGGGTCGCTCGTGACCTGCTGGGCGACGCGATCCTGAAGATGGTCATCACCAACGGTGTCGACGTCCTGAACGTCACCAGCCTCGGTCGTGGCCCCACCGCCGCCATGCGCACCGCCCTGCTCTGGACCTCACCCACCTGCACGGTCGAAGGCTGCTCACGCACGATCATCGAGCACGACCACCGCACCGGCGCCGAGTTCAAGGACACACTCCACGCACGCCTCGACGAACTCGACCCCGTCTGCACCGGCCACCATGACCTCCACACCCACCACGGCTGGGCGCTGGTCCACGGCAAGGGCAAGCGCGCCATGGTCCCTCCCGACGACCCCCGCCACCCGAGCCGAGGCTCCCCCAGCGCGGCCGAGGCGCCCGAACCCTCACCCGTGGAGATCGATCGCACGCCAGCCCTGGCCGGGTTCGACGCGGCCTGAGTTCGGCAGCACGTTGCCGGGGATCGAGATGAGAAGGGCTCCCGATCGCCAGGTCGGTTCGCCTTTAGCCGGACGATGCACGTGGCGTATCGGCACCTATGTGCTCCAGGGGTCAACCAATTCCGGTCAACCGTCAAGGGAACCCGTATCGTCGTTGAGCGTGAGCGAAGCGCTGGACGATCTCTATCGCATCTTTGCTCGTTACCCTCGGCCGACGACGTTCGTCGCCTGCGGGTGCTGCTTCGATGGCGTCGAGATCGAGCCAAGTGGTTGGAACGGCACGTCGCGAGCGAGCGTCCGGGCAACGAGCCCAGGAGGGAACAAGCCGCTCCGCGAACTCACTGGGGCGACCTTGAAGGGTTCATCGGCGATGTGCCTCTTACTTCCGGGATACAACGCTCTTCAGGCACTACCTGCCACGAGCCGTTGAGCTCGCCCTGGCGGACTTGCCCTTCGATTATCCGTTCGCTGTCTGGGGCGCGATCACCTGGAGCGACCCACCTCGCTTTGTTCCGTGGACGGAGTGGCCCCGCGAGGAACAGGACGCGATTACCGCCTTCATGCTCGCGGCGTGGACCGACCACAGCACCGGGACGTCAAGTCACGCGAGCGCCGTCCTGGAAGGCGTCATATATGCGGCAGAGGAGATGCAGCCGTTCCTCGACATCTGGGCCCGGACCGATGCTGACCGACTCCACCGCAAAGAGGTCTTTGACTGGATCGAGAAGCCCGGAACCGATGGATCTGACCGCACCCGCCGTAACTGGGAAGCGACCAAGCGCTGGCTTGCGGACGCTCAGTGACGTTCTCGAACCCAACACCGGCTGGCGCGAGGTGTTAGCGCTACGGCCACTGGCGACGGTTCCAGGAAACCCCGAACCCGATTGATGCTCCCCCCAAATTGCCGGTTCTGGGCGCGTCGGTGGAGCACGTCGGTCGAGCACGCCGTGGTCGCCGATGATCTGTTCGCAGTCGTTGTCTCCACGCCCTGTCAGCTCGCTACCGCAGCTCAACGCGGCATGGTGCCCACAGCCACCAGTCGGCGGCGCGGGCGCCTGCGTCATGCAGGAACGCTGGGCTAGGACGCCGAGCGGACTGTTCGCTCGAGGATGCCGAGGGTTGCCTTGAGGGCCGACTCGGGGATGATCGGCCAGGCGCCGGTGGCCTTCCAGTTGTCGCCGATGTTCGACCAGTCGTAGATCGACGTCACGATCGTGCCGCCGTCGACGGGCTCCAGTCGGTAGCCGTAGTAGTGCCCGATGCTCGGGAACCCCTCGCCGGAGACCTCCCAGGTGATGAAGCGGTCCTGCTCGTACCCGGTGATCGTGACGGTGACGTCGTACTTGCCCATCGGGAGATCGCCCAGCGCCTCTCGATCCATGTGGATCGTGAACGTGTCGCCGAGGGCACCGGCCGGCTCGCCCGACGCGCTCTGGAGCATGCCGGACGCATCGATGGCCACGTGCCCGCGCGGGTCAGTCACGATCTTGAAGATGTCGGCCGCGTCGGCCGGGATGGTCCGCTGGACCTCGAAGCGCTCGATCATCGGCTCATCATGGCATCGTTGGATGTCCTCCGCCCCGACCGGCTCGGGCCCCTTGCCGAGCCTCCGGTCGTGGGCTACCAACGATGCGGCGCTGCCCGATGCGTGGCGGCGGGCGACGCGACCGAGCAGGAGACCCCCATGACCAGCTTGAGCGAACGCCCCAACACGGCGCTGCTGGTGATCGACGTGCAGAACGGCGTCGTCGCCCAGGCCCACCAGCGCGACGAGGTCATCGCGAACATCAACCGGCTGGTGGAGAAGGCCCGAGCGGCAGCAGCCCCTGTGATCTGGGTGCAGCACAACAGCGACCAGCTCCCCGTCGACAGCGACACATGGCAGTACGTACCGGAGCTCGAGCGTCGGGACGTCGAACCGCTCGTGCACAAGCAGTATGGCGACTCCTTCGAGGACACGACGCTCGAAGCCGACCTGGCTCGGCTCGGCGTGGGCCGTCTGCTCGTGAGCGGGGCTGAGACGGATGCCTGCGTGCGGTCGACGCTCCACGGTGCGTTCACCCGCGGCTACGACACCGTCCTCGTGGCGGATGCGCACACCACCAACGACTACTCGCAGTACGGGGTGCCGTCGGCCGACAAGGTCATCGCCCACACCAACCTGTACTGGCAGTTCCAGACCGCTCCCGGCCGCGCCGCGAGCGTGGTCAGCGTCGCCGACGTCACCTTCGACACGTAGGCGCACCACCAGCAGTGCGGCGGCGTGGCCAGGTCGCTCGGACCCTTCGCACCTGGGTGGTGGATCCCGTGCAGCTCAGCCGACGGCGGCGCGGAGCACCTCGACGGTCCGGGTGACCGCGTCGGGGTCGTGGCCGTTGGCGGGGAGGTTGGCGGTGATGCCGTCGAGGCCGAGGGCCATCAGTCGCTGCACCTGCTCACCCACCGCATCGGCATCGCCCATCACGATGCGAGCGCTCACCATCGCCTGGGTGGCTTCGTCGAGCGCGTCGTAGTCGAGCCCGCGTGCCAGCAGGAAGGCGTTGCGCAGGGAGACCGCCTCCTCCATCGTGTCGCCGACCACCACCGAGCACAGCGGGGTCTTGTTGATCGTGTCGAACGCGCGTCCCACATCAGCGCAGTGCTTGCGGAGCACGTCGAGCTTGTGCGGGAGCTCGTCGAAGCCGGAGGTGAAGTTGGCCATCTCGGCGTGCTGGGCCATCAGCCGAAGGGTCTTCTTCTCGCCCTGGCCACCGATCATGATCGGTGGACCCCCGGGGGTGATGGGGGCCGGGCTGTTGATCGCGTCCTTGACGGTGTAGTGCTTGCCCTCGATGGTGGGCCGCTCACCGCGGAACATGGCGCGGCAGATCTCGATTGCCTCCTCGAGCCGTTCGAACCGCTCCTTCACGGGCGGGAAGGGCACCCCGAGGGCGTGGTGCTCGACGTCGTGCCACGCGGCGCCGATGCCGAGGAACGCCCGACCCTGTGAGATCACGTCGAGCGTCGTGACGATCTTGGCCAGGATCGCAGGGTTGCGATAGGTCACGCCGGTGACGAGTGTGCCGAGCTTCACCGTCTTGGTTCGGGCTGCCAGCGCGCCGAGCAGCGTGTAGGCCTCGAACATCTCGTGGTCGGGCGGGCCCAGCAGGGGCAGCTGGTAGAAGTGGTCCATCACCATGACGGTGTCGGCGCCCGCGTCCTCTGCGGCGACGGCGATCGCCGCGACCTTCTCAAAGAGGTCACCTGGCGCGGGGTCGGGGTAGGTGAAGTTGGGGATCTGGATGCCGACCTTGATCATGTCCGGATCCTGCCACGGCGTGTCCCCGGGCGCGAAGAGGGCCGACCCTCTGGGTCGGCCCCACCGATCGCTGACTCGGCGTTGCTACACCTGTTGGATCTTGATCTCGATGTCGACGCCAGCGGGCAGCTCGATGCGCTGAAGCGAGTCGACGGTCTTGGCGGACGGCTCGAGGATGTCGATGAGGCGCTTGTGGATGCGCATCTCGAAGTGCTCCCGGCTGTCCTTGTCCTTGTGCGGCGAGCGGATGACCGTGTAGCGGTGCTTCTCGGTGGGCAGTGGGATGGGCCCCCGCACCGTGGCCTGGGTGCGCAGCACCGTCTCGACGATCTTCTTCGTCGACTGGTCGATGACCTCGTGGTCGTACGCCTTCAACCGGATGCGGATCTTCTGCTTCTCAGCCATCTGTCCAACTCGCTTTTCAAGGTTCGGCCCCAGGAGGGGGGAGTGTGAGGGGGAACGCTTCGCGGTCCCCCCTCGCCATCGGCCGATCCGGCTCCGCCGGTCGGTCGAGAGATTCAGTTCAGTCCGCCGAAGGCGGGCAGCACAAGCTCGGTTGCGAAGCTCCGCTTCGCAACCGACTACTTGATGATCTTGGTGACGCGGCCGGCGCCAACGGTACGACCGCCTTCACGGATCGCGAACCGGAGGCCCTCGTCCATGGCGATCGGGTGGATCAGCTCGACCTTCATCACCGTGTTGTCACCC
>JBQTKH010000181.1:0-5981 GCA_052386335.1 Microthrixaceae bacterium
GGTGGTCGCCGGTGCACTCGTCGCGGCCACCACCACCGGTGGGCTCGCCGCCACGGGCAACCTGCCCGGCCAGCCCGACACACCCGACCCGACGGTCACCGTCGTCGACGACACCCAACCCGAGGCCGCCGACGAAACCGAAGCTCCGGACAGCGCCGACGTTGCCGACGTCGTCGACGTCGCGGACGTCGCCGACAGCGACGACGACATCAACACGACCGACGCCTGCGAGTCCGACGAGGCTGACGAGGTCGATGCGCCCGACTCCGCCGACGAGCCCGACGCCGCAGATGAGGTGGACAGCGTGGACAGCACCACGGATGCCTGCGACGCCACCGAGCCGGTTGAGGCCGACGAAGCCGACGGGGTCGACGAAGCCGACGGGGTCGACGAAGCCGACGAGGTCGACGAAGCCGACGCACCCGACGCACCCGACGAGGTCGACGCACCTGACTCCGCCGACGAGGGCTGACGGCGACGGGTGGACCGGACGCTCTGACCATGTGACGGGTGCGGGAGGGTCGTGACGCCCTCCCGCACCCGTCGACGTGCGCCGGATCATCCTCCCCATTCCCGCCGACCAGGACCCGCGATCCCTGGGTCCCCGGCGCCACGGAAGGGAAGCGACCAATGCATCGAGTACTGCTCGCCGAGGACAACAAGCTCAACCAGATCACCACCGCCCGCACACTCCAGAAGCTCGGCTACGAGGTGGAGATCGTCGACGGAGGCATCGATGCCGTCGAGGCCTGCCGGCACAACGACTTTGACGCCGTGCTGATGGACGTCATGATGCCGGACATGGACGGCTACCGGGCCACCCGAGAGATCCGCTCCCTCGAAACACTCCGAGGCGGACCCCACACCCCCGTCATCGGTGTGAGCGCCCGGGCCATGGACGGCGACCGAGAGATCGCCCTCGCCGCCGGGTTCAACGATTACCTGACCAAACCATTGCGGGAGGGTGAGCTCAAGAACGCCCTCGAGCGGTGGATCGGCGCCCCTGTCGTCGTTCGCCGACGAGGACCGATCCCTCTCGCCTTGTAGGCGAGGATGGGTCCGAGCCGCCAGCAGGTCAGCACGTCAAGTGGGTCTGCCGCGGGCGGCTGAGGCACCCCGGGTTCGTTGGAGGCTCTGGAGGAGCCTTCCATCCTTGGGTCATTTCCAGGTCGATCGTCCGCGGCGAAGTCAGACGCAAACCAACTCGAGCAGGCTGTCGAGGACGGCGCCCCAGCACCTCGGCCGCGGACGAGGTGGAGGGAGAACCCCTGTTTGCGACGGTTTCGTCGAAGTGTCGCCCGCCAGTGGCATTGGGACCACCGTGAGGTCGACGAGCACGACGCCCTACGAGGCGGTCCACCACAAGCTCGACTTGAAGCTCACATGGGGACGCTCGAGCGCGCGGCCAGCGTAGGACATGGCCGTCGTGTCCAAGCGCCTTGCCGGGCGTCGGGCCGCGACGTCAGGTGGGTTGGAGACGAGCCCGCAGTCGGTCGACGGCGCTGAGGAGGCGGCCTGCGCCGGGGTGGTCTGCTCCGGCCATCCGGGTGAGGTCGTGTGCCAGGTCGTCGACCGCGTAGAGGACGTTCGCTGCTCGGGCAGAGGCGACCTGGGCGCGGGTGTCCGCGGACTCGGCGAGGGCTTCGGCGGCAGCAGCTCGCTGGTCGGCGGCCGCGACCCGAGCGTCGATGTCATTGAAGGCGGCCTCGAGCTGTTCGCGCAGGACCTCGAGCTGCCGGTTGAGGTCCTGCGCCTCGACGCAAGTCTGGCCATCGACGGAGAAGTCCCCGGTGGGCGCGGGAACCCGTCGGCGAGGCGCCGTTTCGGGGGGTTGTGCCGCGAGCACCTGGACGCGAGCTTGAAGGCGCGCGACCAGGGGATCCGCCTCGAACGCGGGGTCGGGCGGGGGCACTACCTTGGCAGGGTGCCTGGGGATCGAGGTGAAGAGGGTCATTCGGCGGGGGAAGGCGGCGGTGTAGACAGGTCGACGGTGATCGTAGCGCCGGCCCGACTGGCGACGACACCTAGCGGCCGCGCAGCAAGGAACTGCCCGGTCCCGCCGCGACTGTGCATCTGGGAGCCCGTGGGATCAGACGCTGGCGGTTTCGCGGGCGTCTGCCTTGGCGGAGCGGCGCTTGTTGGCCATCAGCATCAGCAGGCCACCGGCGGCGAGCGCGCCGATCGCGATCTGCGTCATCGGAGTGGTGTTCGCTGTGCCAGTGACGGGCATGCCCGCCGGGCCGACGGTGATCGACAGGACGAGGGTGAGCGGCTGACCGTTGGCGCCGGTGCCCGTGGCCTCGACTCTATGGGTCCCCGACGTCGTGCCGGCGGGGATCGTGGTGGTGAGGGTGGCCACGCCACTGCTGTTGGCGGTGGCGGAGCCGAGCACCACAGGGGCCGAGAACATCGTGAAGGTGACGCTGGCCCCGACCTGGTAGGTCTGGGCAGTGAGGGTGATCGGGTCGCCGGGGGCCACGGTGGTGTCGTTGGCAGTGAGGGTGTTGCCCTCCGGGGGGTAGGTCTGTGCCTGGGCCACGCCCGCCGTGGCGAACAGCAGCAACGCTGCGAGTACGAGGACCTTCTTGACCATGGGGACGACGCCTTCCAGGAACAAGCGGACGAACTCGACGAAGGCTACCGGATCGACACCTCGCAGGGAAGCATTGACCGCACCGACCGTGGTGAGCTCACCGGCGGCCGACGACGATCCTCGAGTTCCGCACCAGCGGGAAGGTGCCCTCCACGCCGGGCCCCCGCACCTCGACGGGGCCTGTCAGCCGCAGCCGGCCACCGCCCACCACGGCCACGCGCACGGTGGCGACCTCGGGCTCAACCTGGGGCTGGGGGGCCAGGCCCAGGCGGTAGGTGGGGCCCGCGAGGAGCCCCTGGAGCTTGATCACGATGGTGCGGGTGGTGCCGGGGCCGATGGGCACGAACGTGGAGATGGCGTGGCGACCCAGCTCGTCGATGCGCTCGAGGGCCAGCGGCTTCCCGTCGAGCGTGGCGCCGATCTGGTCCCAGGGGGTGTAGAGCGTGAGGAACGTGTTGTTCCAGCCAGGCGGCAGCGACTTCTCGAGCGGGCGCAACCCGAGCGAGTTGCCGATGAGCGCGTCGGGCAGACCGGATCCCGGGGCCTCGTTGGTGAGGGTGATGGTGGCGGTGGCCGATAGGCGCCCAGTGGAGGGATCCCAGGTCACGTCGTAGTCGAGGGTGCGCCTCAGGAACAGGTCGATCTTGCTGGCAGCCGCGTTGCTGGTGGTGACGCCAACGAAGTCGCCGTCCACCGCCGGGTAGCGGCCCGAGATGCCGAGGCGGTCGAGGAACGACACCTGCGAGTGGCCGAAGGCCATCACCTGGAGGTGACCTTCCTCGACCACCGGGCCGAGGGTGCGGCCCAGCTCGCGGGGCCCGGGCAGGTCGGCGGTGGTGAGGTGGCCGAAGGTGAGCTCGGCGAGCGCTTCGAGGGCGTCGACGCGCTCGGGGGTTTCGGGAAGCTCCACGTATTGATCGCGCAGCAGGAACTGCGCCGCGTTGTCGGCGTCGAGCGGTGTGGCGACCCCGGGCACCGCGATGGGCCCGGTGAACCGCAGCAGCGCGGCGAGGGCCACCGGGTCGACGCTCATGACGCCATCCACGGGGGGGCGGCCGGTCTGGGGGTACAGCTCGGCGGCCACCGTGGCGATGGTGGGGAAGTCTGGTGACATGGCGATGTTGCGCCAGTCGCCGGCCACGCCGAAGCGGGCGTAGCGGGCGAGGTAGTCGGGGGGCCCGGTCAGGGTGCGCGGTGGGTCGGTCGGGCCGCGGTCGAGCTCGGCGATGCGGCCGAAGCGGGTCATGTCGAAGCGCCCGTCGGTGAAGGTGACCTCGGCGTAGTTGCCCGGGAAGCCGGTGCGGGCCCGGGCCTCAACGGGGGTGGTGAACAGCACCAGGTACGTGCGAGTCCCGTCGCCACCGACCAGCTCTGGAGCCACCCGCACGCCGTCGAGAGCCAGCTCGGCAGAGGGGATGGCGTCGGCCAGCTCGCCGCGCAGCACATCGAGCCGCGACCGCACCGGCGGGAGCAGGAACGCATCCGCGAGACTCTCGACGGTGCGACCGGAGGTGCGGAGCTGGGCCAGCACATCGGCCAGTGGCTCCTCCATGGCACTGACGGCGGCGAGGTCGACTTGGCCGGCGCGGGCCCGCAGCGACTCGAGATCGGCGTCCTCGGCGGCCCGGATCCCCACACTGGCGAGCTCGGCCACCTCGGCAACGGTGTGGTGCACCGCCCGGGTGTTCTGACTGACTCCGGGAACGATCCAGCCCGGACGTGCCCACAGGGCCCCGAGGCTGTCCTGGCCGCGCCCGAGGGCACGGCGAGCGGCCCGCAGGTCGGCCACAGCGCCCTCGGTGTCGCCGCTGCGGGCAGCGGCCAGGCCCGACTCGAGCAGGTCGGCGCCCCGGTCGAGGTGAACGCGGGCGTTGATCACCGACAGTGCGCCCAGGAGGCTGGCGCCCACCGCGACACCGCCCACGGCCAGAGCGACCCGGTCGACGCGCTGGCAGAAGCGGCGCCCTCCGTGCCGGCGAGCCGACACCACCATCCACGCCAGCGCCACCATGGGTGCGATGAGCGGCCGGGCCCCTGGCTCGAAGGGCGCCCCCACCGCCGCCGCCCACGCCAGCCCACCGGCAAGCGCCCCGGCGAGCGACCAGCCCTGCCAGAAGCTGCGGGCGAACGCGGCCGCCAGGGCAACGCAGGCGAGGGCCAGCGGCAGCGTGGCGGGCTGGAACAGGGCCGCAGCGGCCGCGGCCACGTAGAGCGGGATGGTGCGGGCTCGGGTCCCGCAGGCTGCCGCCGCGGCACCGCCCAGCCCGAGCAGCATTGCGTCGAGCCACCCGATCCCGGTCGGCCGCGCGCCCCCGAAGGCCCCGAGGGTGCCCAGGGCGAGGGAGGCGACGAGCAGCGACGGGTCGCGGCGCAGCCGTCGCGACGAGGAGGAGCGGTCACCGGCCAGACCCACCGTCTACCACCCCGGAGCTGCGTCCGGGCCCGGACGATGCGCAGGGCGCGCGGGAGCCACGGGTAGCCTCGCTCGGATGTCTCCGGTCGAGTCCCCTCCCCAAGACGACGAGCCCGACCTGCGCGCCTACCTCAGCGTGCTGCGGCGGCGCTGGAAGCTGGTGGCCTTGGCGGTGGTGATCACCGTGGCGGCGGCCTTGGGGCTGTCTCTGCGCCAGGACCCGCAGTACCGGGCCGAGTCGGAGATGCTCATCCGCCAGACGAACAGCAGCTCGATCATCAGCAACACCCCCGTCATCGCCGCCGGCGATGCGGCCCGCCAGCTCAACAACGAGGTGAAGCTCTTCAAGTCCGCGGCCGTCGAGGAGGCCGTGGTGGCCGCGTACGACGGGCCGCTCGACCCGGCCGCGGTGGACGCGTCCGTCGCCGCCGCCACTTCCGACGTGCTCCAAGCCCACCTCACGGCCAACGATCCCGACGAGGCCGCCAAGCTCGTCAACCTCTACGTCAGCACCTTCATCGAGACCCGCCGCCAGCAACGCGTGGACGAGCTGCTCTCGGTGGGCAGCGAGATCCAGGCCAAGATCGACGATCTCGATGCCCGCATCGCCAAGCTGCGCAAGCCCCTCACCGACCTCGAGGCTCGGCTCGCGGCCGATGCGAAGAACGCCGCGCTGCAGGCACAGCGAGACGACCTGGCCAGCGAGCTGGCGCCGTCGCTCACGCCCTTGGAGGACCAACGCTCGTTCTACGAGAGCCAGATCGAGGACCTCAAGCTCACCGCCGACATCGCGCAGTCGGGCGGGGCCCAGGTAGTCACGCCCGCCGAAGCCCCTGAGGCCCCCGTGTCGCCCAATCCACTTCGTGATGCGGTCCTCGCGCTCGTCCTGGGCCTCATGCTCGGCGTGGGGCTGGCGTTCCTCGTCGACACGCTCGACGAGCGCATCCGCAGCGTGGGCGACCTCGAGCTCCTCTC
>JBQTKH010000182.1:0-24645 GCA_052386335.1 Microthrixaceae bacterium
CCTCCCGTAGGAGTCTGGGCCGTGTCTCAGTCCCAGTGTGGCTGATCGTCCTCTCAGACCAGCTACCCGTCGACGCCTTGGTGGGCCGTTACCCCACCAACTAGCTGATAGGCCGCGAGGCTCTCCCAGAGCGGAATCCATTTCCTCACCAAACCATGCGGCTCGGTGAGAACATCCGGTATTAGCTCCCCTTTCGGAGGGTTATCCCGGTCTCTGGGGCAAGTTCCTCACGTGTTACTCACCCGTTCGCCACTAGGTCGTCCACCGTGTTGCCACGGCTTGGACCTCGTTCGACTTGCATGTGTTAGGCACGCCGCCAGCGTTCGTCCTGAGCCAGGATCAAACTCTCCATCGAGATCTCGAACCCGCCACCGAGGTGGTGGGCCCTTCGATCGGTTTTGAAGAGCCGGCGATCCCGGGAGCCGTAGCTCCCGTTCTTTGCCGACTGGCACCAGAACGGCCAACGTTTAAAAGTTGTCCGATTCAAGTGCATTTCATTCTTTGAACGGCCACATCGACGCCCCGAAGGGTGCCGGTGCAGTCGCCCGCACTCGCCTTTTCGTCCTCTCTTCTGTTTTCAAGGAGCGTCGTCCACCCGAAGGTGGCGCTCGAACGGCAGTCGCAGCTCGTGAGCAGCGGTGGTGCCGGTGGCCCTTCCGACGGCACTCCCGGCTGAGCCGGGGCCTTCGTGGGGCGGAGGGACAATCTACGGCCGCCGTCCTCGGAGTGTCAACTCGACCCGGGTGCGGTGCACCGAGCCCGCCCGGTCAGGGCTGGGCGTCGAGGATCGCCCAGTCTCGCTTGCCCTTGCGCAGCAGCACGAACCGGTCCTCAAGCAGGTCGGCAGCGGTGAGGAGGCGACCCGGCTCGACCTTGGCGCCGTTCACCGAGATCCCGTTCTGCTCCAGCTGCCGGCGCGCGTCGCCCAGGGAGGTGGCCAGGCCGGCGCGCACCAGCACGGAGGCCAGGTCGATCCCCTCCGCCAGCACCTCCCCGGGGGCCAGCGACGCCACCGGGACCTCCCCCGCCACCGCGGCGAGGGCTCCGGGCGAGGCGTGGAGCGGGTCGCCGCCGAAGAGGACCGCAGCCGCCCCCTCCGCCGCCGCCGTGGCCGACGGTCCGTGCACGAGCTCGGTCACGGCACGGGCGAGCGTGCGTTGACCGGCCCGCTGGGCGGGCGCCTCCGCGTGCGCGGCCACGATCGCGTCGACCTCGTCCATGGGTAGCAGGGTGAACTGGGCCAGCATGCGACCGAGGTCGGCGTCGTCGGTGTGCATCCAGTGCTGGAAGAAGGCGTAGGGCGACGTGAGCCGCGGGTCGAGCCACACCCGGGCGCCGGTGGTCTTGCCGAGCTTCGTGCCATCATCGGCCGTGAGGAGCGGCCAGCACAGCCCATGGACGGCGGTGGCATGCCGTCGGCGGATCAGGTCGACCCCGGAGAGGATGTTCCCCCACTGGTCGGAGCCACCGATCTGGAGCTCGCAGCCGAGCGACTCGTGCAGGTGTGCGTAGTCGTTGGCCTGGAGCAGCATGTAGCTGAACTCGGTGTAGGAGATGCCGTGCTCGCCGTCCATCCGTGACCGGACGCTCTCCCGGGCGACCATCTGGTTCACGGTGACGTGCTTGCCCACCTCCCGCAGGAAGTCGAGCAGGCGCAGGTCGTTGGTCCAGTCGAGGTTGTCGACGAGCTCCCACGGCCCCTCGGGGCCCAGGATGCGCCCGATCTGCGCCTTGATGGCGGCGACGTTGGCGGCGAGGGCGTCGAGCGAGAGCAGGTTGCGCTCCTCGGAGCGACCGCCCGGGTCGCCGATCATGCCGGTGGCCCCACCCGCCAGGGCGATGGGCCGATGGCCCGCGTCCTGGAAGCGACGCAGCATCACGAGGCCCAGGAGGTTCCCGTGGTGCAGGCTCGGCGCGGTCGGGTCGCAGCCGTAGTACACGGTGATCGGACCCGACTCGAGCCGCGCCGCGAGGGCGGCCCGATCCGTGGTGTCGTGCACGAGGCCGCGCCGTTCGAGGTCCGCGAGGAGATCCATCGTCGTCATCGTCCCCGGAGGCTAGGTCGCGGGTCCAACCAGATCGCGCGGGGTGGCGATGCGCACGCGCACTCGCCTGGGAGACTGGTGCTCACCCATGCGTCTGCTCATCCGATCCTCGGTCTGCCTCGCCGCCCTCATCACGCTCGTCAGTGCGTGCACCTACCAGTCGCGCTTCGTGCTCCCCGAGGTGCCCACCGAGCGCGAGTCGTCCACGCTCTACGCCGCCGACGGAACCCTCGTGACGACGTTCCACGCCGAGGAGAACCGCAAGGTCGTCCCGCTCGAGGAGATCCCCCGTCACGTCACCGATGCGGTGATCGCCATCGAGGACGAGCGGTACTACCGGCACAACGGCGTGGATCTGCGGGCCGTGGCGCGCGCCGCCCGCGCCAACGCCGAGGCCGGGGAGATCGCCGAGGGCGGGTCGACGATCACCCAGCAGTACGTGAAGAAGGTCCTGCTCCGGGATGACACGCAGTCGATCTCCCGCAAGATCGAGGAAGCCTCCCTCGCGGTGCAGCTCGAACGTCGCTACAGCAAAGACCGCATCCTCGAGCTGTACCTCAATGCGATCTACTTCGGCAACGGTGCCTACGGGATCGAGGCAGCCGGTCGTCAGTACTTCGGCAAGTCGGTCGACGCCCTCACCCTCGCCGAAGGCGCCCTGCTGGCGGGCATGATCCAACGCCCCGCCGCGACCGACCCCTACGACGAGCCCGAGCTCGCGGTGGAGCGCCGCAACGTGGTGCTCGAGCGCATGCGCGCCAACGCCTTCGCGTCCGACGACGACATCGAGGCGGCCTTGGCCGAGCCCCTCACGCTCAGTGCGGCTGGCACCCCCGCATCCGAGCGCTACGCCGCGGCCTACTTCGTGGAGGCCGTGAAGCAGTGGGTCCTCGACGACCCGCGGTTCGGCCGCACGGCCCAGGATCGCCAGGACCTCCTCTTCGGCGGTGGCCTGCGCATCCAGACCACGGTCGACCTCGCCGCACAGGCGAGCGCAGATGCGTCCGTGGCGGCGATCCTCCCCGACCCCGCCGGTCCGGCGGCCAGCCTGGTGTCGATCGAGCCTGGTACGGGCTACGTGCGGGCCATGGTCGGCGGTCGCGACTTCTTCGGCGCCGGTGAGAACGCCAAGCTCAACCTCGCCACGCAGGGGCCCCGTCAGGCCGGCTCGGCCTTCAAGCCGCTCATCCTCGCCACCGCGCTGGCCCAGGGCATCGATCCCGACACGACCATGTTCCCCGCGCCGGCGTGCATCACCATCCCTCTCCCGGACGGTCAGCTGTGGGAGCCATGCAACTACGGCGAGGGGGGCGGCGGGACGGTGAGCATCACCGATGGCACCGTGCGGTCCTACAACACCCTCTACGCCCAGCTCATCCTCCGCGTCGGGGCAGAGGAGGCCATGGCGGCCGCTGCGGACTATGGGATCCGCAGCCCGCTGCGCACGAACCCGGCTTCGGTGCTCGGAACGAACGAGGTGACGGCGCTCGACATGGCCTCCGCGTACGCCACCTTCGCCAACCGTGGCATCCGCGTGCCACCGGTCCTGGTCACCCGGATCACCCGCGCCGACGGCACCGTGCTCTTCCAGCACGAGCACACCCAGAAGAAGGTCCTCGACGCCGCGCTCGCCGACCGACTGACGTCGATCCTCGAGCAGGTGATCACCCGCGGCACGGGCCGCAAGGCCGCGCTCGACCGCCCGGCGGCCGGAAAGACCGGGACGGCACAGCGCTGGCGCGACGCGTGGTTCGCCGGGTACACCCCCGACCTCGCCACCGCTGTGTGGGTGGGGTTCCCGCAGGCCCAGATCGAGATGGAGCCACCAGTCACACCCATCCGCGTCACGGGAGGCTCCTACCCGGCCGAGATCTGGCAGCGGTTCATGAGCGCCGCCCTGGCCGGTCGGCCGCCGCTCGCCTTCACGCCGCCGCCCACCACGACCACGACCCTGCTTGCTCCGGGCTCGTCCACCTCAACAACCGCGCCGAGGAGCGTCGCCGTCCCCGATGTCGTGGGCATGGCGGCCAGCGACGCCACCGCTTCGCTCGAAGCCGCCGGGTTCGTGGTGGAGCGCATCTCCTCAGACGCCGACGAGAAGTCCCCGGGAACGGTCACCGCGCAGTCACCGAGCGGCGGCGTCGAGGCACCCATCGGATCCACCGTGCGCATCGAGGTGGCGGGCGACCCGTCCGGGTGAGCGTCGGCTGGACAGGTCTGCGTGCGGGTGACGAGGCTGACCCGATGACCGGTCTCAGCCCGCCCGCACCCGAGGTGGAGGGGCGTCGCTGGACGCCGATGCGGGTGCTGCTCGCCCTGGTCGTGGCGGGGATGATCGGCATGTGGGGGTACGTGCTCTACCTCGCGTTCGTGCCGGGTCGGCAGCCACCCCCCGACCGCCTCGACGACCCCGGCTTCGCGGTCGCCGCACAGGCCCGTTGCAGCGCGGCCCTCGACGAGGTCGTCACCCTCCCCCGCGCCGTCGAGATCGACACAGCGGACGAGCGGGCCGCCGTCATCGACCAAGCCAACGACCTGTTCGCAGCCATGCTCGACGACCTCGATGACCTGGCGCCGGGCGGGACCGACGGCGACCTCGTGCGCCAGTGGCTGGACGACTGGCGCACCTACCTCGGCGACCGCGAGTCCTTTGCGATCGCGCTGCGGCTCGACGCTGACGCGCAGCTCCTGGTGACGGCCAAGGACCGCGAGCAGATCACCGAGCACCTCGACGCGTTCGCGGCGGACAACCACATGCCGGCCTGCGCCACACCCCTCGACGTCTAGACCATCGTCAGAGCCGGTCGAGCGCTGCGAGACCCGCACGCGCCATCCGCACGGTGCCGGGGTCAACGTCGTAGCGGCTGAGGTCGTCGACTCCGACCCACACGATCCCCTCGGACTCGTGGTTGGTCACGCCGACGGAGCCGGCTGGGGCGAGCACGAGGTGGCGCACGTCGAGGTGGAGGTGATCGGGCTCGGCGCCCGCGGCTGACTGGAAGACGTGCACGTCCAGATCGATCGCCGGGGTGATCACCGACAGACCCTCGATGCCCGTCTCCTCCTCGGCCTCGCGCAGCGCCCCTTGGGCAATCTGGCCGTCACGGTCGGCTTGACCGCCGGGCTGGAGCCACCGCCGCACCTTGGTGTGGAAGAGCAGCAGGATGTTGCGGCTGTCGGGGTCGACCACGAGCGCCGATCCCGTGAGGTGCCCCGTCGTGCAGGACCGGTGCAGCGCATCTGGGTGTGCGTCGAGGAAGGCCAGCATCCGCGCCCGTGCCGCTTCGTGATCGACGTCTCCTGGCAGGGCCGCCTCGATCGACGCTCGTGCGGTGGCGAGCGAGCCATCGGCCCGCAACGACCTCGGCGGGTGCACCGTCAGCTCGTTCACGCCGGCCTCGACAGGTGGCGGTCGCCCGGCACGCACCAGCGCCACGGGAGCTCTGCCCCGATGCTCAGGCCGATCCTCGTGCCGACGGCCGGACGCTCAGGCGGCGGAGTGCCATCGTCGACGATGGTGACGCCATGGGACAGCGTGGTGAGGTCGGCCTGGTCGAAGCTGCCGTCGAGGCCGAAGGCCTGGCAGAGTCGTGCCGGGCCCCGGAGCAGGTCACGGTCGATGCGCGCCTTGGGCCGGCGAGCGCGCATCTCCTCCAGACCGCTCATCGGCACGGCAGCGCGGAGCAGCACCGCCACCCCGCTCCCCTCCTCGCCGCACACCGCGTTGGCACACCAGTGCATGCCGTAGGTGAAGTACACGTAGAGCCGACCGGCGGGACCGAACATCGTGGCGTTGCGCTTCGTCATGCCACGGAAGGCGTGGCTCCCCGGATCCTCGGCCCCGCAGTAAGCCTCGACCTCCACGATCCGCGCTGACATCTCACCACGCACGAGCACCTTGCCGAGCAGCTCAGGCGCAACGTCGCGAGGGTCACGTCGGTAGAACGAACGCGGCAGGCGCTTGCGGCGCGCCATCAGCTCGTCGGCGTGACGGGGGCGCTGGCCGCAGCCCGGAAGTCGTCGGGCACCGGGACGGTCTCGGTGGTTCCGGTCTTCACCGCCACGTAGGTGATGTCCGCACTGAACACTGGCGCGCCGTCGACGGTGCCGTCGAAGCCCACGTCGAAGCTCGTGTTGCCCCAGCGCCGCACGCCCACCTCGATGGCGAGGTCATCGTGGATGCGCGCAGCTCCACTCCAGGTGATCACCGCCTTCTTCACCATCACGTCCCACCAGTCGTCCTCGAGCTCAGCGCCGAGCGTGCGGAACCAGAGGTCGGCGGCGTCGTCGCAGTACGCGAGGAAGTGCGCGTTGAACACGACGCGCTGCATGTCGACCTCGCCGTAGCGCACGCGGATGTGGTGGGTGTAGGTCACGGTGAGCCAGCCTGCCGGGGAATGGAGTCGCCATCGTAGGGCGACGCCGGATGCGAGCGACCGCTCGGCGTCAGTCGCTTGGGGGGTCGGGGCCTGCGTCGGGGTGGTTGAACTTCCAACGGTTGTGGAAGCCGCAGCCGCCTTGGGCGTTGTCCTGGGTGGTCTCGCCCCCCTTGGACGCGTCGTGGATGTGGTCGATCTCGAGGCGCTCGGGGACTTCATCGCAGTAGGGGTGGAAGCAGGTCCGATCCCGCACCTCGATGGCCCGGCGGAGCGCACCGCGGAAGAAGCGGCGCTTCACGCCGACGTCGATGACCCGCGACGGCCCGTCGAACACGATCCGTTCGACATCCGCGCCGTCGAGGTGGCGGGCGGCGGTGCCGGGGGTGATGGTGGTGCGGTTGAAGAGCTCGAGGAGGGGTCCGGCGAAGGTCTCGTAGTCGACCAGCACCGTGAACAACGGCCTCGGTCGCTTCCCGTCCGCGGGGGCAGTGCGGGCCCGAGTCGCCATCTCGACCAGGGCGTCAGCACGCCGCTGGGCGGGGGTGCGGGCGAGGTCCACGATCAACGGGTCGCGCCCGAGGCGTTCCTTGGCCTGGGCCCAGTCGGTGTCGAAGAGCTCCCGTTCGATCATCGCCAACGTGATGTGCACGATGTCGCCGGAGACCGGATCCAGGGTCAAGCGCCCAAACCACATCCCACCGAACGACTGCGACAGGTGGACCTCCCTCGCGGCCCGGTCGTCATCGGCGCCTTGTTCGGCTCCGTCGGGGTCCACGAGCTGTTCCCAGAGGTCGCAATGCCGTTTGAAGTCCACGAACCCCCGCGTGCGGGCGGAGTCGAGCAGCTCCTTGTAGTCGGTCTCGAAGGGCTCGTTGGTGCGCGGTGTGCGCACGCCGAGCATCGTGACCAAGTGCGTGCGGTCGATCTCACCCGCGGCCCACGCTGCTTCCGCTGCGGGGAGGCTGCGCAGGGCGCGGGCGTGGCGGATCCGCTGCCGGGTGGTCTGGATCGGCAACCGCTGCTCACGCGCCAGCCACGCGGCACCGGACTTCGCGCCGCTGTCTTGCCAGACCCGGTCCGCGTCCCAGCGGCCCAGCAGTCGTGCTTCAGCCGCTTCGACCTGGGCCCGCACCCGCTGCGCCAACAGGATCGCGTCGGTGAGCTCCGAGGAGGTGAGCCCGTCCGGATCGACCAGGCCAACCGCCGAGGACGCGGTGTCGAGCAACGCAACGGCGTCGGCCATGACAGGTCCTCCTTCGGGCGACTCGCGATCTCGCACAGGAACAGGGACCAGCAACCAGGTCCCGAAGGGGAACCCCCACAACCTACACGAACTGACGTTCCCCCGCAACCCAAACCGCACATTTCCCTGCCCACCACACCGGCTGTGTTGCCCGTCGTGCGATCGCACTCCGCCCGATGGAGTCCAGGCCGACCGACCGTACGGACGTGTTCAGTCGGCGCGGCCGAAGTCATCCTCCAGCCGCTCGATGTCGTCCTCGCCGAAGTAGTCCCCGTGCTGCACCTCGATGAAGACGAGGAGCCCCTCCCCCGCGTTGGCCACTCGGTGCGCCGCGCCTACCGGGAAGCGAGGGTTACGGTCCTGCAGATGCGCATCAACGACATGCTGCTCACGTTCCACGTCCTCGCGGCCGCCATATGGATCGGAGCGGCGGTGGCGCTCCAGGTCATCGCCGCCCGGGTACGGCCGTCGACCCCGGACGCGGTCGTCAACGAATTCGCCGTCGATGCCGAGGCCATCGGCAAGACGATCTTCGGTCCGGCCGCGGTGGTGTTGCTGGTGACCGGAGCCGCCCTCGTTCAGCGGCAGCACCTCGGATGGACCGACACCTGGGTTCTGTTGGGCATCGGCGCGCTCGTGGTCGCCGGAGGCATCGGCGGGGCGTTCCTGATCCCCGAGGGGCGTCGTCTCGCGGAGCTCGCCCGTGATCCCGGGCATGATCCTGCTGAGCTCCGCGATCGGACGCGGCGCCGATTCCTCGTCGCTCGAGTCGACCTCTTGATCCTCGTTCTCGCTACCGCCGACATGGTGGTGCGGCCAGGCGCCTGACCGGCGGCCGTGGGACGTTGGCGGCCCGCAACGGGCGACCGCGCACGAGCGCGACGCAGATCAGGAGTCGGAGAGGCGAACGGCGGCTTCTGGTAACGGGTTGTGCCCGGCGAGCGATCCGCGCAGCTCGGTGATGGCGAGACGGATGAAGGCCTGCTGGTGGTGGAATGGCTTGGCTCGTCCGGCGGCGATGGCCTCGGGGTGTCCCGCCTGGTGACCGCTGTAGGCGTAGTCCATCGCCGAGTCGCTGCTCTCCCACAATGACACCGACGAGATGAACGGCGGGCGCAGGACGGCGCTCGAGAACACGTTGCCCGGCGCCGTCCGTACGGCCTTCTCCGCCGGCTGGCTGGCGCGGAAGAACGGGACGAACCGCGAGAACCTCGTCTTGGCCAGCGTGAGCACGAGCACTGGGCCATCGTGTTCGACGTTGCGCTGCTTCGGCACGTTGTCATCGATGCCGGGCCACGCACCGTGGATGCGCAGCGGCCGGGCGTGCACGACCAGCCCTCCGCCGAGCGCGGCGGCGCGCGGATGGGTCGCCTCGAACTCCTCGAGCGCGGCCTCGTGCTGCCAGAACGCGATCAGGCCGACCCGCCCGGGTGACGGACGTGCAGGTGTCGTGCCGAACGTGGCGGCCAGGCCCGCGTTGGCAGACAACAGTCCGGGGATCGACGCCGGGCGTGGGTGACGGATCAGGCCAAGCGACTTCGGCAACCCGACGTCGGCGATGTGGACCGAGACCACACTCATCGCTGCTCCCTCCTCTGTCGCGGCCACCTCGGCCGCGAACCTGGCAGCCGGGACGGTAGCCCACGCTGGACGCACGTCCGCGTGGTCAGGCAGACGGGACGCGTCAGGCGCTGAGGCGCTCGCGATCGGCTGACAGCTGCGCTCGGAAGCGCTCCATCTGGAGGGCCACCGCGGCGGGGCCGGCACCTCCGGGTGTGGTGCGGCGGGTGACCGAGACGCCGGGCGCCAACAGCGCGACCGCATCTGGGCCCAGCGCGGGGTGGGCGGCGACGAGATCCGCCATCGGCGTGCCCTGCTCGATCGACTCGCGCACGATCTCGCCGACGATGGCGTGGGCCGTGCGGAAGGGCGTGCCGCCCAGCACGAGGTGCTCGGCGAGGTCGGTGGCCGCCGCGTAGGGCGAGTCGGCGGCGGCCTGCATGCGAGCGGTGTCGACCTGCATCGTGGCGAAGAGGCCGGCGATGGCTGAGACGGCGAGGGACACCTGGTCAACGGCGTCGAAGAGTGGCTCCTTGTCCTCCTGAAGATCGCGGTTGTAGGCGAGGGGCAGACCCTTGAGCGTGGCCAGCAGCCCGGTGAGGTTGCCGATGAGCCGACCGGCCTTGCCACGGGCGAGCTCGGCGATGTCGGGGTTCTTCTTCTGCGGGAGCATCGAGGAACCGGTGGCGTAGGCGTCGTCGAGACGGGCGAAGCCGAACTCCTCGCTGGTCCAGAGCACGATCTCCTCGCCGATGCGCGAGAGGTGGATGCCGAGCAGGGTGAGGGCGAAGAGGCCCTCGGCCACGAAGTCACGATCCGACACCGCGTCGAGGCTGTTCTCGAAGCGAGCCGCGAAGCCGAGGTCGGCCGCGACACCGTCGGGATCGAGCGGGATCGATGAGCCCGCCAGCGCGCCTGCGCCAAGGGGCGAGACGTCGGCGCGGCGACGGGCGTCCAGCAGCCGGTCGACATCGCGCGCCAGCGCCCAGCCGTGGGCGAGGAAGTGATGGGCCAGCGAGACCGGCTGGGCCCGTTGCAGGTGCGTGTAGCCGGGGAGGTACGTGTCCCCCGCGTCGACGGCCCGCTGCAGCAGCACCTCCTGCAACACGAGGACGCGGCCGGCCACCTCCAGAAGCGCGCGCTTCGTGTAGAGCCGCAGGTCGGTGGCCACCTGGTCGTTGCGGGACCGACCGGTGTGGAGCTTGGCGCCGGCGTCACCGGCCAGCTCGGTGACGCGGCGCTCGACGGCGGTGTGGATGTCCTCGTCGCTCGGCACGAACGCAAAGGTGCCGTCGGCCAGCTCGGCCTCAACCGCGTCGAGGGCGGCGAGCACGGCATCGCGCTCGACCTCGGTGAGCACACCAGCCCGCACGAGACCGCGCACGTGCGCGCGCGAGCCCGCGATGTCGTCAGGCGCGAGGCGCTGGTCGTACGGGAGGCTCACCGTGTACGCGAGCAGCTCGTCCGCCGGGCCGCCCCCGAAGCGTCCGTGCCAGAGGGTGGACATCTACTTCTTGCCCGGTCCCTGGGTGGCGGCCCAGGTCTCCACCGAGAGTCCCCAGAGACGCACGAACCCGGCTGAGTCCTCGTGACGGAAGCTGTCCTCCGCCTCGTAGGTGGCGAGCCCGTAGTCGTAGAGGCTGTGCGGGCTGCGCCGACCGGTGATCTCGCACGACCCCGGGGACAGGTGGAGCCGCACCTCCCCGGTGACGTAGCGCTGTGTCTCGGCGATGAAGGCATCGAAGGCGCCCTTGAGCGGGCTGAACCAGAGGCCGTCGTAGATGAGCTCTGCGTAGCGCGGCTCGATGCGCGCCTTCTCGCGCTGCACGTCGCGCTCGAGGCAGATGCCCTCGAGGTCGCGGTGGGCGAGGATCAGCGCCAGGCTGGCCGGGCACTCGTAGGTCTCGCGGCTCTTGATGCCGACGCGGCGGTTCTCCACCATGTCGATGCGTCCCCAGCCATACGAGCCGACGATGTCGTTGAGGCGCTGGATCACGCCGAGCGGGCTCAGGGTGTCGCCGTCGACGCTCACGGGCACACCCGCCTCGAAGCCGATCACGAGATCGCGCTCGTCGGTGGCCGTGGGCTTGGTGAGCAGCCACACGCCCGGAGGTGGCCGGTTCCACGGATCTTCCATCTCGCCGCACTCGATGGCACGGCCCCAGATGTTGTCGTCGATGGAGTACACCTTCTCCTTCGTCGCGACGATCGGAATGTTGTGGTCGTAGGCGTAGTGGATGCTGTCCTCGCGGGTCATCCCCCAACCGCGCACCGGCGCGATCACCTCGAGGTGCGGCGCCAGCGCCCGGGTGGACACCTCGAAGCGCACCTGATCGTTGCCCTTGCCGGTGCAACCGTGGGCGACGGCGTCGGCGCCGTGCGCCTTGGCCGCGGCCACGAGGTGCTTGACGATGACCGGCCGCGACAGCGCGGAGACGAGCGGGTAACGGTTCTCGTAGAGCGCGTTCGCGGCGAGCGCCGGCGCGCAGTACTCCGCCGCGTACTCCTCCTTGGCGTCCACGACCTCCGCGCTGATGGCACCGGCCGCGAGGGCCCGCTCCTTCACGACGTCGTAGTCCTCGGCGGCCTGGCCGACGTCGACCGCCAGCGCGATGACCTCGACGCCGAGGTTGTCGATCATCCACCGAACCGCGACCGAGGTGTCGAGTCCACCGCTGTACGCGAGCACAACCCGCTTTGCCATGACGACGTGTTCCTTCTGCTTGTTGGGGTTGGTTCAGATCCCGGCCAGGTCCGAGAGCTGGCGAGCGACGGCTGCACCGCCCGCCTCCTCGGCGACCACGACGATCAACGTGTCATCCCCGGCGACCGTGCCGAGGATCTCGGGGAGCCCGGCCCGATCGAGGGCCGAGCCCACCACATGCGCGGAGCCGGGCGGTGTGCGCAGCACCACGAGGTTGCCGGAGTGGTTGACCTCGACCACCCAGTCGCCGAACACCCGACGCAGGTGGTCCTCAGGGGCCCGCTGCTCGGTGGGCAGCTCGGGGATGGCGTAGACGGTCTCGCCCCCGGGCACCCGCACCTTGATGGCCCCGAGGTCTTCGAGGTCGCGAGACACCGTGGCCTGCGTGGCCCGCACCCCGTCGGCAGCCAGCAGCTCCACGAGCTGGGGCTGGCTGGTGACGGCCTGCTCGGCGAGGAGCTTGGCGATGCGGTGCTGCCGCTGCGGCTTCGCGAGCGCCATTACAAGCGCACTCCGGCTCCGGGCGTCGCTGCGCTCCTGCCTCCGCCGGTGCGGCCCGACCGCACTCCGGCTAGGTCGTGCCGCGTCACAGTTCGGCGCCGGGGGTCGCTGCGCTCACCGGTCGGCCCCGGGTTCGAGCAGAAAGCGGAGCAGGCCACGGAAGGCGTGGAGACGGTTGTGGGCCTGCGGGAAGATCCGGCTGGCTGGACCATCGGCAACCGACGCGCTCACCTCGTCGCCGCGGTGCGCCGGGAGGCAGTGCATGAACAGCGCGTGCGGTGCCGCCGACGCCATCACCTCGTCGTCGACGGTGAAGCCCTCGAAGGCACGGCGGCGAGCATCGGCCTCTGCTTCGTGGCCCATCGACGCCCAGACGTCTGTGTGCACGGCGTCGGCGCCCTTGGCGGCCTCGGCAGGGCGCGCGACGACGACAGGCGCATCGTGCATCCCGGCCGCCAGCAAGCGCTCGACGTCGACGTCGGTGGGGCCGTAACCGGGCGGGCTGGCGATCCGCAGCGCCATGCCGGTGCTCGCCGCTCCGAGGCTGAGGCTTCGGGCGACGTTGTTGTAGTCGCCGATCCAGCAGACGGTGCGGCCCGCGAGACTGCCCCACTCCTGCTGCATGGTCAGCAGGTCGGCAAGAGCCTGACACGGGTGCGCGGTGTCAGAGAGCAGGTTGACAACCGGGATCGACGACGCGGCCGCGAGCTCCTCGAGCACGACGTGGTCGTACACGCGGCCGCCGAGCAGCGCGTGGTAGCCGCTGAGCACGCGTGCGATGTCGGCCAGCGGCTCGCGATCGGCTGAGCCCACCTCCTCGGTGCGGAACGTGAGCGGATGCCCCCCGAGCTCGACGACAGCCACCTCGCAGGAGTGCCT
Organism: Microthrixaceae bacterium; assembly: GCA_052386335.1. GTDB lineage: Bacteria > Actinomycetota > Acidimicrobiia > Acidimicrobiales > VFJN01 > VFJN01. The sequence continues at coordinate 13,312 of JBQTKH010000182.1, forward strand.
CGTGCGCAGCGACGGCTTCTCGAAGTACAGGCCGACCGAACGCCCCGCCAGCACCTGCGGGCGCGCCCAGTCGGCAGCCAGCGTGAGGACCTGCGCCACCTCCCCAGCCGAGAGGTCGTCGATCTCGAGCACGTGCCGCACGCTCAAGCGAGGGCCTCTGTCCAGATGCCGGCTGCGGGCGTCGCTGCGCTCCTGCCTCCGCCGGTGCGGCCCGACCGCACTCCGGCTAGGTCGTGCCGCGTCATGCCAACGCCTCCTTGAACTTCGCGATCGCGAGGTCGATCTCGTCGTCGGCGATGAGCAGCGAGGGGGCGAGGCGAAGCGCGGTGGGGGTGATCGCGTTGACGATGACGCCGAGCTCCATGAGCCGGGCGGCAACCGTCTTGGCATCGCGACCATCAAGCTCGATGGCGATGAGCAAGCCGAGGCCTCGCACGTCCTTCACGCCGTCGAGCGCGAGTGCGCCCTCGGTGAGCCGCTGCCCTGCACGCACCGCACGAGCAGGGACGTCCTGCGCCTCCATCTCGGCGAGCACAGCACGGGCTGCGGCGGTGGCCAACGGCTGGCCGCCGTAGGTGGTGGCGTGGTCGCCGGGCTCGAAGGCCTCGGCCACCTCGGTCTTGGCCCAGCAGGCGCCGATGGGCACCCCGTTGCCAAGCGCTTTCGCCATCGTGACGACATCGGGCACGACACCGAGGCGCTGGTGGGCGAACCACGAGCCGCAACGACCGAGGCCCGTCTGCACCTCGTCGACCATGAAGAGGATCCCGCGCTCGTCGCAGAGGTGACGCACGCCCTGGAAGTACTCCGCCGTGGCGGGGTTCACGCCGCCCTCCCCCTGCACGGGCTCGAGCAGCACCGCGGCGACGGTGGGGTCGAGCGCCCCCTCGAGCGCCTCGAGGTCGAGCCAGGCGACGTGGCGGAAGCCCTCCGGAAGCGGCTGGAAGGCCTCGTGCTTGGCGGGCTGACCCGTTGCGTGCAGCGTGGCCAGCGTGCGGCCGTGGAACGAACCGAACGCGCTCACCACCACGTGTCGACCGCGGCCTCCGAACTTGCGGGCCAGCTTCAGCGCGCACTCGTTGGCCTCAGCGCCGGAGTTGGCGAAGAACACCTGGCCCCGGGTGCCCTCGTCGGGCCATCCGGGTTGACCGACGCCCATCAACCGGTCGAGCGTGCGAGCCACCGCGGGCCCGATCGTGGTGCCGTAGAGGTTCGACACGTGGAGCAGCGTCTTGGCCTGCTCGGCCAGCGCAGCCGCGACGGCAGGATGGCTGTGACCGAGGCTCGTGACGGCGAGGCCCGACAGCAGGTCGAGGTACTTGGCGCCCGAGTCGTCCCACAGCCACGAGCCCTCCCCGCGCACGAAGGTGACCGTTGTGGGCGGGTAGGTGGACATCAAGGGGCCGGTCATGCGCTCGTCTCCGCGGTGATCATCGTGCCGACGCCCGCATCGCTGAACAGCTCGAGCAGGACGACGTGCGGGAGGCGTCCGTCGAGGAGGTGGGCCGAGCCGACGCCGGCGCGGACCGCGTGGAGGCAGGCGGCGATCTTCGGGATCATCCCGCCTTCGAGCGCCCCACTGTCGACGAGCCCCTGCAGCGCGGCGGAGCCGATGCGGCTGACGAGGCTGGATGGGTCGTTGACGTCGGCGAGCAGGCCCTCGATGTCGGTGAGGTAGATGACCTTCTCGGCACCGAGCGCCTCGGCCAGCGCGCCGGCGACGGTGTCCGCGTTGATGTTGTAGGCCTGTCCGGTCGCATCCGCTCCGATGGTGGACACGACGGGGATGAGGTCCTCTGCGAGGAGCCGCGTGAGGATCGTTGGGTTCACGGCATGGACGTCGCCGACAAACCCGAGGTCAGGATGTCGAGCGCTGGCCAGGATGAGCCCGGCGTCCTCCCCGCTCACGCCGACGGCGAGCGGACCGTGCAGGTTGATGGAGCTGACGATCTCGCGGTTGACCTTGCCGACGAGGACCATGCGGGCGATGTCGACGGTCTCGGCATCGGTGACACGCTGGCCGTCACGGAACTCGGGGACCTTGCCGAGGCGCTTCATGAGCTCGCTGATCTGGGGACCACCGCCGTGGACGACGACGGGCCGCAGACCAACCGAGTGCATGAGCACGATGTCCTGCGCGAACGACACGGCGAGCGCTTCGTCAACCATGGCGTTGCCGCCGAGCTTCACGACGATGGTGCAGCCGTGGAAGCGCTGGATGTAGGGCAGGGCCTCGATGAGGACAGCGGCGCGGTCCTCAGCGGCGGCTCGAGTGGTGGTCTGGGAGGTCATGAGGTGCCCATGTTCTCGTCGACGTACGCGTGGGTGAGGTCGTTGGTGAGGATCCGGGCCGTGCCGTCGCCGATGCCGAGATGGGCCGTGACCTCGATCCACTCGCGCTCCATGTACGCGGCGATGGCCTTGTCGTCGACCGGCGCGGTCACGCCACCTTCTGCCACGACGATCCCGCCGTAGCGGATGGTGAGCTTGTCCGGCTCGAAGGTGATGCCGGCACTGCCGAGCTCGCTGGCGATCCGTCCCCAGTAGGGGTCCTTGCCGTACCAGGAGCACTTCACGAGCTGGCTCTCGGCCACCTTGCGCGCGCCGATGCGGGCCTCCTCGTCGGAGAGCGCTCCCGTGACGAAGAGTCGCACGACCTTGGTGTGGCCTTCGGCGTCGCCGACCATCTGGGTGGCGAGGTCGAGGCACACCTCGGCGACGGCGTCCGTGAAGGCGCCCATGTCGGCCGGCGGGCCGTTCCGGCCGGATGCGAGGAGGATGACGGTGTCGTTGGTGGAGGTGCAGCCGTCAGAGCTCATGGCATTGAAGCTGTCGGCCACCCCAGCCCGGAGGATCTCGACGAGCTCGTCGGGTTCGACGCTGGCGTCGGTGGTGAGCACGGCAAGCATGGTGGCCATGTTCGGGGCCAGCATCGCGGCGCCCTTGGCCATGCCGCCAACGGTGAAGTCGGCGCCGACGACGACGGCTTCCTTGCGGTGGGTGTCGGTGGTGCGGAGGGCCTCGGCGGCGGCGGCGGCGGCCTCGGGGGTAGCGGCCCGTCCGGCCACGAGCGGCCCGACACCCTTGGCGATGGCCGCCATCGGGAGGGTGTAGCCGATGAGACCAGTGGAGCAGACGAGCACCTCGTTCGCGTCGCAGCCCAGCTCAGTGGCGACGAGGGCCGTCATGCGCTGGGCGTCGGTCATGCCCTGCTGACCGGTGGCGGCGTTGGCGCAGCCGCTGTTGAGGATCACCGCCGCAGCCTGGCCGCCGGTGATGGTGAGGTGGGCGTTCGTGGTGATGACGGGTGCCGCGGTCATCTTGTTCTGGGTGAACACGGCCGCGGTGGGGACCGGCTGACCATCGTCGGTGGCGACCAGGCTCAGGTCCGGCTTGCCGTTGTCCTTGATGCCACAGGCGATGCCGTTCGCCGTGAAGCCCTTGGCCGCGGTCACGCTCATGAGGTCAGCCCTCGCGGGAATCTGGGAATCTGGCGTTGCTGGGGGTCGCTCAGCGAGCACGGACAACGCCAGATCCTGGGCTTCACGGGTACACCCCCACGATTGGGAGACCGGTGGTCTCGGGTAGCCCGAGGAGCAGGTTCGCGCACTGCACGGCCTGGCCGGAGGCGCCCTTTGTGATGTTGTCGATGGCGGCGATCGCCATGACCCAGCCGGTGCGCTCGTCGAAGCGGGCGGTGAGGTGGGCGCAGTTGGAGCCGAGGGTGGCCTTCGTCGACGGCGACCCGTCGGTGACCACGATGAACGGCTCGTCGGCGTACGCGGCCCGCAGGGTGTCGAGCAGCTCGGCCGTGCTGGTGGGCCCGGTGGGCCGGGCGTAGCAGGTGGCGAGGATGCCCCGGTTCATCGGCGCGAGGTGCGGCGTGAACAGCACGGAGGTGCCGGTGGCCTGCTCGATCTCTGGGGTGTGCCGGTGGTCGAGCAGTCCGTAGGCGGTGAAGTCCTCGTCGACGGTGCAGAAGGTGGTGCTGGGCTTGGGCGGTCGTCCGGCGCCGGACACGCCGCTCGCCGCGTCGACGATGACGCCGCTCGTCTCGATGGCCCCCGCTCGCACGAGTGGTGTGAGCGCGAGGGCCGCGGCCGTGGGGTAGCAGCCGGGCACGGCCACGTGGGTGGCGCTCCGCAGGTCGTCCCGGAACAGCTCGGGCAGGCCGTAGGCGAAGTCGGCGAGCAGGTCGGGCGCAACGTGGGCCTCCCCGTACCACTGCGGGTACAGAGCTGGGTCCTTGAGCCGGAAGTCCGCGGCGAGGTCGACCAGGTGACCGACCTTGCCGACCAGATCGGGAACGATCGACTGGCTGGCGCCATGCGGCAGTCCGAGGAACACGATGTCGAGCCCTGCGGCAGCCGCCGGGTCGTAGACCGTGAAGCCGAGCTGGGGGTAGGCGGCCGCCAGGCTCGGATAGAGCTCCGCGACCGGCCGGCCCGCTTGGGTGTCACCGGTGGCAAACACCACCTCGAGGTCGGGGTGGTGCGCGGCGATGCGCAGGAGCTCGGCCCCCGTGAACCCTGACGCACCGATGATGCCGACCCGTGCCATCCCTCGATCATTCACGAGTGTGCATCTTTATGCAAATCGCTTCCGGGTCGCCCTATCGATACCGTCTGCACGATGACGCTCCCCCATCCCTCGATCGCCACGATGGATCCCGACCTCGATCGGCGCACGGACGAGCGCACCGAGACCGGCTCCCCCAAGGTGGCCCACATCGTGAAGGTCGACCCGGGCGAGTCCGCGGTGGCCAAGGTGACCGAGGCCCGGATCTACGGCTATCCGGTCGAGGCCCTGTGCGGTGAGCGCTTCGTCCCCCAGCAGGATCCCAAGAAGCTCCCGATGTGCGGGATCTGCAAGGAGATCTACGACCTGTACCGCTCCATGGGCGACGGCGACCTCAACGAGACGCCTGGCGACTGAACCTCACCGCGATCTCTGGAACTCACGCTCGCCATGCGCGCGTCGGGTTCCAGAGATCGGTGGGTGGGGGACTCAGTCATCGTTGTTCTTGCCCTCGCCGCGCCCCTTCCCGCCTGGCGGCTTGGTGGTGGGCGGCGCGGTGGTCGGGACGGTGGTGGGCGGCGCGGTCGTGACGGTCACCGCAGCGGGCTCAGTGGTGGTTGGCGTGACGTTGCCCGCCTGATCCCCCCCAGACGCGAGGGCCGTGACGACACCGAGGAGGACAACGGCCGCGATCGCCAGGGGCACCCGCCACCGGACGAAGGCGACGCCGGCAGCCCATCCGATTCGGCGCGCCCGCGCGTCCGATGCCACCGCGGGAAGGCTCATGGCCGGCATCACCGTCGTGCCCGAAGCGACGGGAACGACTTCGGTCGCCGCCAGCGCCGCGCCACCGAGGTCGGCGGCGCCCGGCGCGGCGAGCAGCGGCGTGACGGCCGTCGCGGCGGTCACATCGGAGCTGGCGAGGATCGGTAGCTCCCGCAGACGATCGCGCACGGTCATGGCCCCCGGTCGCGCGTCTGGGGCACGGGCCGTCATCTCCCGGAGCAGCGGCGGCCAGTGGTCGGGAACGCCCGTCTCGACGTCCGGGTCGCGGGCCAGGCGGGCCAGCGCCACCTCGTGGCCGACGCCGTCGAAGCCGGGCCGTCCGCTGAGCGCTTCGACCAGCACCAGGCCGAGCGCATAGACATCCGCAGCCGGGGTCACGTCGCCGCCCTCGACCTGCTCAGGCGCCATGTACGCGACGGTGCCGATGGTATGTGCAAGCGAGGTGACCCGACTCGCATCGAGCAGCCGCGCGATCCCGAAGTCAGCGAGCCGGGCCCGCCCATCGGATCCGCACAGGATGTTCGACGGTGTGACGTCCCGGTGCACGATGCCGGCCGCGTGGACGTAGGCCAGCGCGTCGGCGAGCGCGTCGGCGAGCTCGCGGACCTCAGCGGGTGGGAGCGGCCCCCGGTCCGCCAAGACCGTGGCGAGGGTGGGCCCGTCGATCAGCTCCAGGACGACGAACTCGTCTCCGTCGTGCTCGCCAGCATCGAAGACATGGACGAGCCCAGGGTGGTTGAGCGCGGCGAGGATTCGCACCTCGACGTCGAAGCGGCTGCGGTCGGCCAGAGCCGTCGCGCGATACACCTTCACCGCGCACTGGCGGCCCAGCACCCGATCGGTGGCCTCGTAGACGTCGCTCATCCCACCCTGAGCGATGAAGCGCGTCACCTCATACCGGTCGGCCAGCACCACGCCGACCCTGGACGCGCTGAAGTCACGAGAGGTCACAGGTGCTCCCTACCCGGCGCCCGGACCGCCGAACCCTCGGACGGCGTCAACCGCGCAAGGTGGCCCGCGCACCCGACTCGACCGATGCGATGATCGCCGAGCGGACCTCAGCCACCTCGGCATCGGTGAGGGTGCGGTCGGACGCCTGGAGCCGCAAGGTGTAGGCGAGGCTCCGGTGGCCGGCGGCGATGCTGTCGCCTCGGAAGACGTCGAAGAGCCGGACGGACCACACGAGGTCGCCGCCCGCGGTCGCGATCAGGTCGTGCACAACGGAGGCGGGCACGTCGTCGCTCACCTCGAAGGCGAGGTCGATGTCGCTGCTCGGGTAGAGGCTGAACGGCCGGTAGCGGTGCTCGCCGTGCGGTACGTCGACGAGGGTGGTGAGGTCGACCTCGAGGTAGCCGACGCGCTCGCCGACATCGTGCGCCTCGAGCACGCCCGGGTCGATCTCACCGAGGTGACCGATCTCCTGTCCGTCCAACAGCAGTCGTGCGGCGCGGGTGGGGTGCAGGCCCGGCACCGCCGTGTTGTGCACGACGGCGTCTCGCAGGCCCAGGGTCTCCGCCACCACGTGCCACAGGTGGACGGCTTCGGTGGCATCCGCCCCGGCCAGGACCGCGGCGAGCACCTCGCGCTCGTCAGGGAGGACGGCGTCGGTGCTGATGGGCCTCCTGAAGGTGTGGCCGATCTCGAAGAGCCGCACACCGTGGTTGCGGTGCGACCAGTTGTAGGCCACGGCCCCGACGAGACCAGGCAGGAGCGACGTGCGCAGCACGGACTGCTCGGCGACAAGCGGGTTGGCGATCGTGATGCCGTCGTCGTCGAGCCCGCAGCGGGCCAGCTCGCCGGGGGCGAGGAACGGCATCGGCATCGCCTCGCTGAGACCGCGGCCGACGAGCGTGGCTCGCAGACGGCGGCGCTCGAGCTGGTGCGGGGTGAGGGTGCCGGTGGTGGCGGCGCGTGGAAGCGTGCGTCCGAGGTTGCTGTAGCCGTGGTGGCGAGCCACCTCCTCGATCACATCGATCTCGCTTGCCGCGTCGTACCGCCACGACGGGATGACCGCGTCGAGATCGTCACCGACGCGCGTCGTTGCGAAGCCGATCGGGTCGAGCAGCTCGGCGATGCGCTCCACCCCGAGGTCGGTGCCGAGCAGGCGCGCCACGCGGGTCGTGCGCACTCGCACCGGCCGACGGTCCGGCAGCGTGCCGGAGGCGGAGGCCACGCCCTCCTCGAGCGGGGACCCGAGCAGTGTTGCGAAGCGTCGCATGGCGAGGTCGATCACCTCGGGGTCGGTGCCCTTCTCGAACCGCGCTGAGGCCTCCGAGCGCAGCTTGTGGCGGCGCGAGCTCTTGACGATGCCGATCGGGTGGAACCACGCCATCTCCAGCAGGACATCGGTGGTGGCATCGTCGATCTCGCTCGAGGCGCCACCCATGATCCCGGCAAGGCCGACTGGCCGGTCGTCACCGTCGCAGATGAGGAGATCCTCTGCGGTAAGTGCTCGCTCCACCCCATCGAGGGTGGTGAGCCGCTCCCCATCACGGGCCACGCGCACGCGGAACCCCGGCCCGGCGACCTTGGCGAGGTCGTACGGGTGGTTGGGTTGGCCCAGCTCGAGCATCACGTAGTTCGACACATCGACGACGTTGCTGATCGATCGCATCCCCATCAGGGCAAGACGGGTGGCCATGCGCGGATCGCCCGGCCCAACGGTGACATCGCGCAGGACACGGGCCTCGAAGGCACCGCAACGATCGGGGTCGAGCACCTCGACGGTGACGCGATGCACGTGATCGGCGGGGACGGTGGCCGCGGATGGCGTCGGCAGCGTGAAGGGCACGCCCATCCTGGCCGCGAGGTCGCGGGCCACCCCCGCCACCGACATGGCGTCCGGGCGGTTCGGGTTGATCTCGAGGTCGTAGAGCACGTCACGCTCGATGCCCATGGCCTCCGTGAAGGCGGTACCCGGCTCGAGGTGGGACGGGAGGATGAAGATGCCGCCGTGATCGGCACCGAGGCCGAGCTCGGCAGCGGAGCACAGCATCCCGTTCGACCAGACGCCCGCCATCTTGCGACGCCCGATCTCCATGCCGCTGGGCATGGTGGTGCCCATCGTGGCGAGGGGCACGAGGTCGCCGGCCACCATGTTGAACGCGCCGCAGCCCACCTCGAGGGGCTCTCCGTCGCCGGCGTCGACCACAACCAGGTGGATCTTGTTCGCACCGTCGACGGGCCTCGTCTCGAGGACGCGCGCCACCACGATGCCGCCGAGCCCCTCGCCGATGTGGTCGAGCGATTCGACCGCCATGCCGAGGTCGCTCATCTCCTCGCCGAGCGCGACGGGGTCGCCCTCGAACGGGGCGAAGTCGCGCAGCCAGGAGAGGAGGACCTTCATGCCGGGGGTTCCTAGAACTGGGAGAGGAAGCGGATGTCGTTGGTGAACAGGTCGCGGAGGTCGGTGACGCCGTGCGCGCTGGCTCCGAGGCGGTCGAGGCCGAACCCGAACGCGAAGCCCTGCCACTCCTCTGGATCGATGCCGCAGTTGACGAGCACGTTGGGGTGCACCATCCCGCAGCCGCCGAGCTCGAGCCACGAGCCATCAGGGCGGCGGATGTCGAACTCGGCGGACGGTTCGGTGAAGGGGAAGTACGACGGGCGCAGCCGCGATGTGAAGTCCCCCCCGAAGAACGCCATGGTGAACGTGTCGAGCGTGCCGGCCAGATCCGCGAAGGTGATGTCGCGGTCGATCACGAGGCCCTCGATCTGGTGGAACACCGGCATGTGGGTGGCATCGGGCGTGTCCTGCCGGAAGACCCTGCCGGGCATCACCATGTAGAACGGTGGCTCCTGACCGCTCATCACGCGCACCTGCACGGGCGAGGTGTGCGTGCGCAGCACGGTGGAGCCGGGCTCCCCCATCTCCACATAGAGCGTGTCGTACATGTCTCGAGCCGGATGGTCGGGCGGGAAGTTCAGCGCGCCGAAGTTGTGCCAGTCCGTCTCGACCTCGGGGCCTTCCGCAACCGTGAAGCCCATGCCGACGAACACGTCTTCGAGGCGCTCCAGCGACTGGGTGACCAGGTGCATGTGGCCGGCTCCCGCTGCCGGCGGGACCTCCGTGAGGTCGAGCCGCTCCAGGTGCAACCGCGCTCGCCGCTCGGTCGCCTCCAGCTCCGATCGACGCGCCGAGAGCGCCTGCTCCAGGGCCGACCGCACCCGGTTGATCGCTCCGCCCACCTCACGGCGTCCAGCGTCGTCGAGTCGGCCCAACGTGGCCTTGTACGACGACAGCGCCGACTTCTTCCCCAGGAGCTCCTGCTCGAGCGCGCGCAGCTCATCGATGGATGCAACAGCCGCGATGCGGGGCGCGGCGGCATCCTCGATCGCTGCAATGGCCTCGCTGTCGCTGAGCATGGTGACAGGGATGCTCCCCGCTCAGGTGGGGCGGTCGCCAATCGGTTCCAGGTCGCCGTGCAGGCGTTCGAAGGCATCCGTGGGCAGCGTGAACCGGAAGGTGCTGCCTTGACCCGGCACGGACTCGGCGGTGAGGTGCCCGCCGTGCGCCTCGACGAGCCCTTGGCTGATCCAGAGCCCGAGCCCCGTGCCCGTCGGCCGACCATGGTCTCGCCGGAAGAACTTGGTGAAGACCCGCGGCAGGTCCTCGGCCGGGATCCCGTCTCCGACGTCGTGCACCGCCACAGCGAGCACGGTGTCGTCGAGCTCCCCCGTGACGCTCATCCCCTTCGGGCTCCCGTACTTGGCGGCGTTCTCGACGAGGTTGGTGAGGACCTGTTCGACCTTGTCCGGGTCGGCATAGACCGGCGGGACGCCGGGGGCGAAGCTGACGACGCACTCGAGGTCCGGGATCGCCATCCCGACCTTCTCCACCACGGTCTCTGCGAGCGCGGGCACGTCGACCATCTGACGGCGAAGCACCAACCGACCGGTCTCGAGGCGCGAGATGTCGAGCAGCTCGGTGACCAGGCGCGTCACCCGATCGGCGTCGTAGTGCACCTGCTCGAGCATGGTCCGCTTCTGCTCGTCCGTGAGGCGATCCCACCTCGACAGCATCAGGGACGTGTACCCCTTGACCGACGTGAGCGGACTGCGAAGCTCGTGCGAGACCGTGGAGATGATGGCGATGCCGCTGCGCTCGCCCGAAGGGCGCAGCGCGAGCACCGAGCGGTCGTCGCCGGCGCGGATGGTGGCCGTGACAGGGACATCCGTGCCATCGGTGCGGCGGAACACCAGCGCGACCTCGCCGTTCGCTGCCGGCAGCGCTTCGCGCAGTGCCGGGTTGCCGCCGCCGCTGCGCACGTCGAAGCCGTCACCGAGGTTCTGCCCGACCGCCGCTGCCGCCCCCTCCCCGAGGAGCTCGGCGGCCGCGGCATTGAGCGCGACGAGCGCCAGCGACGCGTCCACCACGAGCACCGCGTCGGGCAGGCGATCGAGATCGATCTCGGTCATCGCACCGCCCGCCGTTGCCGCAGCGCCTCGAAGCACAGCACTGAGCCTGCCATCGCCACGTTGAGCGACTCGGCGCGGCCCGCCATCGGGATGGTCACCGGCATGGCGACCAGCGAGAGGACGGAGCTCGGCAGGCCATGAGCCTCGCTGCCCAGGACGAGCGCGATCGGTCCGGTCAGATCGGCCTCGTCATAGGGCACCCCGCCGCGCGCGACGGTCGCCACCGACGTCACCCCGGCTCCTCGAAGCCGCTCGATCACCGCCACGACGTCTCCTCCGCTCGTCACCGGGACGTGGAACAGCCCCCCGGCTGACGCCCGTACGCACTTCGGGTTCCACGGATCGACCGATCCCTCGCAGAACAGTACCGCTGACGCGCCAGCTGCCTCGGCGGCGCGCAGGAGCGTGCCGGCGTTGCCCGGGTCGCCGACCCCCGCGAGGACCAAGACGAGGGGTCCGCTCGCCGCGGCCTCTACTGCCACATCGAGACCGGCATCGACTCGCCGGGCGATCGCGGCGATCTCCTGAGGGGTGACGGTGTCGAGTGCGTGGGCCAGCACGGGCCCGGTGACGCGCCGGACCACGACGCCCCTCGACTCGAGATCCTGGGCG
>JBQTKH010000183.1:0-2406 GCA_052386335.1 Microthrixaceae bacterium
CGAACACGCGCAGGCTGCTGTTGACCAGCGCCTCCTGGTTCTCCGTGTTACGGATGAGTCGCTCGTCCTTCGTCAGGGCGACCCAACCTGCTGCGTCGGCATCAGCGATCCAGCGGACGTCCGTCACAACCGGGTCCTAACCGCGCGGATAGATGTCGACCATCGTGTGGACGATGAACCCGAGGGCTCGCACGGCCTCGGGCACGATGCGACGCCCGAGACTGCGGTCGACGAAAAACTCAGGCGGCTGCTCTGACCGGCGCGGCAAGGGCAGCCTGCACGTCCTCGAGTGGGACGCCGTAGTCCTCGGCCACGAGCCGCTCGTCCTCGCCGGCCTCGATACGGCCCCTCACGTCGGCGAGGCGGGCGCCGCCATGGATGAAGATCGGCTGACCAAACGCTCGCGCGGGGTCGGCAACGAGCAGAGGCTCGTCCGTGATCGGGAGCGCGAGCCGCACAGCCCAGCCGCCGTCGTACTCGATGCGCTTCAGGTACCGATCGATCACCTCGTGGAAGACCCGCTGGCCCGACCGCACGATCGTGAGCAGCCGCAGCTGCTTGTCACCATGCGAACGTGCGTAGTCATACAGAACCTCAGCGCCGTCGGTGTAGAGGTTCCGAGACGCGAGTGCGTGCTCGAGGCCGACCTCCTCCTGGAGGAGCTGAAGTGCGGGGCGGATGCGTTGGAGAGGGAGGCCGGTCTCCCGGAACGCTGCCAGGACCATCCCCTCCGCCAAACCGACGAAGGGGATCGTCAAGCGACCGCCGGGGATGCTCGTGAGGAGAGCCTCGCCACGGACGACCTTGCGGCCCGCCGGCCGGCGGATGTAGCCGCGCACCCAGGTGTCGAGTGTTGCCCTGGGCACGCCGAGGTACGCAGCGGCGTCGGTGACCGTGTAGAGCGGCTTGGTGAAGCGAGGATCGTCGAGCTTGCCCAGCGTTTCATTCCTTCTGGCGCCAGAGGGGACGGTCAAACGGTACCCGTGGGGTGTGACGGGATAGTGGCGAGAAGCCCAGGGCCTTCCACCGCACCGGGAAAGGCCAGGTCAGAAGGCTCCGGGAGATAGGCGCCCGTCCGGCCGTTCCAGGCCTGCGGCCCATCGAGCTCGCAGCGGCCGATCGCCGCCGGATCGTGCTCAACCTCGGTCGCCCACTCTCGGCTGGGGCACACGAGGCTCGGCGTGGTTCTAGCTGATGTCTCCCGAGGGAGTGAGCCGTGCGGCGTCGAGGTCGAGCCCTCTCTCGTCCGCGATGTCGCGCGCCTGCTCCTCGCTGAGATCGGTGCACCAGTCCCCCTGGGAGTAAGGATCATCTCCGAGTCCGGTGATCGCGTTGAGCAGGTAGGCAGGTCCGGGGACCCAGTGCCCGCCGCCGCGATCGGGACGCAAGCATTCGGGCCAGTTCATCCCTCCACGTGAGGCCCCGTTCCACTGCCTGATCAGCAGATGCGGCTGGTGGTCGTTGAGGAAGTACCGATAGAACCCATTCGGGGTCTGATCTCGCTCCTCGACCACCTGCCAGTAGAGAGCCCAGGCCCTCAGTAGCTCCCGCGCGTGCTGGTACTTCCGTTCGAGTGTCTCTGCCTGGGAAGTAGGAAGCAGCCGCAGCCTGGACGGATCGGAGTTGTCGTCAATGTCCGCGAACTTGACCCGTCGGGCAATAGGATCTGCCGCCGCACGGGCGAGGTAGTCGTCATACGACTCGCCTCTACGTCGCGTTAGAGCAAGCAACGCACCGCATACCGCCTCGGGGCAACCGGCACTACGAAGTTCATCGAGTGCTACGTCGCTGTCTTCCAGCACATCGTGAAGCACTGCTGCCATGAGGACGATCTGGACGCGAGGCTGTTCCACCCGAGACGGCTCGTTGATGAGGTCGCCGAGTCGCTGCTCGTCGGCCCTGATCGCCTCCATGACTCGCAGCGGGTGCTCGATGTACGGCCGCCCCGCCTTGTCGGTCGCGTCGGCGTGCGCCCTCGTTGCCCAGTCAATCGCTACCGCGAGGTTCATGATCTTGCTGGAGGATACGTGCGCGCTACAACAGTCAACGCCAAATCGCACCGATGTAATTGTCAGACCGCTCGCTTACGCTGGCCGGAGCGACGGATGGCCATTCGGGGGCTTCGTGGAGAGACAACTCGCTGAAGACGAACGAGCGGACTACGAAGCCTGGCTCGCGTCGCCCAGCGTCTCCACTCCCGACAGCGACGAGATGTTGATTGCCTTCAAGCTGGCCAAGCGATCCGAGCTCAACCCGACTCGGGTCATCCGCGCCCTTCGCGGTCAGAGGGGACAGGAAGCGATCATTCCTCTGGTCGAAGCCGCAATCAAGGAAGACCCGGATCTGGCTTTCGTGATCGACGGCCGGGTGCGTAGGGCAGTGTTCGCAGCCTCCGGGAACCGTGCC
>JBQTKH010000184.1:0-25328 GCA_052386335.1 Microthrixaceae bacterium
ATGGCCCGCACGGGCAGGTCGAAGCCCGCCATGAGGGTCATCGTCTCGATGCGGGCCAGGGTGTCGCGCGGGCTGTTCGAGTGGATCGTGGTGATCGAGCCGTCGTGGCCCGTGTTCATCGCCTGGAGCATGTCGAGCGCCTCACCGCCACGGCACTCGCCGACGACGACGCGGTCGGGGCGCATCCGGAGACAGTTGCGGACGAGGTCGCGGATCGTGACCTGCCCCTTGCCCTCGATGTTCGGCGGTCGAGCCTCCATGGCCAGGACGTGCTCCTGGTGCAGCTGGAGCTCCTTGGCGTCCTCCACGGTGACGATGCGCTCATCTGCGGGGATGAACGATGACAGCACGTTCTGGGTGGTGGTCTTGCCCGTGCCCGTCCCGCCCGAGACGATCACGTTCAGCCGGCCGACCACACAGGCCTGCAGGAACCTCGCGGCGTGGGCATTGAGCGTGCCGAAGCGGATGAGGTCGTCGATCTGGTACGGATCGCGGGAGAACTTCCGAATCGTCAGGAAGGGCCCACCTACGGCGAGGGGGTGCACCACCGCGTTCACGCGGGAGCCGTCGGGAAGGCGAGCATCGACCATCGGCACGGCCTCGTCGATGCGACGGCCGACCTGGCTCACGATCTTGTCGATGATCCGACGAAGGTGGGTCTCGTCGACGAAGCTCGCCGCGGTCCGTTCGATCCGTCCGGCGCGTTCGACGTAGACCGACTCCGGACCGTTCACCATCACCTCGGACACCTCGTCGTCCTTCAGCAGGCGATCGATGGGCCCGTAGCCCAGGATGTCGTCGGACACGTCCTGGATGAGCTGGGCCTTGTCCGCAGCGGACAGCGGTGCCCGCTCCTGGGCGAGGGCCGCGTGGAGCTGCTCGTGGACGCGCCGCCGGAGGTCGTCCTCGGACAGCCGCTTGTCGTAGAGGATGGGGCCGAGCTCGTCGATCAGGTGGTGGTGGATGCGCTGCCGGAGCTCGTCGAGCACAGGATCGCGCCGCTTCGTGCCCGGTGCGGTGCCACCTTGCTGCACCTCGTGCAAGCGCTTGTAGAGGCTCATCCCGCCGTATCCCTTCGTCGCTCCTGTGCAGTCTGGCGCACCAGCATCACTCGCTCCTCGATCAGCGTCGACTCCGCTTCGTGGCATCGGTCGTGAACATGTCGGCCAGCTGCTCGATCGACTTTGCCACGCCAGACTTTGGCGCATCGAGCACAACCGGGGTGCCCTTGTTCACCGACTGTGGCACCACCACGTCGCTCGGGATGAGCGACTCGGCTTTGACCTGCAGCGTGCGCTCCACCTCGCTCACATCGAGCTTCACCTTGGAGTTTGCCCGGTTCAGCACGAGGTGAAGCTTGGACATCGGAACGTTCAGCAGGCGCAGGGTCTGCAGCCCGATCTTGACGTTCTTGATGTTGGGGATGTCCATGCCAGCGATGAGAAGGACATCGTCGCTCTCTTCGATCAACCCGAGCACGACCTCGTTGAAGTAGGCCGGCGTATCGATCACGACGTACTCGCAGAACGAGCGAAGCAGCTCGATGATCGCCACCATCTCGGCCGCGCTGATCTGATCCGCGAACGAGGGCTCGAGGGGGGCGGGCAGGATCAGCAGCCCCGACGGCTCGTGGCGCATGAGGAACTGCTGCAGCAGGGTGGGATCGAGCCGATCCACCGACCCGACGGCATCCACGATCGTGTGCTGAGGGGCCAGCTTGAGCATGACCGCGACGTCGCCGAACTGGAGGTCCGCGTCGACGAGCACGACCGGCTTGCTGCTCCGACGGGCCAGCACCACCGCGAGGTTCGCGGCGATCACCGACTTCCCGGCCCCCCCCTTCGTGGAGAACACCGTGATCACGTGGCCTCGATCGCCCTTCGCGCTCCCTCCGGCATCGCCCGAGCCGCTCGTGCCCGCGTCGGTGCCTCCCGTGGGGACGATCACGCCCAGGGTCTCCCCGACGCGCTCCACCGCCACCCGGAGCTGGTCCGTGTCGACCGGCGCCGCGAGCACATCCTTCACACCAGCTCTCAGGGCCGTCTGAAGCAGCTCGGTGGAGAGCTCGTCGGTGATCAGGATGGTCGCCACCCCAGGTGCCTGCATCGACGCCGACGCCTCCGCCAACCCAGCGGGGGTGGCGAACGACGGGCCGAGCACCAGCACGAGCGGGCCGGGTGTGGCACCGAGCTGACCGATGGTCTCGCGCGCCTCGGCACCCGCCCCCAGCTGCTGCAGGAGGCGGTCGCGCACCGTGGGATCGGCGTCGATCACGATGGCCGGTGCGTGGTTGAACGGGGAGGTAGCGATGACGGAGTTCCTTGTCTCAGCGCAGCAGTTGGGACCAGCCGGCCGACCCCTGGGGAGGTGCCGGGCTGGTCAGGATTCGGGCCGTCCGGCGGGGCCGTAGGGCGTGAGCTCGCCGCTCGTCTCACCCGGCAGGGGAGCGTTCACGTCAAGAGGTGGCAGCGGTGTCGGCTGGTAGTCCTTCGGGACGAGGGTGAGGTAGAAGGTGCCTGCGTCCACCGATGCGATCTTCTGCGCTGCTTGGGCGGGCAGCGCGAACGTGAGCATGCCTGAGGCGGTGGAGGTGGCCGGCGTGCCGTCGGGGTTGGTCACCGCGGTCTCCCCGGGCTCGAGCTTCCGAGTCTGCCCGACGGCGAGGATCTGCACCTTCTGGAAGAGGTAGCGAGCCGGGTTCGTGTACACCTCGGCGGCGGTCTGACCAGCAGCGGCTTCTTCGCCACCGCCCGTGGCAGCGGAACCGGCCACAAGGACGTTCACGAAGTCACCGGGCACGAGCAGTCCCGCCACGCCGCGGACCTGGTCGATGGAGATGGTAATCGCCACCTCATTGTTCTTCAGCAGGCTGGAGAACGTCGAGAGCGACTCCGCCTGGGACACGAACTGGTTGCTGACGACGACCTGGTTGGCGGGCAGATCGGAGATCGCCACCAACCCATCGATCTGCGCCTCGGTGGTGATCGCCGTGGCGGGCCGATACTCCTTGGCGATCACGTCCTCCTCGATGAGGCCTTGGGCAAAGGCCTCATCGCCGAAGGTGCCCTTGGGGATGTCGCCGACGATCTTGAAGATCTTGACTCGCTCGGCGTTGTCGTTGGCGTTGTCCTCGATGCCGCCCACATAGGTGAACAGCGCGTAGGCCGCGATGGCACCGACGAGGACGGCGGCGATCAGGATCAGTGTTCGACGAGAGCTCACACCCACCTCTTCCCGGGCTCGGACCTTCCGCAGGGCCGGGGCGAACCATACCGCGAGAGGCGGGCGGGCATCGGGATGTGCTCAGACGCGCCCGAACGACGCGCGGCGGCTGACGCGGATCAGGCCTCGTCGGTCGGTTCCGCGGGCGTCGACTCCGTTGTGGGGTCCTCACCGTCCGTGGCCGACCCGGTCACCTCGGGGACCGGCTCTGCGCTGGTGGCGGGCTCGACGAAGTACTCCGCCCACGCGGCCTCGGCCGCCTCGTCGTGCTCGATGGCCGGACCGATGTAGTTGCCCTCGGCGTCGTACATCTGCTCGCCGAAGTGCTCCTGGTACTCGGCCGCCACGACCCCGCCCTCGGCGGCCTGCTTGATCGACAGGCTGATGCGGCGCCGCTGCAGGTCGAGATCGATGATCTTCACCCACAGCTCCTCGCCGGGGGTCACGACCTGCTCGGGCAGGTCGACGTGGTGGGCCGACATCTCGGAGATGTGCACGAGGCCCTCGATGCCCTCGCCCACCTGGACGAACGAGCCGAAGGGCACGAGCTTGGTCACCCGGCCGTACACGAGCTCGCCCACGCGGTGGCTCGTGGCGAACTCCTGCCACGGGTCTTGCTGGGTGGCCTTGAGCGACAGGCTGATGCGCTCACGGTCGAGGTCGACGTCGAGCACCTGCACGGTGACCTCGTCGCCGACGGCCACGACAGAGCCGGGGTGATCGACGTGCTTCCACGAGAGCTCGGACACGTGGATCAGGCCGTCCATGCCACCGAGGTCGACGAAGGCGCCGAAGTTGACGACGCTGGACACGACGCCGCTCCGGACCTCGCCAGGCTTCAGGTTGGTGAGGAAGTCCTCACGCTGCTCCTTCTGCGTCTCCTCGAGCCATGCCCGGCGGGACAGGACCACGTTGTTGCGGTTCTTGTCGAGCTCGATGATCTTGGCTTCGATGGTGCGACCGACGTAGGGCTGCAGGTCGCGGACCCGGCGGAGCTCCACGAGGGACGCGGGAAGGAAGCCCCGCAGGCCGATGTCGAGGATCAGCCCGCCCTTGACGACCTCGATGACGGGGCCGGTGACCACGCCGTCCTCTTCCTTGATGCGCTCGATGTCGCCCCAGGCCCGCTCGTACTGCGCCCGCTTCTTCGAGAGGACGAGGCGGCCTTCTTTGTCTTCCTTGGTGAGGACGAGCGCCTCGATCTTGTCGCCCAACGACACGATCTCGTTGGGATCGACGTCGTTGCGGATCGACAGCTCGCGGCTGGGGATCACACCCTCGGACTTGTAGCCGATGTCGAGCAAGACCTCGTCCCGGTCGACCTTGACCACGGTGCCCTCGACGAGCTGTCCATCCTCGACGGTGACCATCGTGCCGTCGATGGCGTCCCCGAACGTGCCGCCGAGGTCGTCGTCGGTGATCTGACGGGGGGTGTACGTGCCGTCCTCGGCGAAGGTGCCCATGCCCGAGACGGGGGCATCGATCGCTTCGGGGTTCGGCTCGTAGGTGGTCATGGTGTCGTCGGACAAGGGAGGAGGCCTTCAGGAGTTGGGGACAGGATGCGCGCCGCGGCAGGCGCCACAGCGCGCCGGGCAGCGTACACCGCCCCTTCTGCCCAGGTCACGGCCGGGCGGCCACCAGCAACAGCTCGGGCGTGTCGATCGAGGCCGGCTCCGCCGAGTAGGCGCCCGGTGTGACCGCCCAGACGTGGCGCACCTCCAGCCCCGCCGCGGCAGCCAGCAGGCGCAGCTCCCGGGGCGTGAAGCAGGTCGTCCACAGGTCGACCTCCGCCTCACGGCCCTGCTCGTCCTTGATCGTCGTGCGTTCGTGGTTCACGCCCGCCACTGCGTCGAAGGTGTCGTGGTCTTCCAGGAACTGAAGCATGAAGTACGCCGAGAACGCGGAAACGGCGGCGACACCTCCGGGGCGCAGGGCGCGGGCCATCCCCTCGAGGACCAGTCCGTCGCCATCAAGGGGCGCGCCGGGGCCACCGGTCAGGCCGAAGGCGCCCTGGCACAGCGAGATGGCCGCGTCGAACTCAGCATCGAAGGTGAGGGCGCGAGCGTCAGCCCGGTGGAAGGTGGCCCCGTCGGGCGCGTGCTCGGTGGCGAGGTCGACGAAGCGCTGGCTGATGTCGACCCCCACCACCTCGATGCCGCGCGCCGCCAGCGCGTGGGCGTGGCGCCCCGGTCCGCATCCGACGTCGAGCAGGCGCATCCCGGCCCGCAGCCCCAACGTCTCGACGAGGAAGGCGACCTCCTGGTCGGTCCCCTTGGTGAACGAGTACCGCAGGTATGCGCTCCCGAGGTGTGCCGCGACCGGCTCGAACCAGTGGTCGGGTTGCGTCACCCGTACCCGCGAGGGGTGTCGCACTGCCAGCGCGGCGGCATGACCTGCCAGGTCTTGTCCCCACCCACCCCGTCGCACTTGTCAGCCGTGGTCGCCGCGATCGCGAGCGAGTACAGCGCAAAGATCACCACGACGAGCGCCACGAACCACATCGGACCCCCACCGCGCCCGTACCGACTGCTCTTCATCTGATCACCCCTTGGCAGCAGCCCAGCTGGTGCCGATCGACAGGTTCACCTCGAGTGGCACGCACAGCTTCGCTGCGCCCGTCATGACCTCGACCACGAGCTCCCCCGCGAGCGTCGCCACGTCGGGCGCCACCTCGAGGAGCACCTCATCATGCACTTGCAGGATCAGCCGGCTGTCAAGGGTGCCCTCTGCCAGCCGAGCGTCGAGGCGCACGAGCGCGACCTTGAAGATGTCCGCTGCGAGACCCTGGATGCCGGCGTTCATGGCCTGTCGCTCACCCGCCTGGCGGATCCGGAAGTTCGACGACGCCAGCTCGGGGATCTGACGCCGACGCCCGAAGAGCGTCTCGGTGTACCCGCGCTCACGCGCCTCGGCGACCGTCCGGTCCATGTAGGCCTTCACCGACGGGAAGGCGACGAAGTACGCCTCGAGGATGACGGCGGCCTCATCGACCGGGATGTTCAGGCGCTGCGCCAACCCGTAGGCCTCCATGCCGTAGGCGAGGCCGTAGGACACCATCTTGGCCTTCGACCGCATCTCCACGGTCACGTCGGCGGCGTCCACCCCGAACACCCGGCTGGCGGTCTCGGTGTGGATGTCGCGGCCTGACTCGAAGCTCTCGATCAGCCCGGGATCCTCGGCGAGGTGAGCGATGCAGCGGAGCTCGATCTGGTTGTAGTCCGCCACGAGCATCTCGTAGCCGGGAGCGGGAACGAACGCCTTGCGGAACTCGCGACCGAGCTCGGATCGCACCGGGATGTTGTGCAGGTTGGGCTGGTCGGACGACAAGCGGCCAGTTCGTGCGACGGTCTGGTTGAACGTTGCGTGGATGCGACCGTCGGCGGCGACCTCGCTCAGCAGGCCGTCGCCGTAGGTGGAGCGCAGCTTCTCCACCTCGCGGTAGGCCAGCAGGTGCTCGATGATCGGGTGCTGGCCAGCGAGCTTCTCGAGGCTCGCAGCGTCGGTGGAGAAGCCGGTCTTGGTCTTCTTCTGCGGCGCGAGACCGAGCTCGTCGAACAGCACCGTGCGCAGCTGCGGCGTCGAGTTGACGTTGAAGTCGTGTCCGGCCGCCTCGACGATGGCGAGTCGATGGCGCTCCACGTCGGCCACCAGCCGGTCGCGCAGCGCCCGGAGCTCCTCGACATCGACGCCGACCCCGATGTCCTCCATGCGTGCGAGCACGCCGACGAGCGGCACCTCGATGTCGTCGTGGAGGGAGCGCAGGCCCTGGGCGTCAAGGGCAGCGCCGAGGGGAGCCACGAGGCGGTCGACCGCCAGGGCCCGGCGGCCCGCGACGACCGACGACGGCGTGGACGAGCCCTCGAGGTCGAGCTGGCCCTCTGCTGCAGCATCGCCCTCAGGGATCCGGGCCCCCGCATAGCGCACGACCATCTCCTCGAGGAGGTAACGGCTCTCGGCCGGGTCGAGGAGGTAGGCGGCGAGTGCGGTGTCCATCGCGAGCGTGCGCACGTCGATGTCGAGCCCCGTGAGCGCTCGGACGAGCGGCTTGGCCTGGTGGGCGGCGACGGGACGGCCGCCCGCACCCATGAGCTCGCCGAGCGCGTCGCGGACCGCGGGGTCGGTGAGGAGCTCGCCCGGGATCCACCACACATCCCCGGAGGCCCCGTCACGGACGAGGGCGAGGCCCTCGAGCGCTGAGCGGCCCTCGACGCCCGCCCACGACGACGAGAGCGCGAGGGGCGTCGTCCCGGCTGCGAGCCCACGGAGGGCGGCGGCGGCTGATGCTGCCGACGCGAGCACCTCGATCTCCGCCTCCAGCACCACGGACTCGCCGGAGGCGGGCCCAAGGTCGGTGTCGAGCGCGACGGCGAGCCGGTCGAAGAGGGTGTTGAACTCGAGGAACTCGAAGAGACGACGCACCTCGCCGATGTCGATCGCCGACGGGTCGAAGGTGAGGTCGTCGATGCCGGCCTCCAGTGGTACGTCGCGGACGAGCACCATCATCTCGACGTTCTGGCGGACGTTGACCTCGTGGGCCGCCAGGTTCTCGCGGAGCTTCGGTGTGTGGTCGGCGAGGTGCTCGAAGATCCCGTCGATGCCGCCGTAGGTGGTGATCAGCTTGGCGGCCGTCTTCTCCCCCACCCCGGGCACCCCGGGCAGGTTGTCGGAGGGATCGCCGCGCAGGGCCGCGTACTGGGGGTAGAGCGTCGGCGTGACGCCGGTGCGCTCGGCGATGCCCGCCTCGTCGTAGAGGGCGTAGTCGGACACGCCGCGCTTGTTGTAGAGCACCTTCACATGGGGGTCCTCGACGAGCTGGTAGCTGTCGCGGTCGCCGGTGACGATGATCACGTCGTCGCCCGCATCCCGTCCCTGCGTGGCAAGGGTGGCGATGATGTCGTCGGCCTCGAACCCGGCGACTTCGAGGATCGGGATCTTCAGCGACGTCACCACCTCGCGCACGAGGCCCATCTGCTGGCGCAGGATGTCCGGGGCCGCCTCGCGGTTCGCCTTGTAGGTCTCGACCCGCTCGTGGCGGAAGGTGGGCTCGGGCCGGTCGAGCGCAACGCCGATCGAGTCGGGCTTGTGGTCGCGCAAGAGGTTGACGAGCATCGATGTGAAGCCGAACACCGCGTTGGTGACCTGGCCCGAGGCCGTGGCGAGGTCGGTGGGCAGCGCGAAGAAGGCGCGGTACGTGAGCGAGTTGCCGTCGATGAGCAAGACGGTGCGCGGCGCCCGCACGGAGGGCACTACGGGGTGAGCTCGCCGGCGATGACCTGCTCGGCGACCTCCCGCATGGTGCGCCGATCCTGCATGGCGCGCTTCTGGATCCACGAGAAGGCGTCGGACTCGCTCATGGCGTGATCGTCCATGAGGAGGCCCTTGGCGCGGTCGACGACCTTCCGGGTCTCGAGCTGGTCCTCGAGCGTGCTGTTCTGATCGAAGAGGGCCTGCATCTCGCGGAACCGACCGAGCGCGACCTCGACGGCCGGGATCAGCTCGGAGCGCTGGAACGGCTTCACGAGGTACGCCAGCGCGCCAGCGTCTCTCGCCTGCTCGATGAGGTCGCGCTGGGAGAACGCCGTGAGGATCAGCACCGCCGCCTTGCGGTCGCTCGTGATCGCTCGCGCGGCTTCGAGGCCGTCCAGGCCGGGCATCTTGATGTCGAGGATGGCGAGGTCGGGTGCGAGGTCGCGCACGAGCTGCACGGCTTCGTCGCCACGTCCTGTCTCACCCACGACCTCGTAGCCCTCCTCCTGGAGGGTCTCCTTGAGGTCGAGGCGGATGATCGCCTCGTCCTCGGCGATGACGACGCGAGTGCTCACCGTGGGGTCCTCTCTTCGGTCATGTGGTCTCGGCCATGAGTCGGTCGAGCAGCTCGTCCTGAGTGCGCTCGAGGCGGGCGATGCCCTCGAGCAGCTCGGCGCGGTGTCGCTGCATGGCCTCGGCATGCCGCTGTGCCTCGTGGTGCTCGCGATCGGCGAGCGGCGTCTCCGAGACGAACGAGCGCAGCCGGGCATCGTCGGCCGCCTCGGCGAGGTGGGCCAGCTGCTCCTCGGAGATGCGGAGCTCGTCGCGCAGCTTCTGGAGGCGCGCCGAGGCCTCCGAGAGGCGGCGTTCGACGAGCGATCTGGACATCGCGGGCAGTGTATGCCGGGTGCGCCGAGGGTCCCCGATCGAACATGCGACGATCTGGGGGTGACCATCCGTCGCTCCCTCCCCTGCCTGGGCCTCATCGCGATCGGCGCGCTGCTGATCGTCGCGGCGGCCTGTGGTGACAGCGCCGAGGTTCGGGCGTGCGACCCGATCGAGCGCCAGCCCCTCGATCCGGCCTCCCAGGTGCACGTGCTCGGCGACGGGGCGGACGTGGAGTACGCCACCGACCCGCCGACATCGGGGCCGCATGCATCCGGGACGAGTGTCGACGGGGTGGTCGACGCGCCGTTGTCGCGACCGGCCCAGGTCGGCGTGCTCGAGCGCGGCGACGTGCTCCTGCAGCACGCACCCGATCTCCCGGCCGCGCAGATCGAGCGGCTGGAGGGGCTGGCCGCGCCAGGGGTGGTCGTCGCACCGAACCCAGATCTCCCCGCTGCAGTTGTGGCGACAGCCTGGACCCATGCGCGCCGGTGCAGCTCGCTGGATGTCGACGCGCTTCGTGCGTTCATCCGCGACCGGGTCGGCAAGGGCCCTGACGGCTGACGTCCGATGACGACGGACGCATGGGGCATCGACGACGGGTGGGCCGCGACCGACGGACAGTGGCGCCCGGCTCCGCCAGCCACGCTCGAGGCGATCGGCGAGGCGATGGGCCGCGACGAACGGCCCGAGCCGCCCGGCCGACCTGTGTGGATCGTGCGCCCGGGAGCCCACGATGCCCTGCTCGGCCGCTGCGCCGTGGTGCTCGAGGACGGGTCCGACCTGGGCGAGATCGATGCGCTGCCACCGGACCTCCCGCTCGGGCTCCACCGACTGAGGCCTCTGGACGGCGGACTGGAGACCACGCTCGTAGTCAGCCCCGGTCGGTGCCACGTTCCCGACGCGCTCCGAACCTGGGGCGTCGCCATGCAGATCCCCACCACCCGTTCGCGCGCGGGATGGGGCGTGGGCGACCTCGCGGACGTGCGCGCGATCGCGACCTGGATCGGGCGGCTCGGCGCCGGGGCACTCGCGCTGAGCCCGCTGCACGCTCCCGCACCGACCATCCCGATCCAGACCAGCCCCTACTACCCGTCGAGCCGGCGCTGGCGCAGTCCGCTGCTGCTGCGCGTCGACGACGTGCCCGGCGCCGCGGGTGTTCCCGAGCTGGCAGAGCTCGCCGCGAAGGCACGCAACGCCAGCGAACGCGCGGGCCCGACGATCGATCGGGACGCGGTGTGGCGCTGCCAGCAGGCCGCGCTCGAGCGACTCTGGACGGCGCGCTCCGACACATCCCGCTCGGCCCTGGACCGGTGGCGGGCCGAGCACGGGCCCACCCTCGAGGGGTGGGCGCGCTACTGCGCCCTCGCTGAGCGGCATGGTCACGAGTGGCAGCGTTGGCCGGCACCGCTGCGTCACCCCGACGAACCAGCGGTGGCCCATGCGGCCGCCGAGCTGGCCGACCGGGTCGCGTTCCACTCGTGGCTCCAGCTGCTGGTGGACGACCAGCTCCGCTCCGCCCGCGTCGATTCAGTTCGCCTGATCCAGGACCTCGCGGTGGGCGTGGACCCGAGCGGGGCCGATGCCTGGCTCGACCAGGACCTGCTGGCGCTCGAGGTGAGCGTCGGCGCACCGCCGGACGACTTCGCGCCCGACGGTCAGCGGTGGGGTCTCCCACCGTTCGTGCCGTGGCGGCTGCGGGACGCTGGCTACCGCCCGCTCGCCGAGCTGCTCCGGGCGTCGATGTCGCCCGACGGAGGTCTGCGCGTCGACCATGTGATGGGCCTGTCGCGCCTCTTCTGGATCCCGGGGGGCGCGTCCCCAGCCGAAGGCACCTACGTGCGTCACCGGGGACGCGAGCTGCTGGAGATCCTCGCCCTCGAGAGCTCTCGGGCACGCGCGCTCGTGATCGGTGAGGACCTGGGGACCGTGGAGGAGGAGCTCCGGCACGACCTCCGCGCCACCGGCGTCTTCTCGACTCGCCTCGTCTGGTTCGAGGACGACCCGCCCGAGCGCTATCCCAGCGAAGCGCTCGCGATGGTGACGACCCACGATCTGCCGACGATCGCCGGCGTCTGGACCGGCGACGACGAAGCCGAGCTCGCCGCCCTCGGCCGCTCGACGCCAGCCGACGAGCGGAGCACGCTACGACGACGACTCGACGCCCTCGTCGACCTGCCCGCGGATCGACCCGTCGAGGAGGTGATCGACGTAGCCCACCACCGCCTGGGGCAGGCCGCGGCCCAGCTGGTCGTCGCCACACTCGAGGACGCGTGCGGCGTCTCCGTACGGCCCAACGTGCCGGGCACCACCGACGAGCGCCCGAACTGGTCGCGCGCCCTCCCGCTCGCCGTGGAGGACCTCATCGAGGACGCATCAGCCAACCGGCACCTCGCCAGGCTCGCGGCCGGGCGGGGGGCCTAGTCCGGTCAGGTCACCTGAAAACCGCTCGTTCGGGCCATGGCCAGATCGGCCGAAGTGGTCGATACCTAGTTCGGACGAACCGACCCATTGGGCGCGGGCCAGCAGAAGGGTCCCTACCCAGGATGACGCAATGCCTACGCTGCCGATCGCCCGGCCGGTCGGCGGCCCTGGGCTGCTGGAGCATCTATGACCGAGACGACCGAGCCCCGACAGCCCGATCCCGGCCGCGGCCGGGGCGACGGGGGGACGGCCCTGGTCGAGTTCGCGCTCGTGATGGTGCTGCTGTTCACGCTCATCTTCGGGATCATCAACCTGGGTCTCATCCTCTCGTTCAAACAGGACCTCACGCGGGCCGCTGCCGAAGGAGCGCGGGCAGCCGCCGTGGCGTACCCCGCATCCTCCGCCGTGGCCAACGCCAGCACTGCGACGGAACAAGCGGTGCAAAGCTTCAAGAAGACCTGCGTACCGGGCGGCGGGCTCACCTGCGCGATCAGCTTGCACGACTGCGGAGACGCCGTTCCCGACGTGAACCTCGAACCGGCCAAGCCTGACTGCGTGCAGGTGGACCTAACGTACGACTACGAGAGCCACCCCTTGCTCGTGCCGGTGCCGATCATCGCGCCGTTCCTCCCCGACCAGATCAAGGCCACCTCCGACTCGAGAATCAACACATGACGACCACTGTGCGCCGTGAGCACGGGGCCACGCTGGTGATCACGGCAGCCGTGCTGCCCGTGCTGATCTTGATGACCGCGTTCGCCGTGGATCTCGGCCGCCAACGATCGAGCCGCCGCACGATGCAGGCCCGCGCCGACATCGTGTCGCTCGATCTTGTCCGCTTGGCCGACGGGCGCACCGAAGACCAGATCACCGGGTTCGATGCCAGCGGCGGCACCACGCCCGCTCTCTACGCGGCTTACCTACAAGACTCGGCGGACCGCAACGGCGTCGAGGTCATCAAGCTGGCCATCGAGTGGGGAACGTGGAACGGCACGACGTTCGTGCCAACGGTCGGCAACGCCGTACCCGACGCCGTCCAGGTCGTCGCCAGCGAGTCGACGGACTACTTCTTCCGCCAGGGGTCGGGCAGCGTCACGCGCACCGCGATCGCGACTACCGACGACATCGCGCACCTCTCGTTGGGCTCAACGCTCCTGCAGGCCGACCTCGGAAACTCGACGCTGCTCAACCAGATCCTCACGGGGCTCCTCTGCGGCGGCACGACCAACCCGCCGGCCCCGGTGAGCGCATGCCCGCGAAGCGCCAACGTCGGCGCGGGTGGTTACAACGGACTCGCCACGCACAACGTCACACTCGACGACCTTCGCGCGGCGGGCGGCTACGGCTCGGTCGACGACCTCATGGATTCGAGCTTCACGGCACCCCAGTTTGCCACGCTTGCCGCCCAGGCCTTCCGCAACAACGGCGACCCGACCACCGCAGACCTCTACGACAACGGCGGCAACAGCCTCGCAGGGTCCAGCACAGGGATGGACGGCTCGTTCACGATGCGCGACGTCATGGCGGTGTCCTCACCGGCCGACGGTGCCGCCGCCGCGGTCGACGTGAACCCGTTCAACGTGTTCATGTCCGGCCTGCAGGTCGCCAACGGCAACAACTTCATCGACCTCACCAACGCCATCCCAGCGCTGTCGTTGCCGGCAGGCATCTCCAACCTCACCCTGAACTCGCGTTATCAGATCATCGAATCCCCAGTCGAGGGGATCGGCCGGGTTGGCAGCGCCTCGACGACCAACATGCATACGGCGCAGATCCGACTCTTCCACTCGTTGACCTTCAACCTCAACCTGTCAGTCGGTGGCACCGGAGTGACTGGACCGGTCACCCTCCCGGTCGATGTCAGCGGTGGAGGAGCGGTCGGCTCCCTCACGGACATCACGTGCACCCAGCCCGACACCAGCAGCACCATCGACGCGAGCACGGCACCCCGCGTCGTGACCGGCACGGTCGGCAAGGCGTTCAGCGTCGCTAGCCCAGCGACGATCGGATCCGTCAACCTCACGGTCGCTGGGCTCCCCGCCGGCTCGGTCGGCCTGTCGGCCTTCGGAGCGATCGGCCCAGGCGCGCAGAACACCAGCTTCTCCAGCCTGCCTCTGATCACGATCGGCGAGACCCGGTCGGCCCCGGGCTCGTCCTTCGCCCTCGGTGGTGGCCTCACCAGCGTGGAGCTCCAGACAGGGCTTTCGGTCGGAACGTTGAACACCGCCCTTGCGACCTCCATGAACGGCCTCCTCAACGCCCTGGACGTCGCATCTCGCCCGGCGATGGAGGCGCTCGGCCTCTCGGTCAGCACCGCTGATGTGAGCAACATCGACGTCGACTGCCTCGCCGTCCGCCTCGCTGGCTAGCACTACGATGCACCAGTCGCCCCGGTAGCCCAACGGCAGAGGCAGCGGATTCAAAACCCGCACAGTGTGGGTTCGAATCCCACCCGGGGCACCGCTTCGCCCATGGCAGCGCTTCACGAGCGAGCATGGCATTACCCGGGGGGAACTTGCCCGGATCGTGAAACGCGGGCGCGCCGCGCTCGGTCGGACCCCGGATGCTCGCCTTCACCTTCCCCGGCCAAGGGTCCCAGCAGCCCGGCATGGGACGCCCCTGGATCGACCACCCGGCCTGGGCCGTCGTTCATGCTGCGTCTGATGCCAGCGGGCGCGACGTGGCTGCGCTCCTGCTCGATGCCGACGCGGACGAGCTGCGCCGCACGGAGAACGCCCAGCTCGCGACGTATGTCCTGAGCCTCGTCGTGCACGACGCCGTGCGGGCACTCGGCGTGCGCTGCGGCGTGGCCGCCGGCCACAGCTTGGGCGAGTACACAGCACTCACCGCCACCGGCGCACTGAGCCTCACCGATGGCGTGCGCCTCGTCACCGAGCGCGGGGCGGCCATGCAAGCAGCGGCCGATGCCCGTCCCGGCACGATGGCGGCCGTTCTCGGCGCCGACGACGCCATCGTCGCCGAGGCCTGCGCGAAGGCCACCGGCGACGTCTGGGTGGCCAACATGAACGGCGCGGGACAGGTCGTCATCGCCGGCGACGCGGCGGCCATCGCCGAGGCCGGTGCCATCGCGAAGGACCTCGGCGCCCGCAAGGTCATGCCCCTCCCCGTAGGCGGCGCCTTCCACACCCCGTTCATGGCTCCCGCCGCCGATCGGCTGCGCGCTGCACTGGCCGCGACCACCTTCGCCAACGCCTCGGTGCCGATCGTGGCCAACGTCGACGCCCTCCCCCACCAGCACGCCGACCAGTGGGCCGACCTGCTCAACCGCCAGCTCACCGCACCCGTCCAGTGGCGACAGACGATCGAGCGCATGGTGGCCGACGGCGTCGACACGTTCCTCGAGCTGGGCCCCGGGTCCGTGCTCACCGGCGTCGCCAAGCGCTCCGCCCCCAACGGCACTGCGGCCTCCGCCGCCGAGCCGGCCGCGCTGGACGACATCGTGGAGCTCGCCACGAAGGCAGGGGCCGTCGACCACCACGAGGGCGAGCATCTCTTCGCCGCCGAACGACTCATCGTCAGCCCCGCCGCTGGCGTGTTCACCCCGGCGGGCGACGTCGCCGAGGGCAACCACATCGAGCAGGGACGCGTGCTCGGCCACGTGGCTGGCCACGAGGTGCGCTCGCCGTTCCGGGGCACCGTGAAGGGCCTCCTCGCCGTCACCGGTGAGCGGCTCACCCGCAGCCAGCCCGTTGCGTGGCTCCGCACTGCGTGAGCTGCCCACAATGGGCGACGTGACCGCCTCCACCAGCGCGAGCGCCTCGAGCGCGCGGATCACCGGCTGGGGCGTCGCTCTGCCGGAGAAGGTCGTCACCAACGTGGACCTCGAGGCGTCGCTCGACACAAGCGACGAGTGGATCCGCGAGCGCACCGGGATCCGGGAGCGCCGCGTGGGCGGCACCACAGCCGGCCTGGGCATCGAGGCGGCGCGAGCTGCAATGGAACGAGCGGGCGTGTCGGGTGCCGACATCGATCTCGTCATCCTCTGCACGTCCACGCCGGACGAGGCGATGCCGGCCACCGCGTCCGTGCTCCAGCAGGCGCTGGACGTCCGTGGCGGCGCGGTCGACCTCAACGCCGCGTGCTCTGGGTTCGTCTACGGACTGGTGGCCGCGGACGGGTTCCTCCGAGCCGGGCTGCGGCGCGTGCTGCTCGTCGGGTCCGAGACGATGTCGCGCATCGTCGACTGGGACGACCGCGGCACCGCGATCCTCTTCGGGGACGGCGCCGGCGCCGTGGTGCTCGAGCGGGGCGACGGGCCCGGACGGGTCCTGGGGTTCGACCTCGGTTCGGACGGCTCCCTGCGCCACATCCTCCACGCGGACGTGGCCGGCACGATCGAGATGGACGGGCCCGAGGTGTTCCGCCGCGCCGTGCGGGTCATGGTCGACTCGGGCACCGCCGCCCTCGCTGCCGCCGGGGTGCGAGCCGAGGAGCTCGCGCTGTTCGTTCCCCACCAGGCCAACACGCGCATCATCGACTCCGCCTGCGCCAAGCTCGGCATCGTCGCGGACCGCACGGCCAACATCCTGGCCACCACCGGCAACACCTCGGCGGCATCCATCCCGATGGCGCTGGCCGATGCTGCGGATGCCGGTCGGCTGGCTCCGGGCGACCTCGTTCTGCTCATCGGGTTCGGCGCAGGCATGTCATGGGCCTCGGCCGTGATCGAATGGGCGACATGACCGCCGAGAGCACCCCGCGCACCGTGCTCGTGACGGGTGGCAGCCGGGGCATCGGGCTGGCCTGCGCCCGCGCGTTCGTCGCCGAGGGACACCGGGTGGCCGTGACCTTCTCGTCCACACCGGTCGACGAGGTCGGCGTCCTCGCCGTGAAGTGCGACGTCACCGATCGCGACCAAGTCGAGGCGGCGCTGGCGGTCGTCGAGGACCACCTCGGACCGGTCGAGGTGCTCGTGGCGAACGCCGGCATCACCCGCGACGGGTTGCTCGTGCGCATGTCAGAGGACGACTTCACTGAGGTCATCGCCACCAACCTCACCGCCACCTGGCGACTGGCCAAGCTCGTGGTCCCGAAGATGATGAAGGCCCGCTGGGGTCGCATCGTCGTGGTGTCGTCCGTAGGCGCGTACATGGGCGCGCCGGGGCAGTCCAACTACGCCGCATCCAAGGCCGGCCTCATCGGCCTGACCCGCTCCATCGCCCGCGAGTACGGACCCCGCGGCATCACCGCCAACGTCGTCACGCCCGGCCCGATCGACACGGACATGCTCGCCACGATGCCCGACGACAAGCGGGCGCTGCTCGGCGCGCAGGTGCCCGTCGGGCGCATCGGCGAGCCCACCGAGGTGGCCGCCGCCGTCACCTTCCTCGCCTCCGAAGCCGCCGCCTTCATCACCGGTGCCGTCGTCCCAGTGGACGGTGGCATCGGCATGGGCTTCTGAAGCCCCTAGCGTTGTCCCTGATCGAACCAACCACCAGCAAGGAGCTCCCCCGATGAGCGATGTCCTCGAGCGCTTCAAGCCTCTCGCCGTGCAGGTCCTCTCCGTCGACGTCGACAAGGTCGTGCCAGAGGCCAGCTTCGCTGACGACCTCGACGCCGACAGCCTCGACCTCGCTGAGCTCGTCATGGCACTCGAGGACGAGTTCGACATCACCGTCGAGGAGGACGAGCTCGAGGGCATCACCACGGTGCAGCACGCGATCGACCTGGTCTCCGGCAAGCTCGCGGCCACGGCCTAGTGATGCAGGGCCGTCGTGTCGCAGTCACCGGCCTCGGGGTGCTGTCGGCGTGCGGGACGGGCGTCGATGCCTTCTGGGACGGGCTGACCAGCGCGCCGCCCGAGGGTGAGCGCCGCCTGCACGACTTCGATCCTGAGCCGCTGTTCGACAACCCGAAGGAGGCTCGCCGCGCGGACCGCGTGACGCACCTGGCCCTCGGCGCGGCCACGCAGGCCCTCGCGAGCGCCGGCGAGATCACCGGCGACCCCCTGCGGCGCGGCGTGCTCATCGCAACCGGGATCGGCGGCATCGCCACGCTCGAGGAGCAGATCACCAACTACAACGAGAAGGGCGCCCGTCGGGTGTCTCCCTTCCTGGTGCCGATGATGATGCCGAACGCCCCGAGTGCCACGGTGTCGATGCGGTGGGGCTGGCAGGGCCCGTGCCAGACCGTGAGCACGGCGTGCGCGGCGGGCACCCACGCCATCCTCGACGCCGCCATCTGGATCGCCAGTGGCCGGTGCGACGTCGTGGCGGCGGGTGGCAGCGAAGCAGCCATGACCCCGGTCGGCATCGCGGGCTTCACGAACATGACGGCGATGTCGTCGCGCAACGTGTCAGAGCCGTTCGCGGCCACCCGTGACGGGTTCGTGATCGCGGAGGGCGCGGCCGTGCTGATCCTGGAGGCATGGGAGCACGCCGAGGCCCGCGGCGCCACCATCCTCGGTGAGGTGCTCGGCGGGGCGTCCACCGCCGACGCCCACCACATCACGGCACCCGCACCCGGCGGCCGGGGGGCCCTGTCCTGCATGGAGATCGCGCTGGCAAGCGCGGGGATCGACCCGGGCGACGTTCGCCAGGTGAACGCCCACGGCACCTCCACCCCGCTCAACGACGCCGCCGAGGCCGAGGCGCTGGGCAAGCTCTTCGGCCTGCCGGGGCCCCCCGTGACCTCGATCAAGGGCGTCACCGGCCACTCGCTCGGTGCGGCTGGTGCCATCGAGGCCGTTGCGGTGATCGAGTCGATGCGCCGCCGCCTGATCCCGCCCACGGCGGTCACCACCGAGGTCGATCCGGAGCTCCCGCAGATCGACCTCGTCATGGGCCACCCCCGAGCATGGGAGCCCGGCCCCACGATCTCGAACAGCTTCGGGTTCGGCGGCCACAACGGGTCGCTCGTCCTCGCCCCCGCCTGAGCCCCCTCAGAACAGCGAAGCCTCGCCCGCTTCGAGCTCGAGGAGCTTGGCCTTGGCTGGCAGCCCTCCGCCGTACCCACCGAGGTGGCCGCCGGACCGCAGGACGCGATGGCACGGCACGACGATCGGGATGGGGTTGGTTGCCATCGCCGTACCGACTGCGCGGGACGCCTTGGGATTGCCGACCATCGTCGCCAGCTGGAGGTAGCTCACGGTCTGGCCGTATCGAACGACGGCGTAGAGGTGCTCAAGCACCGTCCTGCGGAACCCAGACGACAGCCGCCAGTCGAGGGGCAGGTCGAAGTGATCCCGACGGCCCTCGAAGTACTCGTCGAGCTCCCGACGGGCGGCGTCGAGTCGGGATGCGGAGGCGACGACCCGTGGCGCGATGCGTGCGGCGAGCTCCTCGAGCACGGCGGAGTCGTCCTCACCCTCGAACGCCAGTCGCACGAGACCCTCCGACGTCGCTGCGAGGAGCAGTGGACCGATGGGGCTGTCGGTCGTCGCATAGGCAACGTCGACCAACCCCTCGCGGTCGGCCTGCGCGATGGCTCGCGCGGTCGCCTCCTGGGCGCTCTTTGGATCCGGACTCACGCGTCGGAGCGCTGCCTCGATCGAGTCCTTGGTCATCGGGTCACCTCCACGCGCAAGCTGGCCAACCCAGCGCGCACGTTCTGTCGGGCCGCGGCCTCAGAGCACTCGAGGGCGACGGCGATCTCGGCGTAGGGCAGGTCCGCGAGGTATCTCAGGGCGATGGCGCCCCGCTGCTTCTGGGGCAGCTCAGCCACGGCACCCCACACGTCGCCAGTGTCGACGCCGACGGCCGCAGCGACATCGGGCACCTCACCGATCGGGACGGCACCACGACCTGTTGCCCGATGGTGATCGACCACCTTGTGATGGGCGATCGTGAACAGCCAGCCGCGCAGGTTCCGCCCGTCGGGCAGGTCGGGGTAGGCCCGCAGCGCCGCGAGCACGGCCTCTTGGAAGCAGTCGGGACCGTGATCGGGACCGGCCTGCGCCACGCAGAAGCGGTGCAGGTCGACGCCGTGGGCATCGAGGAGGTGCTGGAACGGGGGCAGGCTCACCACGGGGTACAACGCTCCAGGACCCAGCGGCGTGAGATCAGCCGTCGACGATCACGAAGAGCAGGTCGACCTCGCAGGCGATCTCGTCGCCCACGGACGCCGTGCCGCGCCCCTTGCCGGCTCGCGCTGACAGGCGCCCCATCTCCACGCGGAGCTCGAGGGTCTCGCCCGGCGCTACCTGCCGCCGGAAGCGCACCCCGTCGATGCCGCCGAAGAGCGGGAGCTTCCCTGCGTACCGCGGCTCCATGAGCACGGCGATCGCCCCGACCTGCGCCAGCGCCTCCACCATCAGCACCCCCGGCAACGTGGGCCGGCCCGGGAAGTGACCGGCGAAGAACGCTTCCTCACCGGTGAGCTGCCACCGGCCAACCGCAACCTGGCCGGGCTCCACCGAGATCAGCTCGTCGACGAAGAGAAACGGCGGTCGGTGCGGGAGGACGTCGGTCGGATCGGGCAGATCGGCCACGGGTGGTCAGGTGGCCAGCGACGTGAGGAGGTTCGCTGGCGTGTCCTTCGGGCTGACCTTCGGCCACGCCTGCTCGATGTTGCCGTCCTCGTCGACGAGGAACGCGGAGCGGATGATGCCGAGGTACTTCTTGCCGTACATGGACTTCTCGCCCCAGGCGCCGTAGGCCTCCGCCACCGCATGATCCTCGTCCGCGAGGAGCGGGAACCCGAGGCCGTACTTCTCGTCGAACTTCGCCTGCTTGGCCGGCTTGTCGGGGCTGATGCCGAGCACCGCCGTCTCCCCGATGTCACCGAGGATGTCTCGCATCCCACATGCCTGGGTGGTGCACCCAGGCGTGTCCGCCTTCGGGTAGAAGAACACGAGCACCTTGCGACCCGCGAAGTCGGCGAGCGTCACCTTGTTCTCGGACTGGTCGAGCAACGCGATCGCGGGGGCTTTGTCACCTGGCTTGAGCATGCGGCCAAGGTAGTGGTCTCGGGCTGGGTCCCGTGAGGCCTGGCTTCTTTCCTACTATTTCGATAGGATTACTGGCCTATGGACACACAGCTGCTTCTCGTGGGTCTGGCGGGGTTCTCGGCGGCGATGGTCGACGGCGCCCTCGGCATGGGCTTCGGCCCCACCTCGTCGACCATCCTGCTGAGCACGGGCATCCCCCCCGCTGCCGTGTCGACCACGGTCAACCTCGCGAAGGTGGCATCAGGCCTGGCCGCGGGCGTCTCGCATTGGCGGTTCGGCAACATCGACCGCCGGCTCGTCCTGCAGCTGGCCATTCCCGGCTGCGCAGGGGCGCTCATCGGGGTGACCGTGCTCACCAACGTCGACGGTGACACGTTGCGCCCCCTCCTCGCCGCCATGCTGGTGCTGGTCGGACTGCGCATGCTGCTTCGCTTCAGCCGGCCGCTGACCTCGCTCCCCGCCGACGCTGATGCCGACCCGGACCGGGCGCCGAGGTTCGACGAGCGCGGTGTCCACGTCGTGGCCGCGGCCGGCGGCGTGACCAATGGGCTCGTCGGGGCGTGGGGTCCAGTCGTCACGCCGTTCCTCTTGCACCGTGGCCTGCCGCCGAGGTTCGCCATCGGGTCCGTGAACACCGCGGAGGTGGCCGTCGCCGCCGTCGCGGCTGGCTCGCTGCTGAGCTCGCTCGGCCGCGGCAGCCTCGAGGTGGGCATCATCGTCGCCATGATGGTCGGTGGCGTCGTTGCTGCTCCCCTCGCGGCCTGGGTGATCCGCTTCATCCCAGCGCGCTCGATGGGGTTGGCGGTCGCGGGCCTGCTGCTCGCGACGAACGCGCGCGAGCTCGCTGGCTGGTTCGACATGGGGAGCAGCCGGTGGGTCCTCTACGGGCTCGTCCCCGGGCTCGTCGCGATCGCCGCCGCCTCGCCGGCGATCGCGCGCGTGAGAGCGGCCACAGCCGCCGATCCGGTGGCCGATCCGGTCACCGATCTGTGAGCCCGACCGCCGATCGCCTCCGAGCGAGCGTGCTCAGCGCGCGTTGACGAGGAAGTCGGCGGTCTGCGCGAAGTAGTCGAGCATCTGGGCCTCGATGCGAGCGTCGACGCCCTGCTCGACCACCAGCTGATCGAGGGCGGTCGCCATGTGCGTGAACCACGCATCGCGCTCGCCCTCGGTGATCACGAAGGGCATGTGACGCTGCCGCAGCCGCGGGTGGCCGCGCTGCTCGCTGTAGGTGCCGGGACCACCCCAGTACTGCTGGAGGAACAGCGCAAGGTGGTCGATCGACTCGGTGAGATCGTCGGGGTACAGCGGCCGGAGCAACGGATCGACCGCGACGCCTGCGTAGAAGCGCTCGACGAGCCGCTCGAAGAACGCTGCGCCGCCCACCGCCTCGAACACGTTCGACTGGTCGCTCACGCCGTCGACGCTACCGAGGCGACCCACCCGCTGCGCACGCCCATCCACGCCATCCGTGGGCGACGGTGCTCAGAAGCAGGCGGGTCAGCGGTCCTTGCGATGACCGTCGCCGAAGAAGCCGCCCTTGGGCCTGGCGTGGGCGTGGTAGTGGTCGGGGATGTTGCGCATGTTGTCGTCGAGGTAGTGGCCGTCGAACACCTCATCGGCCACCCGCGCCAGCTCCGCGTGCATGTGCACGAGCTCAGCAGGATCCGGCTCGATGCCATGCCAGCGCCACACCACCATCGGCGTGTCGCAGATCTCGCACTCGGCGATCCAGCAGACGTCGTCCTCGTGGAACCAATGGGTGATCTTCGCCGCCTCGCACAGGTCGCAGTCGTCGGCCTTCACGTGCTCGCTCATCGTCGTCAACCTACCGGCCGGTCGCTACCGTGCCCTCGATGGACGCGCACCACGCCGGCACGGGCTACCTCGCCATCCCCGACAGCGGTACCGGCCCCGGCATCCTCGTCCTACACGCCTGGTGGGGTCTGAACCAGTTCTTCAAGGACCTCTGCGACCGCCTCGCCGCGGAGGGGTTCGTGGCCCTCGCCCCAGACCTCCTCGCGGGCCAGGTCGCCGACACGATCGAGGACGCGGAACGACAGCTGGCCGGCGCCGACCCTGACGGCCTCGCTCATCTCACCCGCTCGAGCCTCTGGACCCTGCGCGAGATGCCGATCACCCCGGACGCACCGGTGGGCGTCATCGGCTTCTCGATGGGTGCGTCGATGGCGCTGTGGCTGTCGGCCCGCGTGCCCGAGGCGGTCGCGGCCACGACGGTCTTCTACGGGGCTCAGGACATCGACTTCAAGGACGCCCGCTCCGCCTACCTCGGTCACTTCGCGGAGGTCGACCCTTGGGTGGACGACGACGGCCTGGCGCTGCTCGAGGCGGAGCTGCGCCTCGACGAGCTCGACGTCGACTTCCATCGCTACCCGGGCACCGGCCACTGGTTCTTCGAGCGCGATCGCCCCGAGTTCGATGCCACCGCCGCCGACCTGGCGTGGGACCGCACCCTCGCCTTCTTCCGCCAGCACCTCTGACCTCCACCCCCCGTGGTTCTCTGGAGGCTCACGACCGCATGGCGCGCGTGAGGTTCCAGAGATCCGGCAGGGGGGCGTGGGTCAGCCTCGGTCGAGGGCGGCACGGAGATCGGCCACGGCGACGCCAAGCTGCTCCGGACCGGCCCCCTCGAGTCGCATCCGCATGAGCGCTGAGGCAACGACCACACCGTCGGCGTGCTCGGCCACCGTTCGTGCCTGGTCGGCGGTGGAGATGCCGAACCCCATGATCACGGGAAGGTCCGTGACCGCCTTGAGGCGCTTGGACAGCACCGTCGAGGTGTCCGACAGCGCTGCTCGCTCACCGGTGACGCCGAGGAGGTTGACGCCGTAGATGAACCCGCGGGATCGGTCGCAGAGCGTGGCCAGCCGGGCGTCGGGGGTGAGGGGCGACGCGAGCAGCACCGTCTCCACGCCCGCGGCCACCGCCGATGGCTCCCACTCCCCCATCTCCTCGAGGGGGAGGTCCGGCAGGATGACACCGCCGACACCGGCCGCAACCGCCTCCGCGGCGAAGCGCTGGGAGCCCGGGTGGAACACCAGGTTCACGTAGGTCATCGCGACGAGCGGGACGCCCGCATCCACCGAGCGCAGCTGATCGAGGATCTGATCGAGGTCAGCGCCCCGGGCCAGTGCCTCCTCCGACGCCGCTTGGATCGTCGGGCCGTCCATCACCGGATCGGAGAAGGGGATCCCCACCTCCACGGCATCGGCCCCGGCGTCGGCGTACGCGCGCACGACCTCCAGCCAGTCGTCGCCGAGACCACCGGTGATGTACGGGATGAGCAGCTTGCGGCCAGCGTCGCGTCGCCCGCGGAGGTGCGCTTCCAAACCGATGACCTCAGTCACCCTGGTGCTCCAGGATCTCGGCCACCTGGGCGACGTCCTTGTCGCCGCGGCCCGACAGGTTGAGGATCACCGTCTTGCCGGCGAGCTCGTTCCGAGCGCGCAGCACCCACGCGAGCGCGTGGGCCGACTCGAGTGCCGCGATGATGCCCTCGGTGCGGGCGAGCACGCTGAAGGCGTCGAGCACCTCGGCGTCGGTGACCTGTTCGTACCTGGCCCGACCGGTCGCGGCGAGATGGGCGTGCTCGGGACCGATGCCCGGGTAGTCGAGCCCAGCGGAGATCGACTCGGCCTCCATCACCTGCCCGTGCTCGTCCTGGAGCAGGAACGACTTCGAGCCGTGCACGATGCCGGGTACCCCGTGGCCCACCGCGGCACCACCCGCTGGTTCGACGCCGACGAGTGCCACCCCGGGCAGCTCGGCGAAGCCCGAGAAGAGCCCGATGGCGTTGGAGCCACCGCCCACGCAGGCGGTGACCACGTCGGGGTGACGCCCGGTGAGGGCCAGGCACTGCTCGCGCGCTTCGTCGCCGATCACGCGGTGGAGCTCGCGCACCATCCAGGGATAGGGGTGAGGGCCCATCACCGAGCCGAGCAGGTAGTGGCTCGACTCGACGCTGGCCACCCAGTCGCGCATCGCCTCGTTGATCGCATCTTTCAGGGTGCGGCTGCCCGAGGCCGCCGGGCGCACCTCGGCGCCGAGCAGGCGCATCCGGAACACGTTGAGGGCCTGCCGCTCCATGTCGACCTCACCCATGTACACGACGCAGTCGAGGCCGAGCAGGGCGGCCGCCGTGGCGCTGGCCACGCCGTGCTGGCCGGCCCCCGTCTCGGCGATGACGCGCTGCTTGCCCATCCGCTGGGCCAGCAGCGCCTGCCCGAGGACGTTGTTGATCTTGTGGGACCCGGTGTGGTTCAGGTCCTCGCGCTTGAGCAGCAGGGTGCAGCCGAGCTCCTCTGACAGCCGCCGCGCCTCGTAGAGCAGCGAGGGGCGGCCCGCGTAGTCGGTGAGCAGCCGGTGGAGCTCGGCCCGGAACGCGTTGTCGGCCCACGCATCCCGGAACGCCCGGTCGAGCTCGGCGCACGCGCCGACGAGGGTCTCTGGGATGTAGCGACCGCCGAAGTCGCCGAAGCGTCCGGTCGGACCGGGATCACCCATCACCGCGTCGACGCTCATGACCGAGAGCCTCTACGTGAACCGCCCAGAAGCGCCAGTTGCCTCACTGCTCTTCGAGCATCCAGTCGAACGGCTTGTCGCCCTCGCTGCCGTGGTAGTC
>JBQTKH010000185.1:0-7294 GCA_052386335.1 Microthrixaceae bacterium
GCGGTGACGACCTCGGCCGCCGCGGCCGAGGGAGCGGAGGGACGGTGGGCGGACTGGGCGATGGCGGCCGCCGCGCCGAGCTGCAGGCCGAGGGTGGCCAGGCAGAGGACTCGGATGGGGCGGGTGATGCGGGTCGAGCGAACCATGCATGCGTTGTCGTCGCCGGGGGACTACGCAGCGCAGATCGGATCGCGCCCGATGACTGGTGCTTGCGGACCGTGCCGAACGACCCATTTGGACCCGCGCGGCGCCATCGCAATCCTCAAGTTCGTCGCCGAACACGCCGAAAGGCTGGATGAGGCGATTTGAGGGAATCGTCCAGGAGGACGGAGACGCATGGGACCATCCGAAGCCACCAAGACGATCAGCGTGCTGGTGATCGACGATCACGAGCTGCTCAGCTCGGCGTTGAGCGCCGCCTTCGCGCAGGACGGACGGGCGTCGGTCATCGGCACCGCGGCGTCGATCACCGAGGCGCTCGTGGCCGCAGCCACGCTGCGACCCGATGTGATCCTCACGGATCGCCGTCTTCCCGACGGTGACATGGACGAGCGCGTCGCCGACCTCCACGCTGCGAGCCCTGGTTCGCGCATCGTGATGATGACTGGGTGGCCGACGCAGCGATCGTGTCTGGCGGCGCTCGACAGCGGCGTGCAGGGCATCATCTCGAAGGCGCAGCCGGTCTGGCAGATCCTCGACACGGTCGCCCGGGTGGTGGCCGGCGACCTCGTGGTGCCGGCCAGCCTCACGCCCGTGCTCCTCGCACGGACTGGCCACTCGGACGCGGCTCGCCCCAACGACCTGTCACGCCGCGAGCTCGACGTGCTCGAGGCGCTGGCCAGCGGCGAGTCGACGATCCAAGCCGCGCAGCGGCTGTGCATCAGCAACAACACGGTGCGGAACCACCTCGCTCGAGCGATGCTGAAGCTCGGCGTCCACGACCGGCTGTCGGCCGTCTCCGAGGCGATGCGACTCGGGCTCGTCGCGCCCCCGCTGCCAGAGGCGGACCACAGCGGCGCCCCGCAACCAGCGTTCGGGTAGCGATCGTGGATCCGACGCCTGACCTCGCGGCAGACCTGCAGCTCGCGGTGGAGCGCGATGAGGTGCACGTCCACTATCTCCCCATCGTCGGGCTCACCGAGGGCCTCGTGATCGGTGTGGAGGCCCTCGCCCGTTGGCACCGAGCCGACCGCGTGCTCGACACCCAGCTGTTCCTCGGACTGGCGGAGAAGACCGGCGCGATCGTGCCGATCGGTCGCCGCGTCATGCAGCGCGCCTGCGAGGACGTCACTCGCTGGAATGCCGCCCACCCAGAGCGCAACCCGCTTCGCCTTGCCGTCAACCTGTCCCTGCACCAGCTCACCGAACCGGATGCCGTGGCCCAGCTCGAGCGGACGCTCGACGAGACGGGCTTCGACCCGGAGCAGCTCTCGATCGAGATGAGCGAAGACTCGCTCCACGATCTCGGCCACGCGGTCGGTCCGACGCTGCTCGCCCTGAAGCAGCTCGGCATCCGGTTGTCGGTCGACGACTTCGGGACGGGAGCCTCGTCGCTCGTCGCGCTTCAGCGCTACCACCTCGACGAGCTCAAGATCGACCGCTCGTTCGTGGCGCAGATGGACGCCGACGGCGACGCTGCGACGATCGTGCGGGGCGTGGTCCGCCTGGCCCAGTCTCTGGGCCTCGACACGGTCGCCGAGGGTGTGGAGCGGCCCGTGCAGGAGCAGATGCTCCGAGCGCTCGGGTGCGATGTGGCCCAGGGCTGGCTCTACGCGAAGCCGGCGGAGGACCTTGCCGCGACGGTTGCCCTGGCCGACGCCGCGGCCCTGAGCTCGCTCGAGCGTCGTCCTGCAGAGCACCAGGAGCTCTGGGATGGCGACCCGACCCCACTGCGCGCCTCGCGGTTCGTCGAGGCACTGTTCGAGAGCGCCCCGATCGGCATGGTGCTGGTCGACGAGGCTGGCCAGCACCTGGCGGCCAACCCGGCCGTGGCCAAGCTCCTCGGACGTGACGCCGAGGACCTGTTGTCGATGACCTGCTGGGAGTCCGTGCATCCCGAGGATCTGCTCGCCGACCTCGCGGGCATGGACCGGCTCTTGCGGGGCGAGTGCCCGACCTATGTGGTCGAGGAGCGCATGGTGGCCGCCGACGGTCGTCCGCACTGGGTGGAGGTGACGGTCAGCGGGGTGCCGGGGGACCACCAGGCCCACGGGCAGAGCGCTCGCCTGCTACGCCAGATCCGAAGCATCGAGGATGCCCGCCGGGTCAGCGCAGACGCGGCGGTTCTGCACAGCGTCGTGGCTGCGACGCCGGACGCGCTGATCATCACCGACGACCTTGGTCGCTGCACCCTCTGGAACGCGGCCGCGACCACCCTCTTCGGCTGGTCCGAGCAGGAGATGCTCGGCGCCTCCCTGAGCCGGCTCGTCCCCTCGGACGCCCAGCTGCACCTGGCCCGCTCCCTCGCGGACGCCACGGCCGGCGTCGCCGTGCGCTGGCCCGATGCGACGTGGATGAGCTCGACCGGTGAGGCCCGTGCGGTGGATGTGACGGTTGGGCCCATCATGGACGCCGGCGGCGAGCGCATCGGTCTCGTCACGCTCGCGCGCGACGTCAGCGAGCAGCGTGCCGCGGCCGCGGCGGTCACGCACGCACACGAGGCCCTGGGGCTCCATGCGGCGGAGCTGGCAGCGGCGAACATCCGCCTGGCCACCTTCGCCCGCACCCTGTCGCACGACTTGCTGCAACCCGTCGTCGCGCTCGACGGCTACCTCACCATGCTCGACCGAGACGCGACCGAGCTCGACGAGGAGCATCGAGTGTGGCTGCGCGGCGCGATCCAGGGCAAGGTCCGAGTGTCGGAGGCCATCGAGGCGCTGTGTCGCAACGCCGTCGATGAGGAGCTCCGGCTCGTGGCGGTGGATCTCGGCCAGGTGGTGTCGGAGCTCGTGCCGGGTCTCGTGAGCGAGCTGGGTGATGCGCAGGTCATCGTGGGCGACCTTCCCACCGTGGCGGCCGATCGAGGTCTCGTCACGCAGGTTCTCGCCAACTTGGTGCAGAACTCCGGTCGGTATCGCGACGAGACGCGTCCGCTCGTCGTCGATGTCCAGGCTCGAGCCGACGGCCTGGCTTCGTGGCTCGTCGTCGTGGCCGATTCGGGCAAGGGCATCAGCACCGACGAGCTCGAGAAGGTGTTCGAGGCCGGTCAGCGAGGTCGCTCCGCCGAGGGGGTGGACGGCACGGGGACGGGTCTCGCCACCGTTCGATCGCTCATGCGGCGGATGGGCGGCGAGGCATGGGCGGAACCCGAACCGGCCGGTGGGGTGCGGATCTGCCTGCGCTTCCAGGCCGTGCAGCCAGCGCTGACCCGGGTGTGACCAGACGCGCACCAGGCCAGGGGCCGGACTCTCGTCCAGCGCCCTGACCTGATGTTGCCGTACCCCCCCTGGGACTCGAACCCAGAACCAGCGGATTAAGAGTCCGACGCTCTGAACAATTGAGCTAGAGGGGCAGGTGGACTTCGCAGCCTAGGCGCTGTCGCGCCCGGCTACGAAGGCCGCCGGTCGTGTGGCCGACCGGCATTGCTTGGGGTGACCGAGGGGACTCGAACCCCCGGCCTCCAGGGCCACAACCTGGCGCTCTAACCACCTGAGCTACGGCCACCATGGGAGGGGTCAGCATAGGCCACGGCACTCGGGTGGCATCAACCGTGAACAGCGCGGCGCAGGTCGACG
Organism: Microthrixaceae bacterium; assembly: GCA_052386335.1. Lineage (GTDB taxonomy): Bacteria > Actinomycetota > Acidimicrobiia > Acidimicrobiales > VFJN01 > VFJN01. Next base: position 3,735 of record JBQTKH010000185.1, read on the forward strand.
CCTACGCTCTCGCGACGGCCTCCGTAGCTCAGCTGGACAGAGCAGCGGACTTCTAATCCGACGGTCGCACGTTCGAGTCGTGCCGGAGGCGCTGGCGGGGTGACGGCGTGCCATCCTTTGAGTGATGTCGGCCGCTCCGATTCGAGTGCTGGTGGTCGATGACCACCCCGTGTTCGTGGCGAGCCTCGCCCGCGTGCTGGCCGATGAGGACGACATCGAGGTGGTCGCTGCGGTGGACACAGCGGCGGGAGCGCTCGCTGCGCTCGACGGCACCGTCGATGTGGTGCTGGCCGACTTCCGCCTCGGCGACACGACCGGGGTGCAGCTCACACGGGCGATCCTGGAGCAGCAGCCCGATGTGCGGGTGGTGATGCTCACGGCATCTCACGACGACGTGGTGCTCGCTGATGCGCTCGATGCCGGGTGCTCAGGGTTCGTCACCAAGTCCGAGTCGCTCGACACCGTGCTCGCTGCGGTCCGAGGTGCCGCCGCCGGCGAGGCCGTGATCACGCCCGCGCTCCTCGCCCGACTCCTGCCTCGGCTCGCCGGGCGCCCGCGGGGACGAAACCCCGACCTGACGGCTCGCGAGCGCGAGGTGCTCCAGCTCATCGCACGCGGCGGCACCAACGCGGACATCGCGGAGGCACTGGTGCTGTCGATCGACACGGTTCGCAACCACGTGTCGTCCATCCTGGCCAAGCTCGGCGTCCACTCGAAGCTGCAGGCCGCGGCCGTGGCCGTGCAGCGCGGTCTGGTCAGCGGACATGACGCCTGACGACGCCTTCCGCCTCGAGGACGTCACCGCTCGGAGGCTTCTCGAGGTCTTCGACACGCTCGGGTTCGGGGTTGCGCTGCTCGATGCCGACCTGCGGTTCGTCGACGTCAGCCCCCGACTGAGCGAGCTCCTCGGGCGGACGGCCGCGGAGCTGCGGGCGCTCGGCGATCCCGCGGTCATCGTGGTGCCGGAGGATCGACACATGGTCGCGGAACGCCGCGCTGCGCTCGTGGAGGGCGACCCCGATGCTCGTCTCGAGGCGGTCGAGCTCGTCCGCCCCGACGGCGCGCGCATCCCCATCGAGTTCTCGTCGATGGGCATCAGCTGGCCAGATGGCGGGACAGGCCTGGTTGCGATCTGCCGCGATCTGCGCGACCGGCGCGCCCGCGACGAGGTGCTGTCCCAGTACATGTCGCTCGCCGCCCAGATGCCCCTGGGCCTGCTGTTCTGGGATGCCGCGGACGTGGACGACCCGATGGACCTGCGACTGGTGGCCGCCAACGCGGGTGCGGCCCGGCTCGTGGGTGTCGACCTGGACTCGTTCGTCGGCCGGACCATCGCTGAGGTGTTCCCGGCCACCGACCCGACCGATGCCGCGCGCCTTCTCGCGCTCGCCGGCACTGATCGGCTCGAACACTTCGCCGACCTCGTGTACCCCGTCGGGGACACCACGGCGGTGTTCCGCTGGCAGGCCGCTGGGCTGCCGGGACCGGCAGTGGGCGTGTTCTTCGAGGACATCACCCACCAGCGATCCGTCGAGCTCGATCGTCGTCGTCTGCTCGAACGGCTCATCGAGACGGGTGACGAGGAACGGCGCCGCCTGGCAGCGGAGATGCACGACGACCCGGTCCAGAAGCTCGCGGCGGCGACGATGATGGTCGAGGCTCTGCGCCGACACCCCGACCTTCCCGGTCGTGGTGACCGCCTGGATGCGGTCGAGACGACCTTGCGCTCGACGATGGCCACGCTGCGTCGGCTGACCTTCGAGCTCAGTCCGCCGGAGCTGGCCGAGTCAGGTCTCGAGGCAGCCGTACGCAGCGCGGCCGCCTTCGTGTTCGAGGACGCCCCCGTCGAGCTCTCGATCAGGGCGGACCTTGCCACTGAGCCATCGGCCGCGGTGCAGACCGCTGCCTTCCGCATCATCACCGAGGCGCTCACCAACGCGCGCAAGCACGCTCGGGCGACCACGGTGTCGGTCACGATGAGCGACCGCGACGAGGTGCTGGTGATCGAGGTGACCGACGACGGCGTGGGCTTCGACGAGTCTGTCCAAGCACCCCCGGGACACATGGGCGTCCGCACGATGCAGGAGCGGGCGTCAACCCTTGGTGGGAGCTGCCGAGTCGCGAGCCGGGAGCGAGGCGTGACCGTCACCGCCGAGGTCCCGCTCGATGGCTGGAGCTCGGACACGACAGAGCAGGACATGCTCCACGAGACCGATCCGTCGCTCGTCGCGGCGGAGCAGTGGGAGACCCTCCGTCACGAGCGAGATGGTCTCGAGCGCGCCGCGGCAGCCGCCATGCGGCGTGCAGACCTGGCCGAGGGTCGACTTCGCAACGCCTTCGGCATCACGAAGGCCATGCTCGAGCCGGGTCTGTCGACCAGTGAGCTCGCGGCGGTGGCGGCGAGGCACCTCGGCGACGCCATGCGCGATGCGGCTGTGATCCATCTGGTGCAGACCGACGGACAGCATCTGGAGCGCGTGGCCGAGTTCCATCTGGCGGGGAGCTCAGGGCTCGTGGAGTCGTTGCTCTCCGATGGTCCAGGCCAGGGCCACCTTGGCACGGTCTTGCGCAGCGGCGAGGCGCTGGTGCTCGATCGGCGCGCGCTCCGCGCTGCGCTGGAGCGGCAGGTGGGAGCGGGCCCGGCGCCTCACTCGGTCATCGTGGCCCCCTTGGTCCACGACGGGGTGGTCTCCGGCACGGTCTCGGTCGTGCGGGACCTCACCGAGGTGCCCTACGACGACGACGACCTCGACTTCTTCCGGTGCCTGGTCGACCGGGTGGCGATCGCACTCCGCGCCGCGTCCGATGCTCCTCCTGCATAGCGCGTTCGCGTCATCTCGACTCATGACCGGGACGGGCGCAAGTTGGGCTTCCCGCGTCTACTGGCCGCGATCGTGCGCGAGCACAGTGAGTCGGTGCCCTTCCAGGATGAGTCGACGCGTCGCCTTCACGCGGCGTCCGAGGACGTCCGGGTGGTCGGATCGCGGGCGCGCGGGGGCGTCAAGGGCGTGCTCATCGTCGATGACAGCGAGGACATGCGGCTGTTGCTCCGGGTCGCGCTCGATGCGGCACCCGGGTTCGAGGTGTGGGCAGAAGCAGGCAACGGCGCTGAGGCGCTCGATCGGGTGGACGAACGCTGCCCCGACATCGTGCTGCTCGACATCGTGATGCCGGTGATGGACGGCGTGACGGCCCTGCCGATGCTGCGTGAGCGGTGCCCGAACGCGGCCGTGGTGGTCGTGTCGACGACGGCCAACGCCGAGGTGCGCGAGCGCATGCTCCTCCAAGGCGCGTCGGAAGTGTGCGACAAGACCTCGGCAGACGGGCTGATCGCGATGCTCTCCGCGCTCTGAGCCCCCCGGCCCTCAGCGCCCGATCAGGCTGTGTCTCGCGCGGTGCCGGGTCGGGCGACCTTGCGCAGTCCCAGGCCCAGGCCGAGCAGGACGAGCCCGACGCCGAGCCACGACTCCCCACCGGTCTCCGATGTGCCGTCGGACCCACCAGACGGCTGGCCGGGGGTGTTGAGGCCGCTACCGGCGATGGTGGTGGTCGTGGGGCCC
>JBQTKH010000186.1:0-3957 GCA_052386335.1 Microthrixaceae bacterium
TCATCTCGTCGATGGCGGCGCGGTTCATCACCTCCGGGTAGGGGTCGTCACCCTCCCGAGCGCTGAACACTGGGCCCACTTCGAGACCGTCGATCACGCCGCACTCGGTCTCACCAAAGTGCACATCGTTGACTGTTGCGATCGTGGCCAGTCGCTCACCCAGGCGCGGGAGCGTGCGGAACGCGAACCCGTCGATGTCGTGATCGGTGTCGGGCGTCAGACCGTCGTACCGGCGAACGGACCCACCGTCGTGGATGACGGCCTCGTCGTCGGCAACGGTCGTCAGCTCCGCCACGATCGGCTCAGCCCTTGACCACGAGGGTGCGGACGAGCTTGTCGTGCCAGGTCTGCTTGCGGCCGTCCCACAGCATCCAGAAGTAGCCGAGCAGGCAGGGGATGGCCGACAGGATGCGAGCGAAGTACCGACCGACCGCCCGCCCGAAGCCGATCCCGGGGGCTCCAGTCTCGGCGTCGACCACCCGGATCCCGGCCACGCGCTTGCCCAGCGTCTGACCGGTGAGGCCACCCTCCAAGTAGCCGAAGTAGCACACGCCTACGGCGGTGCTGAGAAGGTTCAGCCAGAGCGGCACCTGCGGGCTCCACCCGACCCAGAACCCGACGCTTGTTGTGGACTCCGTCATGGTGCCATCCGAGTAGATCCGAGTGGTGGTGTCGTCGCCGACCATCTGGCCGAGGATCCAGAAGGGGACGCCAATGACGAGCCAGTCGATGAAGACGCCGAGGAACCGAAGCCAGAACCCCGCGCCTGAGGTGGTTGCCGGACCTGTCGGGCTGTAGAGCGCGTACCCCGGCGGCGGTGGTGGAGGTGCACCGAACCCGCCGGGCGGGGGCGGGGGCGGGGCGTCGGGCGGGGGCGGGGGCGGGAAGTCGGTCACGGGCGGTGAGGCTACGCAGTCCGCCGCCCGCGGCGCGGGACGTTCCTACGAGGGTCGGTCGCGCCGGGACGGGATGGGCTTGCTCCACCAGCGCCCGGAGAAGCGCCAGCGCGGCGACTCGGGGGCGGCAGCGGCCACCACCGCCCGGCGACGGGTGGCCTCGATGGCGACCGCGATGGCGGCGGCCTCCTCGTCGGTGGGCGTGGGGGTGATCTCCATCACATGGTCCCCGTCACAGCGGCACGTTGCCGTGCTTGCGCTTGGGCAGCTCCTCGCGCTTGGTGCGCAGGAGCTCGAGGCCGGCGATGAGCTTGCGGCGCGTCTCGGCCGGATCGATGACGTCGTCGACGAAGCCGCGCTCGGCCGCGACGTAGGGGTTGCAGAAGCGCTCGGTGTACTCGTCGACGAGCTCGACGCGCTTGGCCACCGGGTCGTCGGCCGCCGCGAGCTCCTTGCGGTAGACGATCTCGACCGCACCCTGGGGGCCCATGACGGCGAGCTCGGCGGACGGCCACGCGAACGCGAGGTCGGCGCCGATCGACTTGGAGTTCATCACCACGTAGGCGCCGCCATAGGCCTTGCGGGTGATCACCTGGATGCGCGGCACGGTGGCCTCGCAGTACGCGTAGAGCAGCTTGGCGCCGTGGCGGATGATGCCGCCGTGCTCCTGGTCGACGCCGGGCAGGAAGCCGGGCACGTCGACGAAGGTGACGAGTGGGATGTTGAACGAGTCGCAGGTGCGCACGAATCGGGCCGCCTTCTCGGCGCTGTTCACGTCGAGCACGCCGGCCAACACCATCGGCTGGTTGCCGACGATGCCCACCGGGTGCCCGTTGAGGCGGGCGAAGCCGCAGGTGATCGACCCGGCCCAGTGGGGGAAGTACTCCACGTAGTCGCCGTCATCGACGATGGCGGTGATGACCTTCTTCATGTCGTAGGGGATGTTCGGGCTGGCCGGCATGATCTCGCGCAGCTCGGGGCAGTCGCGCTCTGGGTCGTCGTCGGTGGCGATGTGGGGCGGCTCTTCGAGGTTGTTCGCGGGCAGGAAGCTGAGGAGGTAGCGCACCTCTTCGAGCACCGCCTCCTCGGTGTCGCCCACGAAGGTGGCGACACCCGACTTCGAGGCGTGAGCCATCGCGCCGCCGAGCTCCTCGAGGGTGACCTCCTCGCCGGTGACTGTCTTCACCACGTCGGGGCCCGTGATGAACATGTGCGAGTGCTCCTTCACCATGAAGATGAAGTCGGTCATCGCCGGCGAGTACACGGCGCCGCCGGCGCACGGCCCGAGGATCACGCTGATCTGTGGGATCACGCCCGACGCAGCGACGTTCCGGTAGAAGATCCCGCCATAGCTGGCGAGGCTGACGGGACCCTCTTGGATGCGGGCCCCGGCGCCGTCGTTGAGGCCGATGAGCGGGGCCCCCACCTTGATGGCGAGGTCCATCACCTTGTGGATCTTCTCGGCGAACACCTCGCCGAGCGCCCCGCCGAACACCGTGAAGTCCTGGCTGAACAGGAACACCTTGCGGCCGTGCACCGTGCCCCAGCCCGTCACCACGCCATCGGTGTAGGGCCGCTCGAGCAGCCCGCTGTCATGGGCACGGTGGCGGGCGAGCATGTCGAGCTCGTGAAACGACCCCGGATCGAGCAGGAACTCGATGCGCTCGCGGGCGAGCATCTTGCCCTTGGCGTGCTGTCGTTCGACGGAGCGCTCGGATCCGGCGTGGAGGGCCTGCTCCTTGCGCTTCGCCAGCTCGGACAGGCGCTCGGTCATCGGGTGCTCGGTCACGCTGCAACGGTAGTGGCGGGCCTCGTCCGGCCGAAAACTAGACCGATCGGTCAAGAACCGACATGATCTGTGCACACGCAGCCACGCCATACGTGGCCGGCGGTGCACAGAACCGGTACCGACCAGTACGGACATGTTCTGTGCACACGCTGCCACGCCATAGGTGGCTGGCGGTGCACAGAACGAGGACCAGGGGGAAACCACGATGCATGAGTTCGTGATCCGCGGGGGGACCGTGGTCGACGGCACAGGAGCGCCCGGGATCGCGGCCGACGTGGGGGTGGACGGTGGTCGCATCACCGAGGTCGGGGTGATCGACGGGAAGGGCGCGCGAGAGCTCGACGCCGAGGGCCTCGTCGTCGCGCCCGGATGGGTCGACATCCACACGCACTACGACGGACAGGTCACCTGGGACCCGGAGCTCACGCCCTCGAGCTGGCACGGCGTCACCACCGTGGTGATGGGGAACTGCGGCGTGGGCTTCGCGCCGGTGCGACCGGGCGGCGAGGGCTTCCTCATCGAGCTGATGGAAGGGGTGGAGGACATCCCGGGCACCGCGCTCCACGAGGGCATCGACTGGGCGTGGGAGAGCTTCCCCGAGTACCTCGACGCGCTCGACGCCACGCCGCGCGTGCTCGACATCGCCGCGCAGGTGCCCCACGCCGCCCTGCGCGCCTACGTGATGGGGGAGCGAGCCCACGAGCGCGATGCTGATCCCGACGAGATCGCGCTGATGGCGACGCTGGCCGAGGAGGCGCTGCGCGCGGGGGCGTGCGGTGTGAGCACGAGCCGCACGATCCTCCACAGCTCCAAGCACGGCCTCGTGCCCGGCACCGACGCGCCGCCCGATGAGCTGCTCGCGCTCGGCGACGCCATCGGCCGAGCCGGCCACGGCGTGTTCCAGATGGTGTCCGACCAGCAGGGAGGCTCGGGCGACCGCGCGTGGCTCGTCGATCTCGTCGACCGCACTGGGGCCACCGCCACCTATGCCCTCGCGCAGGCCCCGTACATGCCCGACGCCTGGCGCGAGTCGCTGGCCGCGGCTGCCGCGGACAAGGAGGCGGGCCGGAGGATCATCCCCCAGGTGTCCACCCGACCGACCGGGATGCTCTTCGGGCTCCAGTCGTCGCTGCACCCGTTCACCTCGCATCCCACCTACCGGCAGATCGCCGACCTGCCCCTGGCCGAGCGCGTTGCTCGGTTGTCGCTCCCGGAGGTGCGCGCTGCGCTCCTGGCTGAGGAGCCGGCCACGCAGAACCCGATCGCCCGCGG
>JBQTKH010000187.1:0-10311 GCA_052386335.1 Microthrixaceae bacterium
AGTTGGGTCAGTTGGGTCTCCCGGGTCGAGGTTCACTCGGCGAGCGTCGCTTCGGTGGCGGCGCGGAGTTCGGCGTCGGTGGCGACGTTGTCGAAGCGGTGGGTGATGGTCCCGTTGGCGTCAACGACGAACACCCACGGTTCGGCACCGTCGACATCGGGTGTGGGTGCGATCCATTCGCGGGCCGGCGGGTTGACGATGTTGTTCTCGAAGTCTTGCCACACCTCGAGATGGATGAACGCCATCGGCATGTCGGCGAAGTCCTTGGCGAGCTGTTGGACCGAGTCGGTGATGGGTCCACAGAACCGGCTGGTGCAGAACGTCGGGGTGGACACCACGACCATGAACGGGCGGCTGGCATCGAGCGCGTCGGCGATCGTGATGCTGTGGAGCTCCGGGTCGGGCACTGGTCTGTCGGCGCTGGCCCGGGAGTCGATGGCCTTCGGGTCGATGTCGGTGCTCCCTGCGAGGGGTTGGACGGTTCGGGGGGCACGGTCGCCGATGGTGGGGATGGGCGAGTTAGCGAGGACCTCGAAGGCGGCGGTCGTGGTCTCCTCGTTCCCGTCGAGGGTCGCATGCACCGTGACCTCCCAGAATCCTGGCTGGTCGAAGGTGACCTCGGGGGCGCCGTAGACACCGGTGGCTTCGGCGGCGCCGACGAGGCGGGGACCGGGCTGGTTGGGGTCGAGGGCTTGTCCGGGAATGGGCAGGAACGTGGCCTCGACCTCAGGACCCGGCTTGGTGGGATCCGCGGCCCGGTCGTTGACGGGGGCGAACTGGAAGGTGACGGTGCCGTAGGCGACGGTTCGGGTGCGGTCCGAGCCGTAGATGCCGACGATGAACCGGCCGGTGCGGCCGGCCACGAGGTCGTAGCTCGCTACCTGCGCGGCGATCGCGTCGTCTCGTTGCCTGGCCCCGGACGAGCCGGTGTCGCTGCCCCCGCACGCGGCGGCCATGAGCGCGAACGCGAGTGTCACGGCGAGGAGGGGGCGGTAGTTAGGTCGGGACATCGGATGACTCCTCCGGTTCGGGTCCGGTGCTCAGGGAGCTCTGGTTGGACCATCGTCCGAGGTTCGGGGTTCTCCGGCGGACCACGAGCACGTAGGTGGCAACCGCGACCGCGGCGACGGAGGACCATTGGCTGCCGGTGAGGCCGGTGCCGTGGGTTTCGTCGATGCGGAAGAAGTCCTCGGTGAACCGGCCGGTGCCGTACCAGGCCACGAACACCGCGATGAGTCGGCCATCGAAGCGGAGCGGGTGCCGGCGCAGTACTAGCAGCACGGCGAGGAGCACGGTGACCGACGCCAGGTCGTAGAGGGCGGGCTGGTGGACCGCGGCACCGATCGGGGCGACGCACGGCGACGCGGTGGGGGCGCCGGTGCAGCGGTAGCCGAGCACGAAGTCGGTGGGTTTGCCGAGGTGGTCGGCGACGATCAGATCGCCGATACGACCGATGAGGATGCCCAGCGCGAGACCGGGCGCCGCGGCGTCCATGGTGGCCCACACGTTGAGACGGGCTCGTCGCATGCCGGGGAGCGCGGCGATCACGCCGCCGGTGATCCCGCCGAGCAGGGAGATGCCGCCCTGCCAGATGGCGAACACCTCCAAGGGGTTGTCGAAGCTGCCGAGATGGTTGATCACATAGGCCAGCCGGGCGCCGATGACCGCCCCGATGGCGGCGCGGGTGAGGAGCGCGTAGAGGAGCTCGTCGTCGATGCCGATCCGGCGCGCCGCCGGTCGCATAAGCCTGGCCCCGGCGAGGAACCCGACTGCGGTGCCGACACCGTGGGGGGACACCGACAACGGGCCGAGCCCGATCCGCACGACGGCGTCGTAGTCGAGGAAGGCCCACAACCCGACCAGCGGAGCCATCATTGGTCACCGCCGCAGGCCAGACCGGGACGGTCGAGCACGGCGAGCGCCGTGTCGGTGGCCCCGACGAGACGGTCGAGCGCGGGAGCGAGACCGGTGCCGTCGCCGTCGAAGGCTGCTTCTACGCCCTGTTTGGCTTCGAGGAGCGCTGCGGCTGCGCCACGGTCCACGGTCGCGACCTGATCGGCGAGCTCGTGGAGCGGCTGGTGGACCGTGTCGAAGAACACCCGGCGTGCCTGACCCGGATCGTCGGCACGTTGGGTTGCTTCGCACAGTCCGCTCGCGGCCGCAGCGAACGGGTCAGAGGTGGCGTCAGACGCTCCCTGGCTGCTGCATCCCGCACCGAGCCCGAAGGTGATCACCGCGATGGCGGTGGTGAGGGTGGTTGGGGTCATACCGCTTCCCAGGTTCGTCCGTCGTCGGTGCTGACCCAGATGTCAACGGTGGTACCGGAGTGGCCGCCGGCGAACAGCCGGCCCGGCGTGTGGGGATCGGCCTCAACGAGCTGCGCACCGTCGGGGATCGTGAAGGGTTGCCACGTGGCACCGTCGTCCGCGGATCGATATGCGCCCTGCCCGCCGGAGGCGATGATCGACTCCCCGCTGCGGGTGAGCCACAGGCTGGGCGGTCCGCCCAGCGGGGTCCACGTACGGCCGCCGTCGGTGCTGCGGACTGGGCCTCGTTGGGTGTCGGACGCGGTGAGTGTGGTGGCGTCGTTGTCGACGAGGATGCGCCCGAAGAACGGTTGCCCGGCGTCGGTGGTGCGGGTCTGCCAGGTGGCGCCGTTGTCGGTGGAGGCGATGACACCGGCACCGGGCCCGGCGGCGTACACGGTGCCGCCACCGGCCCCGAGGGCGTGGAGGTCGGTGTCGGGCAGTCCGGTGTTGTGGCGGGCGAACGAGGTGATGCCCGCGTCGGCCAGGGTGAGTCCGGGGTGACCGCTGACGAACATGGCGTCGCCGGTGAACCCCCAACCCATGGCGTCGGCACCATCGAGGCTATCGACCCGTTCCCAGGTTGCACCGGCGTCGGTGGAGCGAGACACAGCCTCGTGGCCTCCCACGTAGATGGTGTCAGGCTGGGTGGGGTCCACGACCAGGGAGTGGAAGTCGCCACCCACGAACGCGGCACCCACCGGCGCGGCGGACTCGCTGGACAGCCGCCACAGCACCAGTCCGCCCACGGCGACGATGGCGACCAGGGCCCACACGAGCTGACCCCTCCGGCGGGCTGATGTGGTGTTGCGGGGCCGGCCGCGCTGGCCGGGCTGATTCCGTGCTGCCGGTGGCCGCTTGGGGCTTGGGGTGGTCATGGGGTGGTGTCCTTGTCGGTTGGGGGGTTGCGGAGCCGGTCGAGCAGTGCTTCGAGCTCGTCGTAGCGGATACCGCCGGTGACCTTGGCGGCGATGATCCCGTCGGGAGCGACGATGAAGGATTCGGGGACCCCGGCCACGCCGAGGTTGACCGCAATGCGGCCGTCGGGGTCGAGGAGCATGGGCCACTCGCCGCCCTCGTCGGCCCGGAAGGCACGGACAGCGGCCGGGTCGTCGTCATAGACCAGCCCGACCACTGCGGCGTCGCCTTGGGCGCGGTGGATCGTGTCGAATCGGACGAGGTCGGGGTGCTCCTCGCGGCACGGGACGCACCACGTGGCGAACACGTTGAGGACCACCCAACTGCCCCGCAGCTCGTCGATGTCGAAACGGTCGCCGTCGATCGTGTCCGCGGCGACAGCGGGAACTGGGCGGCCGACCAGTGGGGACGCCACCGCGCGGGTCGTCGCGGTGGGGGCGTTCGCGAACACGACGACGAGGCCGACCACAACGAGGCCGACCGCGCCGGCGATGAGCACCGCGGTCCGGCGTGGGCGGGGGGCGTCGTGGAGGGACGGTTCGAGGTTGGTCATATCGGCGGCCATCCGAACTCGGCGAACCAGCGTTGCATGGGCCGGAACAACGGACCCCAGCGGCCCGACACGAACAACATCCCGACGCCGACGAGCAGCACGCCGCCCAGCATCTCGATGTGACGGCTGTGGGCGCGTAGGAACGTAAGGGATCGTTGCGCCCGGGAGAAGCCAAGCGCCAGCAACACGAACGGGACACCAAGACCGATCGAGTACAGCGCCAGCAGCATGCCGCCCCATGCTGCGTTGCCGCCTCCGATGGCGGCGGTGGCGAGGATCGTGGCCAGGACCGGGCCGATGCAGGGCGCCCAACCGGCGGCGAAGGCCATGCCCATCGGGAACGCGAACGCGGGGCCACGGGGTACCCGGGTCAGGTCGAGTCGCCGTTCTCGCATCAGCGCCGGGATGCGCAGCACACCCATGGTGGAGAGGCCCAGCATGATGATGACCAGCCCAAACCAGCGCACGACGGTGTCCTGGTTCCGTAGGAACACGCCGCCAAGCGCGGAGGCCCCGACGCCGAGCACGGTGAACACGGTGGTGAACCCGGCTACGAACAGCAGCGCCGCCCGCAGCGAGGTTCGGCGGGCCTCGCGGTGACCGAGGTCCGCGACCGGCAACGCTGATACGTAGGAGAGGTAGCCCGGGATGAGGGGTAGGCAACACGGTGAGCTGAACGACACGAACCCGGCCACGATGGCAAGGACGGGCAGGGTCAGCGCGTCCATCGACACCGCCATGGTGTGTGGTGATCTGTGCACGCGACCAACGTCACGGGCGTCTCCTCTCGAATCTCGAACCTGACCGGATGACACGTGCACCCGACCTGTGGGCGCGACGAAGCAGAGGGCTCAGGCCATCCGGGGAGGTGGGTCGATCGACCATGCCAGCTCGAGTCCCCAGCGGCGACGGGGCCACTCGAACGCGAGGCCGAACAGCACGATCATCACGACGGCGACCGCAGCTGGGAGGGTGGCGCACGGGACCAAGCAGGGCATGGTCATCGGGCCGCAATCCGGGCACGATCCCATGCCCGCGCCGCCGACCAGGACCGGGATCCCGGTGAGCAACACGATGACCACGAGCGCGACGAGCAGTGCCTTGCGCACCCTGCTCGACTTCACGACGCGACGGATCGCCAGCGACACGCTCACACCACCACCTCGATCAACTACGACCGGAGCGTAGTAGCGTGTCGGACGTGGCATCCAATCACGACACGACTGGGATCCTCGGACCGCTCGAGGCCGACGTGATGACCATCCTGTGGGCAGCCGACCAACCCGTCACGGTGCGTGAGGTCCTCGTTGCCATCAACGACGGCCGGGACCCGGAGCTGGCGTACACCACGGTGATGACCGTGCTCGCGCGGCTGGCTGACAAGGAGATCCTCACCCGGGAACGCCACGGCAAGGGGTTCCGGTACCAGGCGGCCATCGGCGACCACGCCGGGATCGCGGTGCGCGAGGTCGTCCGCGACTTCGGTGAAGCCGCCATCGCAGGGTTCGTCGACGAAGCCCGATCCGATCCCAAGCTGCTGCGACGCCTGCGCGCCCTGCTCGACGACGGCCAGTGAGCGACCACCGATGAGGCTCGACACCGCGAATCGGAACTTCTACGGACTCGTCGCCGTCGCCGCGGCACCGTTCCTGCTCGTAGGCGTGCTCGGCTGTGGCGTCCTGTCGGTCACCGCCTACCGACTGATCATGGGAGGACCGTCGACGCTGGGTCACGGCATGACCGGCGTGGTCGCTGGCGCGTTCCTCGCCGTCACCGCACTGGGCGTGTTCGTCGCGTTCCGGTCGCTGCTCTCCCAGCTGCGCGCCACCGCCCAACTCACCGTCCAGCTGCGCGAGCGAAAGGTTCCGGTCACCGAACGGCTGCAAGCCCTTGTCGACAACGGGGGCATCGCCCGGATCGAGCTGGTCGACGATCGCGATCCCTACTCGCTCACCATCGGGTTCATCGCCCCGCGGATCGTGATCAGCACCAGTCTGGTCGAGCGCACCACCGATCAGGAGCTGGCATCGATCCTCGACCACGAGCGCTACCACGTCACGAACCGGGACCCACTCAAGATCGCAATCGCCCGCGCCCTCAGCGCAGGCCTGTTCTTCCTGCCCGCCACCGGTCACCTCCTCGATCGCTACCTCACCGGCCGCGAGCTCAACGCCGACAACCGCGCCCTGCGCCGATGCGGACGCACGGCCCTCGCTGGCGCGCTCCTGCAGGCCTCCGGCGGACCCCCGGCGCCGGCGCTCGGAGCCGCCGCAGCATTCGGTGGCGACCACCTCCTCGAGGTCCGGATCGCCCAACTCGAAACCGAGACCGAACCCGACCTGCAACCCATCCCCAGGCCAGCGGTTGCGGCCACGATCCTCGGGCTCGGCGCCATGTTCGCCGGCCTCATCGCCACAGCCATCGCCGTCGACACACCCACCCTCCTCGACGCCACCCCCACCGGACTGGCCACCAACCTGGCCGGCGGTCTGGCCTGCGCCGCCATGTGGATCATCGGTGGGCACGCGGTACGAAGCCACCTCCGCCACACACCCAAGCCTTGACACAACCAGCCCAACCATCTACTACTTGATAGTAGTAGTTACTACCCGATCCTCGTAGATGGAGAGCTGACCATGCAATGGCTTCTCGGTGCCGCCCTACTCCCCCTGCTGCTCTGCGGCCTCATGTGCGCCGGCGCCGTCGCCCTCGCCGCCGTCGGCCTACGCCGCAAGGATTCCAGCGACAAGGCCTGCTGCTCCACCACCGACGCGGCGACCACGCAGGTAGACCAGCCACGAGAGGTCGAGGTCTGAGCGCCCCCACCGCCGTACGGCACCCCGTCTTCGCCCGCGTCTACGACCGAATGAGCCGCGCCGACGAACGCCACGGCGGGGCCGAGCTCCGCGACGAACTACTCAACGGGATCGCTGGCGAAGTGCTCGAAGTCGGCGCCGGAAACGGCCTCAACTTCGCTCACTACCCAACCGACGTCACCCGCATCACCGCCATCGAGCCCGAACCAAAGTTGCGCCAACGGGCACAAGAGTCAGCCCTTGATGCTGCGGTTCCCATCACCGTCATCGACGGCGTCGCCGAGCGGATCCCAGCTCCGGATGGCTCCTTTGACGCCGTCGTCGCATCACTCGTCCTCTGCAGCGTTCCAGACCCGGTCTCCGCCCTCGCCGAGATCCGCCGGGTCCTACGGCCCAGCGGCACCCTCCACTTCTACGAACACGTCGCCGCCAACAGGCCCGGCCCCTATCGCGCACAACGCATCCTCGACGCCACCATCTGGCCCCGACTCGGAGGCGGCTGCCACACCGCCCGCCACACCGCAGACACCATCACAGAAGCCGGCTTCGAGATCACCCGACTGCGCCGATTCGCCCGCCCAAGCTTCCCAGGCGATCCCACCGCTCCCCACATCATCGGACTCGCTCAACCGGCATGACCCTTGCCTGAGCCGACCAGCCTCCAGATGAAGCCGGGCTGTCAAGGGCCGTTCGCCCAGCTCGCTTGGATGTGCCGCACCTATCAGCGCACGAACCACCCCAACCCGCCAGCGGCACGCCGCAGGTACCGGCGATTGCGGAGCCGCTCGGGTGCCTCCCAACGCGCGACGGCACTGTCCGGGCCGCGTGGCCGGAGCGCCGTTGGACGGCGCGCCAACTGGCCGAGCATCGTTGGTGGGGAGGAGCGGTGACGAGGCGCTACCCATCGATGGTTACCGACCCTGTAGGCCCGTGACCAGTATGAACGCGCGTCGAAGGGCCGCGTGAGGCCTGCGATCACCCGTATTGCGATCAGCCGATGGCAGTTCGGCCGCGCGGGGGCTTGACACCTGGAGGGCGGACGCGCCGGTCTCTGCACGCCGCTGGAGAGGGAAGGCTCAGCGAGGGGACCAGCGCGGCTGGCTGCCGCCCCGGCGGGTCAGTGGCGCTTGACGCCCCCGTACTTCATGCGGGTGTCGCTCATCGAGGCAGCCCGGGCCCCATCGTCGTTGATGGCAGCGTCGACGACCTCACCGACGAACAGGGTGTGCGTGCCGAGGTCGAGCCGGTGACGGACTTCGCAGTCCATCCATGCCACGGCCTCGTCGAACACGGGAGCGCCGGTCGTCGCCTCCCGGACTGCCCGGCCGTTCAGCGTCGAGCCGTCATCTACGGCCGGCTTCGAGAACTTCACGAAGACGCGGGTGTCGCTCGCGTCCCACAGGTTCACGGTGAAGGACCCGCCATCCGCGATCAGCCGATGGGTGACGGCCTCGTTGTCCACGGCGACACCGATCAGCACCGGTTCCATGGAGAGTGTTGTGATCCAACTGGCGGTCATCGCGTTGCGTTCGTCCCCGGCACGCGAGCCGATCAGCGCGAGCGCGTTCGTGACCTTCCACATGACCTTGTTGAGCAACTCGTCGTCAAGGGCCATGCCCGCAGCGTACGAGCCGATGGTCATGGCCAGGCCGACCAGCGGGCGACATTCACGGCGATCACCGGACCGGTCGGCCGCTGGTGGCGGTACTGCTCGTACTTGCCGCACAGCAGTGCGACAGCGCGCTCGTGTTCGGGACCGTCGGCGATGATCCGGCCCGCCCCGTCGAGTCGGATCCACCACAGCGCGGTCCAGTCCTCGTCGTAGTGGTCTGCCAGCAGCGAGGCCGCCGCGTTGGTCGTCAGGTTGCGGAGACGTTGGAGCGCCACGGTGGTCTTGGGCTTGTCGTCCACCGCTGAGTACACGACCTCGCCTGCCAGAGCGAAGCAGCACACGACGATGTGCGGCCGTCCGTCGGGCCGCACCGTGCCCAGCCGGGCGACCCTCGCCGCCGCCAGCTGCCCCCGCATCGTGGCGTCATCCACGGCTCCGACGGTACGCGCGCGTCTCGCGGGACACCGTTCACCTGTGCGCCCGGGTGCAGTCCGCAGCCGACCCGGGAGAGATTCTCGTCTCGCGCACCGTCCACGATCTTGTCGCAGGCTCAGGCCTGAGGTTCACGAGTCGCGGAATCCAAGCTCTCAAGGGCATCCCGGGCGATTGGGAGCTGTTCGCACTCGTCGAGACCGAAGACCAGTCCGGCACCATGCCGCTCGACGCTTCCGTGCAAACGGCGGGCGACAAGATCGCAGTCCAGCTGGCACGGCACGCGCCGGCGGCGATGCGCGGCTTGGTACGCGTCGGCGCCGCGGTCCAACGGCGACGAGCCCGTCCATAGGACGTGTGGCGGTGGGCCAACGCTCCTCGGACGGCGGCCTAAGGACCGCGGATCAGCGGGGTGGCCCCGAGACGTTCCAGCGGCGCAGAGCCTCAAACGTATAGAGCCCGGTCCGATGGCCGTCGTTCCATGTGATCTGCAGGGCATACGCGCCGTGGAACTGCGCGTCCGTGATGCGCAACGGATTTGGAGCACCAGGCCGCGGCCACCCTTCTTCTCCGCGCTCCCGCAGCGAGCGACAGGTCGCGCACGGACATCCCAGTCGTAGCTCCATCAGCCCGATCCGCGCGACGTGGCCATCGGCGAACCGAATCGTCACGCCTTCGTCACGCTTGACCTCGAGATCCACCGGGTCGTTGCTGTCGTCCACAGCCCCAGGCTGCCTGATCCCGGCGCAGACCACGCGAACGGGAAGGTCCGTCCACGAAGCTGGTCCGAGCTCGCTCAGATCCTCCGGCGGAGCTGGCGGCGCGTCAGCGTGCGGCTCGTGCACCCACGGACCTTCAGCCGCACGCATCCAGCCACCCGTCTCACGCAGCAGCGAGAGACGCGCCGTTCTCCAGCAGCTTCGTCGGCTCGGTAGTCGTCCTATTGAGCGGCTGATCGGTACGGGTGATTCCGTAAGATCCGGAGGTGTCGCTGTTGGACGCTCATCCGATCCTTCTCATCACTGGGATCTCAGCGTCCGGCAAGTCGACGGTTGCTGAGCTGTTGGCGCAACGCTTCGACCGGGGCGTGCACGTCAAGGGGGACATCTTCCGCCGGATGGTCGTCGCCGGTCGCCACGAGATGACCGCAGCGCCGACGGAGGAAGCATGGAGACAGTTGCGGCTCCGGTACCGGCTCGGCGCACAGACTGCTAACGCCTACCACGAGGCCGGGTTTTCCGTAGTTGTCCAGGACGTCGTCGTCGGGCAAGTGTTGACCGAATACGTCGCGCAGCTTCACGGGCGACCTCTGGTGGCGGTCGTGCTGACGCCGAGATCTGACGTGGTGGCCGAACGAGAAGCCCAGCGATCCAAGGTCGCCTATCGGGCCTCCTTCGATGGCGTTGAGGCTCTTGATCGATCCCTGCGGAACGAAACCCCGCGGCTAGGCATGTGGCTCGACTCTTCGGACCTGACTCCATCCGAGACCGTCGACGCCATCATCGAGGACGGACTCGATCAAGGCGAGATCAGCTGACTGCGCTCGCGTAAGCGCCTGTTTGTTTGGTGGGCGGCGTTGCGGATGTGTTCGTAGCGTCGTGAGACCCTGAGCGGGTTCGCTCACTATGCGCCTGCCGTCGGCCTGTGGCCGGCTGGCTTTCTAACGAAGTGACG
>JBQTKH010000188.1:0-3660 GCA_052386335.1 Microthrixaceae bacterium
GCGAGCGCGTCGAGGTGTGCCGCGGATCGTTCGGAGTGCGACACGTAGAGCTGCCCGCACCGGGCGTAGTCGCAGTCGATGTTCTCACGCTCGATGAGCGCTTCCACGTGGTCGAAGGCCTTCTCGACCGCCGCATGGAGCCGAACGCCGAGCTCGCCGTACGACTGCTCGAGGGAGCGCGGACCCGCCTTGAGCTCGGGGAGCACCATGCCCCCGTTCCGGGTGCTGGCTCCCCAGCCCAGGTCGCGCGCGTCGACGAGAACGACCTCGCGGCCGCGGCGCGCCAGCTCCGCGGCGGCCGCCAGCCCGCAGTAGCCGCCGCCGACCACGACGACGTCGGCTGCGCCGGGGAGCTCGGTGGTCGGCACGAGATGGGGCGCCCCCGTGTCCTGCCACAGCACCGATGCCCGGTACGACGCGCTCAGCGGGGTCGTCACGCCCGGGATGCTAGTGGTGACGGTTGCGGATTCGAGCCAGATCACTCGTTTCCATCTCCCATGACAACGGATTCGGTTAGCATCCGGTGATTGCACGAAGGAATCCGTTGAGGGCCAGTGGGACTCGGGGAGCGCCGGTGCCGGAGCACGACATCGCAGGGACCACCGCCGAGGTCGTCGTGCTCGACGCGGTCACCAAGCGCTTCGCTGACTTCGTCGCCGTGCACAACGCGAGCTTCTCGATCGGGCGCGGCGAGTTCTTCTCGATGCTCGGTCCGTCGGGGTGCGGGAAGACGACCACCTTGCGCATGCTCGCGGGCTTCGAGTCGCCGACGTCGGGGCGCATCCTCCTCGACGGCCTCGACGTCTCACGCACGCCGCCCTACCGCCGGAACGTGAACACGGTGTTCCAGCAGTACGCCCTGTTCCCGCACATGTCGGTGTTCGACAACGTGGCCTTCGGCCTGCGCAGCCGCAAGGTGGCGAAGGCGCACGTCACCACCCGGGTCGACGAGATGCTCGAGATCGTCCGCATGGCGGACTTCGCCCGTCGGATGCCCGTGCAGCTCTCGGGCGGCCAGCAGCAACGGGTCGCGCTCGCTCGTGCGCTCGTCAACAAGCCCTCTGCGCTCCTGCTCGACGAACCCCTAGCGGCGCTCGACCTCAAGCTCCGCCAAGCGATGCAGCTCGAGCTCAAGCGCATCCAACGCGACACCGCGGTCACGTTCGTGTTCGTCACCCACGATCAGCAGGAAGCGCTCACGATGAGCGACCGCATCGCGGTGATGAGCGACGGGTGGGTCGAGCAGATCGGCACTCCCACCGAGATCTACCACAGGCCCGCCACACCCTTCGTCGCCGGGTTCATCGGCGAGGCCAACCTGCTCGCGGGTACCTTCGAGCGCCGCGCGGACGGGATGGCCACCGTCGCGCTGGCGGGTGGCTCGGTGACGGTGCCCGACCTCGCGGGCGTGAGCGGGCCCGTGCTCGTCATGGTCAGGCCCGAAAAGGTGAGCGTCGCCCGCGAGTCGCCCGTGAACGGCACGGCGGGCATCCCGGCCACCGTGAACGAGATCATCTTCCGTGGGCCCATCGTGCACGTGGGCCTCACGGCTGCCGATGGCTCCGTCCTCATCGCCCACCTCACCGACGACCGCTCCCTGGACGGCCTCCGTCCCGGGGATGCTGCCTGGGCCACCTGGGAGCGCGGCGTCGCCTACCTCGTGCCCCCCGACGCGGGCCACACCCCTGTCCCACCCGATCCCATCGACGCGCTCGACAGCGACAACCCCGGAGGCACCCCATGACCCCGTCCCACCCCGAAGCCGCCGGCCGCCCGCAGATGCGGCGCACACCGTCCCGCGGAGGCCCGGTCCTTGACCGCCGACAGCTGCTGTCCCGCATCGGGATCCTTGCCGGCGCAGGCGTCGTCGGTCCCACGCTCCTCGCGGCGTGCGGCAGCGACGACGACAGCACCACCACCGGCGGCGCGTCCAAGGACCTCTGGTTCGCCAACTGGCCCGCCTACATCGACGAGGAGACCGTCGACCTCTTCGCCAAGGAGTCGGGAATCGACTTCAAGTACACCGAAGACTTCAACGACAACAACGAGTACTTCGCCAAGGTGCAGGCCGATCTGGCTGCCGGGCGAAGCATCGGCCCCGACATCGTTGCGCCGACGTACTGGCTCGCTGCGCGCCTCATCAGCCTCGGCTGGGTGCAGGAGATCCCCTTCGACGACATCCCGAACGCGTCGAACCTGCTCCCCGAGCTGCAGAAGCCGGGGTGGGACCCTGAGGGGAAGTTCAGCCTTCCATGGCAGTCCGGCATGACCGGTCTCGCCTACAACATCAAGACCACCGGCCGAGAGCTCACGAGCATGGCAGACATCTTCGACCCGGCCTTCAAGGGCAAGGTGGGGATGCTCACCGAGATGCGTGACACGCTCGGGCTCGTCATGCTCCTCTCCGGTGAGGATCCGAGCACTGCCACGTTGGACAGTGCCAACGCGGCCCTCGAGAAGATCGAGGAGGCCAAGAACAGCGGGCACATCCGACAGTTCACGGGGAACGACTACATGGACGACCTCGCGGCGGGGAACTTCGCCGTGTGCATCGGGTGGTCAGGTGACATCGGTCAGCTCGCGCTCGACAACCCCGACCTGCACTTCGCGATCCCCGAGGAAGGGGGGATGCGGTGGTCCGACACGATGGTGCTTCCCAACGGCGCGGAGAACGTCGCAAACGCGGCGGTGTGGATGGACTACGTCTACGAACCCGAAAACGCGGCACGCATCACCGAGTACGTCGGCTACAACACGCCGGTGGCCGGCGTGCGCGAGATCCTCGCGGCGGGCGACGACTTCCAGAAGTCGCTCTCAGAGAGCGTGCTGCTGTTCCCCGACGACGCCACGAACGCCCGGTTGCATGTCTTCGCCAACCTCGACGAGGCCACGGAGACGGCACTCGACGAGCGGTTCTCCGAGATCGTGGGCGCGTAGAACCGGACGGAGCTCAGGTGGCAGGACGGGAGGCACACGACGGGGACCGCTCGAGGCGGAGGGCCGGGCTCGTGCCCTACGCACTCCTCACGCCGGGGATGCTCTGGCTGACCCTGTTCTTCCTCGTGCCCCTCTACACGCTGGGGCGCACGTCCCTGTCGGTGAAAGAAGGCCGGTTCGCGGTCGACGCCACCTTCACCTGGCG
Source organism: Microthrixaceae bacterium (assembly GCA_052386335.1). Lineage (GTDB taxonomy): Bacteria > Actinomycetota > Acidimicrobiia > Acidimicrobiales > VFJN01 > VFJN01. The sequence continues at coordinate 3,143 of JBQTKH010000188.1, forward strand.
CATCTCCAACTTCACGGACGCCATCAACGACTACAGCGACCAGTTCATCCGCTCTTTTGCATACGCCGGTGCCGCGACGCTCGCGTGCATCGCCATCGGGTATCCCGTGGCCTACGTGATCGCCTTCCGCGGTGGGCGCTTCAAGAACGTGCTCCTCGGACTCGTCGTGGTGCCGTTCTTCACCTCGTTCCTGATCCGAACGCTCGCGTGGGCGACGGTCCTGTCCGACAGCGGTCCGGCCCTGTCCCTCGTGAGCCGGCTCAGCCTCGGAGGGGTGCTCGACGCTGTCGGGTTCACCAGCGACGGACGCCTCCTGTCGACGCAGTGGGCAGTGATCGGAGGTCTCACCTACAACTTCCTCCCGTTCATGATCCTGCCGATCTACGTGAGCCTCGAGAAGATCGACCTTCGGCTCAGCGAGGCGGCCAAGGACCTCTACAACAACGGTTGGAACGCGTTCCGCAAGGTCGTGCTGCCCCTGTCGATGCCGGGTGTGTTCGCGGGGAGCCTCCTCACCT
>JBQTKH010000189.1:0-3473 GCA_052386335.1 Microthrixaceae bacterium
CCCGCGAACAGGAGGAGACCGACCACGAGGTAGGTGGCGCGTTCGGTCGACACCCACAGCAGGGCCACGAACAGGGCGAAGAACAGGAGCGAGGAGCCGAGGTCCTTCTCCGAGACCATCACGACGAGCGAGACGCCCCAAGCGAGGATGACGGGGCCGAGGTGCTTCAGGTCGGGAAGCTGCAGGGGGCCGATGCGATGACGGCTGACGGCAAGGAGCTCGCGCTTCTCGACAAGGTAGGAGGCGAAGAAGAGGGCGAGGAGGATCTTGGCGAACTCGCCGGGCTGGAAGCTGATCGGGCCGATCCCGACCCAGATCTTGGCGCCGTTGATCGTCTTGCCGATGCCCGGGACGAGCGGCAGGAGGAGCAGCACGATGCCGGCCATCCCGATCGTCCACCGGTAGCGCTCGAGGTCGCGGACGCGCCGGACGAGCAGGAGCGTGGCGACGAAGGCGACGATTCCGACGGCGATCCACCCCGACTGCAGGCCGGCGAGTCCCTGCGGGTCGGCCTTGGCTTCATCGATGCGGACGATGAACACGTAGCCGATGCCGTTGAGGAGTCCCGCGATCGGCACGATCGTGCCGTCCGCGTCGGGGGCGAGCCGACGGATGGCGAGGTGCGCGACGAGCTGCAGGCCGAGCACGATCCCCAGGAAGGGGCCGATGTTGCCGGGGATCGTCGAGTCCCGAGCCAGGCTGGCGAGCGTGTAGGCGCCCACGGTGACGAGCGTGCCGAGCACGATCAGCCCGAGCTCCGTGTTGCGTCGTACGGCGCGCAGCATCCTCAGTTGTTCGGCGGTGAAGCCGGCCCGGTCGTGGACGTGGTGGGCGCCGCGGTTGTCGTGGTGGTGAGCGCGGTCGTGGCGATGATGTCGCGCTCGATGTTGGAGACGTAGAGCTTGGCGCCGCTGAGACTGGCGTGCTCGTGCCCCGCCTCGAGCGCGGCGACGTACCGGGCGGGGACCTCGTCGCGGGCGATGGCGGTGTCCTGCTGCAGCGTGGGGTCGATCCACAGCAGCCCGCCGGGTCGGCCTTGGTAGATCGCCACCTCGTCTCCGTGGAACCCGACGTAGTAGGTGCTCGTGCCGTACCACTGGATGGTGGCGAAGGCGCCGGCGATCACGCCGAGCACGAGGAGCACGAACAGCAGCGCCCGCCAGCTCAGGCGCGAGCGCGCCTTGCGGGCGGCCCGCTGACGGGCCCGGCGCGCGGCTCGTGCAGACCGCTGGGTGGAGTCGGTGGTGTCGCGCTGCGGGGCACGTGCGGTGGTGAACCCGGCGATGTCCGGTTGGGCGGGGCGCGACGATCCTGTCGTCTCGCCCGCGAGCGCGGCGGACGCCGATTCGGCGACGCCGCCGTCGGCGACGACGTCGACGACGATCACGGTGATGTTGTCGCGGCCGCCGCCCTCGTTGGCGAGTCGCACGAGCTCGGCCGCGGCTTCGCCGGGATCGTGGAGGCGGCGCAGCGCAGCGGTGATCTGGTCGTCGGTCACCTCGTTGAAGAGCCCGTCCGAGCAGAGGAGGTAGCGGTCACCTCGCACGGGGTCGATCGGCCAGAGGTCGGCGGCGACCTCCGGGTAGACGCCTAGGACTCGGGTGATGATGTTCCGCTGCGGGTGGGCCTCGGCCTCCGAGGCGGTGATGTGGCCGTCGCGGACGAGCTCGGCCACGACGCTGTGGTCGTCGGTGATCTGCGTGAGGCCGCCGTCGCGCAGGAGGTAGGCACGGCTGTCGCCCACGTTGGCCACGAGCAGGTGCTGCGGGGGGTCGACGTCGGGCTCAGGCGCATCGGGGTCGGGCTCTTCGGGCACGATCGCGAGCGCGACGGTGGTGGTGCCCATGCCCCGCAGGTTGGGGTCGTCAGCGGCAGCGTGGATGCGGTCGTTGGCGTGGGCGATCACCTCGGCGAGGGCGGTGGCGCTGGGCTCCTGGTACCCCTCCCGGATCGCGTCGATGGCCATGCGGGAGGCCACCTCACCGCCCTGCGCGCCGCCCATGCCGTCGGCCACCACGTAGATGCCGAGCTCGGGGAGCATCGCGTAGCTGTCCTGGTTGATCGCTCGGATGCGCCCGGTGTCGGTGGCCGCGCCGGCACGGAGCACGAGACGACCTTCGGGTTCGCTCATCGCTCGAGCTCCAGGATGGTGTTGCCGATCTGCAGCTGGTCGCCGCGCTGGACGACCATCGGACCGGTGACCTTTCGGCGGTTGAGATAGGTGCCGTTGGTCGAGCCGATGTCCTCCACGAAGATCTTGCCGTCTCGTTGGAAGACGCGGGCATGCAGCTGCGACGCGTAGGTGTCGTCGATGGTGACCTGACAGCCGGCGGCGCGACCGATGGTGATCTCCTCGCCGAGCTCGTAGGACCGGCCCCGGAGCTCGGGTGGTGCGACGAGGCGCAGGATGGGGGGACCGTGCTTGCGCCCGGTGGCGCGGCGCGGCGCTCGCTCGCGCTTCGGCTTGGGAGCGTCGGTGGCCTTCGGCGGGTTCACCTCGGCCCAGACAGCTCGGAGGACCCGCAGGAAGAAGAGGTACAGGAGCAGCAAGAGGAAGATCTTGAGGAGGTTGAGCAGCTGATCGGGCACGGTGACCTCAGCGGGTTGGCGCGGGGAGCGCTTGTCGGGGGATCACGATGCTTCGAACCGCATCCGGGTGTTGCCGAAGGTGAGCTCGTCGCCGTCTTGGAGGACCTGGGTGTCGATGCGCACCCCGTTGATCCGCGATCCGTTGGTGGAGCCGAGGTCGACGACGACGTAGCGCTCGCCCTGCGGGCGGATCTCGGCGTGGTTGCGGCTCACGTTCGGATCGCCGAGCACGAGGTTGGAGTCGGGGTGGCGGCCGATCGTGATGATCGACTCAGTGAGGCTGAACCGGTCGCCGTTGGGCAGCACGATGGATCCCGCTCCGGAGCCGCCGGGGCCCTCGACCAATCGACCCACGATCTGGAAGGCGCCGGTGTGGAGCCGGTTGTCCTCGTCGAGGTGAACTTCGACGGGCCCCATGAAGGTGTAGCCCTCGTCGCGGGCGTGCTCGCGGGCAGCGTCGGCCAGCTCTCGCTCGAGGCTGTCCTGCACGCCTTCGAACTGCTCGAGGTCGCTGGCCGACAGCGAGACCTTGAAGGCGTTGGGCACGACGGTTCCGCCCCGCACACCGACGGACCGGTTGTCATCCATCTCGCGCACCAGTCGACGACCGAGCTCGACCGGTCGCAGGCCGCTCTTGAAGGCGCGTGCGAACGCTCCTTCCACCATGCGCTCCAGTCGACGCTCGAAACCTCGGATTCCCACGGCGGTGAGGCTACCCATCTCGGCCAGTCCTACTCCGGCGAGGCAAGGCTTGGGGCTCGACGCAGCCCCGGCGCTACCATCCCTGTCTCCACTCGGGCGAGTGGCGGAATAGGCAGACGCGCTGGCTTCAGGTGCCAGTGTCCGAAAGGACGTGGGGGTTCAAGTCCCCCCTCGCCCACCAC
>JBQTKH010000190.1:0-6256 GCA_052386335.1 Microthrixaceae bacterium
CCGGTTACGGATCGGATCAGCCGAAGGGCGGGGAGTACAGGATCCCGCCTTCCGTCCACAGCTGGTTGAGGCCCTCGGGGATGCCAAGGGGCTTGATGTTGCGGTCGTAGATCTCCTGGTAGTTCCCCACCGCCTCGATCACACGGACGACCCACTCGTCATCGGGGAACCCGAGCTCCGGCTCGAAGTCCTGGCTGATGAAGCTCAGGATGCTGGGATTGGTGCCGGAGTACGACGAGATGTTGGCGGAGGTGAGCTCGAACTCCTCAGCCTGGAAGGTGGCGAACACCACCCATTGCACGATGTCGAAGAACTCCTCGTCGCCCTCGCGGACGGCGGGGCCGAGCGGCTCCTTGGACATCGTGTCGCCGAGGATCGTGACCTCGCCGTCGTAGGTGGCAGCGAAGGACGCCAGACCAGACTTGTCAGTGGTGTAGCCGTCGCACGCTCCCGAGGAGAAGTTCTCGAGCACGGCGGCCTCATCCACCACGTTGAGCGGCTCGTAGGAGATCCCGAGTCCGGCGAAGTAGGTCTCGAGGTTGATCTCCGTGGTCGTGCCGGTCTGGACGCAGATCGTGGTGCCGTCCATGTCGGCGATCGCCTTGAAGTCTGAGTCGGCGTTCACGAGCATCCCCTGACCGTCGTAGAACGTGGTCGCGGTCCACTGCAGACCGAGAGCGCCGTCCCGCGATGCGGTCCAGGTGCCGTTGCGGATGAGCACATCGACGTCGCCGGACTGCAGAGCCGTGAAGCGGGTCTCTGCGGTGAGGTCCGTGTACTCGACCTTGTCGGGGTCGCCCAGGACGGCGGCCGCGATGGCCCGGCAGTAGTCGACGTCGATGCCGGTGTAGGTGCCGTCGGCCTCGACGTTCGAGAAGCCGAGCAGCTGACCGTTCACGCCGCACTTCAGCTCGTCGCGCTCGACGATGTCCTTCAGCGTCTGGCCGGTGGTGTCCGCCGTTGCGGTACCGCCATCGGAAGCCTTCTTGTCGTCCTTCTTGTCATCATCGCTGCTGCATGCCGCGAGGGTCACGGCGAGAGCGACCGCGATGGCGCCGGTCTTGATCCATTTGCGGGTGGTCATGTGTCCTCCAGAAGCCGGGGGATCCGGTCGTGGGAGCGACGCTACCCCTCCCGAAGCCAGCGTTCTCGGAAGTCCGCGACGGACCCGCTCGACCACGGCTGAGCGGCAGCCCGCTACTCGATGCCGACGGCCACCAGCACCTCGGCGAGCGGTGCCACCATCCCGGTGTAGAAGGGACCGAACTCGGCGAAGCGCGCCGAGGCCTCGTCGAAGCGCATCGTGTACACGACCTCCTTGAGGTCGTCGGGATGGCCGGCGAAGAGCGTCACGCCCCACTCGAAGTCGTCGATCCCCGTCGAGCCGGTGATCACCTGGAGCACGCGCCCAGCGAACTTCCGACCGCTCGTGCCGTGCGCGTACATGAGCTCCTTGCGCTCGTCGTACGGCAGCGTGAACCAGTTCGAGACGTCGCCCCGCCGCTTCGACATCGGGTAGAAGCAGAACGCCGCCTTCCCCTCCGGCGGGAGGTTCGGGTGCAACCGAGCCTCCTTCATCTCGTCGGGCACGCCCTGGGAGTACTCGGAGAGCTCGGTGAGCGACACGTAGCTGTCGACGACATCCAATCCAGCGTGGCCCAGCTCGGTCTGCAGCTGCCGCAGTCGCCACAGGTCGGGGCCGAGCGCCATGAACGCGAGGTCGGCCTTGTGGCCGAGCATCGCGGCGGGCACCACCTGGACCTCGTCGCCCTCGGCAGACTTCACAGCGGACGAGACGGCGTCTCCGTCGGCCAACGGACCGACCTTGCAGAACAGGTGGAGGACCCCCCACCCGACGGTGGGTTCGAGCGGTTCGGGCATGCACCGAGGGTATCGGCGCCTCCGGGCCACCCCCTAGTTCTGTGGAACCTGGCGCGCGCCATGCGAGTGTGAGGTTCCACAGATCGGGTCAGTCGGGGAGGACCTCGATGCGCACGACGGCGTTGTAGTCCGGGACCTTCGAGCGCGGCTCGCGCTGCGTGGGGCCACCGCCGATCAGCACGTTGCCCTCCGGCCAGTGCACCTGGAGGCAGCGGCTCGGCAGCCGCACCACCTTGAGGCGACCGTCCATGGTGCCGGTGTCGCTGCGAAGGCGAACCAGCGTGCCGTCGACACCCCCGAGAGCAGCCGCGTCGGCCTCGTCGATGTACACGGCATCGCGCGTCGCGCCGGTAAGCGGGTCGGTCTGGGCGAACACCATGGAGTTGAACTGCTTGCCCCGGCGCGTCGCCACGGTGAACTGACCGGGCGGAAGCGTGGCCGACGCGGGACGGAGCGCCGTGAACCGGCCGCGCCCGTCGTCGGTGGGGAAGGCGCCGTCCACACAGAGGTGCCGGCCGCCCCACTGCACCTGGTCGCCGGTGGTGGCGAGCGTCTCGATGCCGGCGTAGAGCGGGACGACGGCCGCGATCTCGGCCCGCAGCGCCTGGTTCGTCGGCCAGGCGAACGACTCGCGCAGATCGGGCCGGACCCTGGTCGCCACCTCGGCGAAGAGCCGCCACTCGCTGCGAGCCTCGCCGACGCGGCGCGGGAGCTCCGGGCTGAAGATGATGCGGCGCTCGGTGGTGGTCTGGGTCCCGCCCCCCTCCTGCTCGTAGCGCGTCGCGACGGGCAGCAGGATCACGTCGTCGCCATCCACGAGCATCTGGGAGGACACCATCACGTCCTGGTGGATCCGCAGCGGCACGCGCTCGAGGCCGGCCCGCACCGTGTCGGGTTCAGGCAGCACCTCGAGGAAGTTGCCTCCCGAGGTCCAGAGCACATCGAGGTCACCCGCCACCGCCGCCTCGATCATCTCCGGGGCGGTGCGGCCCGGCGCGGTCGGCACCGCGAAGCCCCACTGGGCCGACAGCGCGGCCGCGTGCTTGTCGTCGACGGGCAGGCCGCCCGGCAGGGCTGTCGCGTACGCGCCCATCTCGGCGCCGCCCTGCACACCCGAATGGCCTCGGATCGGCATCAGGCCCGCCCCGTCTCGCCCGACGTTGCCCCGGGCGAGGGCCAGGTTCACGATGGCTCGCACGCCATCCACCGCGTCGGTGTGCTGCGTGATGCCCATCGACCACACCAGCACCGTGCCGTGCGCGCTGGCATAGAGGTCGACGAACGCGCCGAGCTGCGCCTCGGTGATGCCCGCCTGGGCGAGCAGGGTGTGCTCATCCTGCAGGTCGAGGGCATCGACGAGCGCAGCCCAGCCCGTGGTGTGCGCGTCCACAAAGCCTGAGTCGATTGCCCCCTGCGCGATCAGGCGCTTGAGCACGGCGTTGGCGAGGGCCACATCCCCACCGGGGCGCACCGGGACATGGAGGTCGGCGATCTTCGTGCCGAAGACGGCGGACTCCACGCTGGAGGGCACCCAGTAGTGCTCGAGCCCGGGCTCCAGATACGGGTTGACCACTACCACCCGGCACCCTCGCTTCTTGGCGAGATAGAGGTACTTCATGAACACGGGCTGGTTGTTCGCCGGGTTCGTCCCCCACAGCACCACGAGGTCGCTCTCGATGACGTCTTGCAGCGAGCAGGTCGACGCCGCCACGCCGATGCTCTCCTTGAGCCCGATGGTGGAGGGCGCGTGGCAGACGCGCGCGGCGGAGTCGATCCCGGCGATGCCCATCGCCCGGGCGGCCTTGCCGGCCACGTAGTAGGTCTCGTTGGTGAGGCCACGGCTGGTCAGGTAGAGCGCCACCCGGTCGGGATCGGTGCTGCCGATGGCGGCGGCGACAGCGTCGAGGGCCTCGTCCCAGGAGATCTGCTCGAAGCCCGCTTGGCCTCGGCGACGCCGCATCGGGTGGCCCAGCCGACCGAGGCGACGGAGCTGAGCCGACGACCGGTCGCGCAACGCGGACACGTCAGCGAGCAGGCGTGGATCGACGGCATCGGCGGTGTTCACCCGGAGGAGGCTGAGGCGCGTGGTGCAGAGGTGCACGCCGTCGATCGTCCAGTCGTGCAGGCCGGCGACCCCGAGCGCGCACCCGTCACAGGCCCCCTTGGTGAGCACGTCGAGCGCATACTTCGGGTGCGCGCGGTTGGCCCACGCCACCGCGGCCATGTCCCGGTAGTGATGCGGCTTCTGGAGCCCAGCCCCGTTGGGTCGCCATCCCACCCACCCGGACCGGCGCCAACCCGTGAGCTGCTCGCGCCAGCCCATCAGACGGCGAGGTCGGGGCTGTACAGGTTGCAGGTCGACGGACCGTCGACGGCATCCCGCACGAACCCCGCAAGGGTGATCCCGGCCTGGCGGGCCGCGGCGACCGCCAACGATGACGGCGCGCTGACCGCCACCACCGCGCTGAAGCCCGCCGCCCACGCCTTCTGCACGATCTCGAACCCGGCTCGACCGCTGACGCAGAGCCCCAGGTCGGTCGCCGGGAGCGCCCCCTCGAGCAGGAGGTGCCCCACCACCTTGTCGACCGCGTTGTGGCGGCCGATGTCCTCACGGACGACGACGATCGCGCCCGACCGCTCGAAGGCCGCAGCCGCGTGCACGGCGCCGGTGGTGTCGAACAGGGGCTGGTCGAGCCGGACCGCCGCAGGCATGGCGGCGAGCAGCGGCACCGACCAGGGCTCGCCGACGGGGATCAGAGCGATGCGGTCGCGGAGGGAGTCGAGCTCGCTGGACCCGCACATCCCACAGGCCGACGTGGTGGCGCTGAGGCGCGGCGTGGGCACGGGCGCCGCCCCACCCGTGTCGACGGTGACGACGTTGAACGCAGTGTCGACGGCACTCCCGGTGGCGCAGTAGCGGCACGAGCGGACGGTGGCACCCGCGAGCAGCCCGTCGCCGTGGCAGAGGCCCACCGCCAGCTCGAAGTCGTGCCCGGGCGTGCGCATCGTCGTGCCGACCAGGTTGCCGTCGAGGTGGACCTCGAGGGGTTCCTCGACGATGAGGTCGTCGGGGCCACGCGTCAGGTCCACGCCGTCCCAACGTTGCATCAGCACCTTGTCGGTGCGGCCTCTCGTCACCCGTCCGAGGCTACGCGGGGGCGCGGCTACGACGACGAGTCGCGGCCTTCCCGCCAGGCCCAGACGATGAGACCAAGGACAGGGACCACCAGCACCCACACGGACGTGTTCGCGGCGATGAGGACCGCGAGCACCAGCAGGAGGAGGAGCACGCCGAGCGCCCCGAGGTTCGACGACGGCCGTTCTGGGCGGGGCGGCGCAGGTGTGGTGCGGTGACCGCGCAGTCGACCCTTGTTCTCCTTGACGAGGGCGGGCTTCACCTCGGTGCGCCAGAGGGCCTCCTCGCGGGCGCGGTGCTCGCGCAGGCGGGCGGCCAGGTCGCGCAGGGCTTCCGGTGAGCCCGCGCCAGCGTCGACGAGGCGCCGGATCTCGTCGGCCTCCTCGGCCAGCGCCCGCACCTCCGGTCGGGCGTCGGTCCCGGCGTCGGTGTCACCACCGACCTCCGCATCCACCGGCGCGTCTGACCCGGGGCCCGGGACGCCAGAGCCGACGTGGTCGGATCGCCCGACCGGCGGGTAGCCTGAACCCTCGCCTTCGTCCGCGGGCTCGTCCTCCATGGCCGGTCACGCTACCGAATCGACATCCCCAGGCGGGCCCAGGGCCACCCGCCACACAGGAGACACCACCCTGATCACCGAACCTGTACCGGGCATGTCAGCGACACGGAGGATGCGACGGGCAGTCGGGGCCGTGATGGCGGCTGTCGCCGTGCTCGGCGCGGTTCCGGCCGGCAGCGCGCACGCCGCCGTGCCGGTGTTGATCCTCGAGGGCACCGGCTACGGCCACGGCGTCGGCCTGTCGCAGTGGGGAGCCGAGTACATGGCCCGCAAGGGTCAGACCGCCGATCAGATCCTCACGACGTTCTACCCGGGCGCGGGCCTCGGCCAGGCCACCGGGCCCGTGCGCGTCGCCGTGCACAAGCCGACCTCGGGTGCCACCACGCTGTCCTTCCCCCAGGGAGGCGAGGTCCGCAGCGCCCCCGACGGACCACAGGCGGCGGGCTTCCCGGTGCGCGTCGGCCCGGGCGGACGGGTTCGGATCAGCTTCGACGGGGCCTACCGCGTCGAGGCGCTGGTGAGCGGCCGATCCGGATCCTCGGCCACCCGCTACGAGGACGACCCCTGCCCCCTCGGGTTGTGCCCCCCCACCACCCCACCGGCGCCGGCGACCACCACCACCACGACCACCACCACACCGAGCCCCACACAACCCCCCACCACCGCGCCCCCCGGCCCGG
>JBQTKH010000191.1:0-29794 GCA_052386335.1 Microthrixaceae bacterium
GCCCCCCGGCCCGGGATCGGGAGGCGGCACAGGCGGAACTGGCGGATCCGACGGATCGAGCCCACCTCCCACGGCGGGGCCCAGCGATCAGCGGTCGAGCTCCAGCAGTCCCGTGTGGGCGGTCCCGGTTGAGAGCGGGCTGCTCACCGTCGACGAGCGGGGCCGCTCCTATCGCGGCCTGCTCGAGGCCACCGGCGGAGGCGCCCTCCGCCTCGTGAACCAGCTCGGCGTGGAGGACTACCTCCGGGGCATGCAAGAGGTGCCCAGCGCCTGGCCGGCCGCTGCGATCCAGGCCCAGACGATCGCCGCTCGCACCTATGCCCTGCGGGCGATGCGCTCTGGCGGGGAGCTGTGCGACGACGCCCGCTGCCAGGTCTACGTCGGTCGCACTGCGGAGACCGGGGCCCAAGATGCGGCTGTGTACCGCACCGCGGGACGGGTGCTGACCTACGGCAACGCGCTGGCCGCCGCGGTCTACTCCGCCGACGCCGGGGGCGTGTCCGCCACCACGCTGGAGGGCTTCGGCACGCCCGACGGCGTTTACCCCTACCTCACGACGGTCCGCTACGAGACCGACAACCCGCTTCCGTGGCACATCGAGGTCGCCCTCACTGATGTGGCCGACCGCATGTCGTACCCGGGCGAGCTCACCTCGGTCCGGGTCGGCACCACAGGACCGAGCGGCCGGGCGATGGACCTCGTGCTGGTCGGCACGGCCGGGGAGGTCACCGTCGATGCACGGCAGTTCAAGCTGTCGTTGGGCCTGCGATCCACCCGGTTCCAAGCCAGCATCGGCTCCTCGGACGGGGTGCCCCCGCCCCCGCCCCCGGGCGAGGCGACCGTGCAGGCGCTGCCCGATGATGCGGCGGCCATCGCACAGCGGCCCGTCCGGCGGGCCGCGCCCAACGTCGATCGACGCGCTCGGGCGGTCGACCGCGTCGCGCTCGGCACCGGTGCAGATCTCGGTCGCCGCGCGCTCGCCCTCGCAGCGATCACGGTGGCTGCCGCGCTCGCGGGCGCCCTCACGCCGATCGCGCTGGCCCAGCCGGCTCCGGCCGCGCTGCGCGGCGCAGCAGCCCGGGTCCGTCGGCTGCGACGACCTGCGCCTGACTGATCGTCCCGCCGCACTACGGTCGCGACCTGCACAAGGGCGCGGGCGGCGACGGGCAGCCCCTGTGCATCTTGTACAGCCTCGCAACGCTGGCGTCGAAGTTCTGTGCTCGTCTCGTCGCGGAGGAAGGAATCTTCGCGTAGCAGGGCGAAAGGGACGGGGACGCGGCGCACCAGCTCCGCGCTTCGACTGAATGGGAGCGGTGTCCGTGCGACGTGCTGTCGGGGCCCTTGCGGCCGTTGTCCTTGTTGTGTCGACCGGGGCCGCGTTCGCGCAGCACGCGCCCGCGTCTCGCACGATCGCGTCGGCCCAGCCAGCGCCGGTGCAGGTCATGGCCCCTGGCTTGGCCGACCAGCTCGAGGCCGCCCCCGCCGGTGAAGACGTGATGGTGTTCGTCCACGCCACCACGGTGAGCGACGCCAAGCAGGCCGCGACCACCGCCGGCCTGCAGGTGGTCGACCAGTGGGACCGCATCAACGTGGCCATCGCCGTCGGCACGCCCGACGCCGTCGAGCGCGTGAGCCTTGACCCGGCGGTGAGCTACGTCGAGCCCAACCGTGCCGTCGACCTCTACCTCGACACCGCCCACAAGGCCACCGGCGCCGACGACGCCCGCAGCGAAGCCTTCAACCTCCTCGACGCCAACGGCAACGCCTTCGACGGCACCGGCATCACCATCGCCATCAACGACACCGGCGTCGACGGCACGCACCCGATGTTCGACGGCGGCGGCACCACCAAAGTGGTGCGGAACCTCCGCCAGGTCTGCCACCAGATCCTGTGCGACACCTTCGTCGACGTTCCCGACTCCGACCAGGCCAACGGCCACGGCACCCACGTGGCCGGCATCGCGGCCGGCTACGAGGACACCATGGTCAACGGCGAGATCGTCCGTGGGGCCGCGCCCGGCGCCAAGCTCGTGGGTCTGGGCTCCGGCGCAGGCCTCAGCCTGTACGGCACCACCACTGGGCTCAACTGGGTGCTCGACAACCACGCCGATCCCTGCGGCGACGACTCGTGCCCGCCCATCAAGGTCGTGAACAACTCCTGGGGCTCCGGCGGAGGCGCCTTCCGCCCGAACGACGCGGCATCGCTGCTCTCAGACTTGCTCGTTGCCGAGGGCGTCACCGTGGTGTTCTCGGCTGGCAACGGCGACACCGCCGGCGACGGTGGCAACGGGTCGGACAACCGCGTGAACTCCTACTCGCAGAACCCCACGCCCGGCGTGATCGCCGTGGCCAACTACGACGACGGTGGCAACGGCAGCCGGAACAACGCCCTCGACTCGTCGAGCTCCCGGGGCCTCAAGACCGACCCGACCACCTACCCCGACCTCGCGGCACCCGGCACGAACATCACCAGTGCCTGCACCTACCTCCTGCCGATCTGTCGCAGCTCGGCCGACGTGACGGATCCCTACTACGCCGCCATCACGGGCACCTCGATGGCCGCGCCCTACGTGTCGGGCATCGTGGCCGTGCTCCTGCAAGCCGATCCCCTCCTGACCCCTGCCGACCTCGAGGACATCCTCGAGGACACCGCCCACAAGTTCGGCGATCCGGCAGACTTCGTGGCCGACCCCCGCAACACCGACGACACCACGGCCTACGACCGGGGCCACGGCCTCATCGACGTCACCCGGGCCCTGGCCCGAGCGCTCGACCGTCCGGCCCCGGGCGGCGGGCCAGTGTGCGGCGGCGGCGCGGGCATCGTCGACGCCGACGGCGACGCCACCGATGTGGTGTTCCCGACGGGTGCCCCATCGGCACTGTCCGAGAATGCGTTGGACGTCACCGCGGCGAGTGTGACGACAAACCCGAGCACGGGCGCCCTCACCTTCTCGATCAAGGTGGTGGATCTGGGCGACCTGCCCCCGAAGGGCGCCATCGGCGAGTACTTCCGCTACTACTTCACCTACGGCGGCGCCCGCTATCTGCTCGGCATGCAGCGCCTCGGTGGCTCCGCCGCTGGCCAGCAGAGCTTCAACCTGAGCACCGACGGCCTGAGCACAACGTCCGAGTCGGTCGCCACCGGTCTGCCCGGCAGCTTCGACCCGACCACCGATACGATCAGCGCCACGCTCCCGGCGAACGTGTTCAACGCCTGGAAGCCGACGATCTCGGTGATCGGCGACGGCGATCTGGTGACCGGCTTGGAGATCCTGGCCCAGCGCCGTCTGACACCGCTCACGATCTCGACCGACACCGCTGCTGGCACCTGCCCCTACATCGTCGGCACCTGATCGCCCCAGCCCCCGAACCAGCCAACGCCTGATTGCCGCCGTCGTGCCGGCCCTGGCCGTCTTCGTTTGGTGCATGCCACCAGCGGAGACGGCTCGGGAGCGGGCCACCGATCGGCCAGCAGCAACGTCAGTGGCGCGGCCGGCGGCAACGGGCGACCAGCAGGGCGCTGGGGCCGACCGCTGGAGACGCTGGCGACGACACCTCCCCTGGGTAGTTCGATAGAGACCACTCGAGCTCCAAGGCGCTGCCCATTGACCTGACCGACGAGCGACCCAACCGTGCACGGTGCCCCGTTCGCCGGCCGCTACTACTACGACATCGAAGGCGCTGACTCCCCAGGTTGGCCTGACGGTCCAGGATCTCCTCGGCGATCAGGACGCGGCAACGTTCGATCGCAGCGGAGATCTCGGTCAGCTGCACACCGAGTAACGAGGGGGCGGAGGCGCGGGCCGGGTGCGAGGGCCGTCAGGGGGCGACCTGACCGTCACGCGGGAATCGCACGGTGTTCCGCGGCGAGGTGCTCAGCGCGTCGACCGTGGAGGTCGCGGGCCAAGGAGCGCCCCCGCCCCCTGCGCTCCAGCAGGGTTCAGGGCCGCGCCCACGACGAGCTGTGGCCCCTGATGGTCACGGCTTCCACCGCACTCATGACGTGGTTGTTCGGGCCTGCTGACGGGAACATCATCGTGCAGGGGTGGCGTGGATCGACACGCGGGTTGTTCTCGTGCGGGCGCTGCGCGGTGGCGCACTCGGCGTAGTGATGGTGGGCGCCCATGATGTGCCCCACCTCATGGACGAAGACGAGGGCGGCGGTCTTGTGCTGCTCGAGCGGCCACCCGCCAAGCTGATCGGCCCATGCCTCGCCGATGCCGAACGAGCGGTCATCGAAGCGGACGCCGCCGATGCAATCGGCCACGCCAAGCACGCCGAGCTCATCGACCTGGCCGTCGCCGTCGGTGTCCTCGCCGATCTCCTTGTCGGTGAGGGTGAAGACGACGTCGACGCCGTCGGGTCGCACGCCACCTACGTGGGCCTTGGTGGCGGCGAAGAGGTCCTCGATGGTGATCGACCCTCGCACGCCTCCACTGAGGTCCTGCACTTGACCCGCGCTCGGGGCCGAGAAGCTTGTGTCGTACTCGACGATGTCGAGGTTCACATCGATGTCGTCGTACGTGGCCATCGACTGCGCCACCACCTGCTGCGCCCTCGTCACGGTGATGCCGTCAAGGAGGAGGAGGATGTCGAGGTCGATGCGAGCTCCGTCATCGGTCACACCCGACACGCCGAGGGCAGTCGGGTAGGCCTCGAGACACGGCTGGATCTGGCGCTCGCCGTCGAGCAACAGGCCTGCGACCGTGTCGATCGTCGAATCGAACCCGTCGCCGTCGGACGCGCCGAGGTGGAGGTCGACGGAACCGTCATAGATGTCGGCACCAAAGGTGGAGTAGGGACTGACCGAGACCGTGTAGGTGCCGTCGGGAGGATCCGCGAGGATGAGCCGCTCGAAGGACACCTCTCGATCCTCGTCGAAGCTCTGGCTCTCGGCTGCAGCGACCCGAACGCCCCGGCCATCGAAGACGTGGAGGTCGAGGTCGTCCTGGCCGTTTCGGCTCTCCACGTAGATCTCGACGTAGAACGGGCTGTCGGGCCCGTCGATGGCGAGCGTGTAGGTGTCGCACACCGGGTCGGACGCGCCCAGCGAGCAGGCGAGATCGCCCGACATCGGCGCGCTGGTGAGGAATGGTCCGCCCTCCCACTCGGCGTGGGGCGAGCCCACCGACACCGAGCCCTCCGCGGGGCTGGCGGCTTCGGAAGGAACCGTGATGGTGAAGGCGGCTGCGGTGATGCCCGCGAGGCCGATGGTGACGAGGCGAAGTCGCGACATGGTGGTGAGGTTTCCTCTGCTGATGGGGCGGTCAGACGAGCGTCATCGAGACGGTGAACTCTGCGTCGAGCGCGGAGTAGGGAGACACGGCAACTGTGTAGGTGCCGTCGAGTGAGCCGTCGGCGGGCAGCTCGACCACGATGGAGTCGTCGTTCCCTGCGTCGCTGGACAGGATGTCCATCCCGTTCGGACCCCCCAAGCGGAGGTCGATATCGGTGGTGCCATCGTCCGGCGTCACGCTCTCGAGCGTGACGACCAGCGCCGCCCCACCGGCCGGGGAGCTCACGTTGAAGGCCTTGCTCGGACAGAGCCACCCAGTCCCGACGCGATCGCTGGGGGCGCACTGGCCAGCGGCGCCTGCCATGACGGTACCCGTAAAGAGCAGCGCGTCGCCCACCTCGGCCAGCGCGGAGGCTGCCTGGCCGGGACTCGACGCGGGGTTGGTGACCGTGAGGGTGCACTCGGTCGTCGACTGGTCGACGAAGAAGGCCGCCCCATAGGCCGAGCGCAGGCTGTCGACCACGATGCCGCGGAGCTCGGCACCATCGGTGAGCTGGAAGGTTGTCTCGCCCGCGCCGTTCACGACGTAGGCGGGGACCTCGACGGTCACGACGTCGTCGACGAGGTCGAACGACCCGGTGAGCGCGGCCAACGTGATCGGCGCGGGGCCATCCGCCACGAGCTTGAACGTCTGTCGCTGGTCGATGCGGCTCCACGCGGCCCGCACGTAGTACGCGGCGCCGTTGACTGCGAAGTTGACGTCGTACCACTCGCCCTCGCCGCCGAGGGCCGGCAGCTCGCGGAGATCCTCGACCTCGACCTTGAGCACCAGCCGCTGGGCACCCTCGTTCCACGTGGCCGTGGTGCTGAGGATGTCGAGGGTCGGCTCCTGGTACAGCGTCGGAGCAGCGCTGACCACCGGGGTGTCGCCCGGGGCGTCAGTGAAGCTGAGCGAAGACGCCGAAGACACACACGCCTCGGCGCTCGCCACGCTGCCGCCGCCGGGCAGCAGGCCGGCGACTGCGGCGACGACTGCCAGGGCGGCGAAGCGCTTGTGGTTCCTGCTCACGTGCGGGACTCCCCTTCGATGACGGCACTGCCGGACACTGTTACTTCCACACTGAGTCCCAATTGTCCTGCTTCGACCCAGATGGGGCGCTCGATTTGCCTTGCTTTGGGAGCGATGACCGGGGTCGACGCCACCGATACCGTTGCATCACCTGGCACACTGCTGCGATGCCACGCCGCCCCTCGTCGCTCACGTCTCGTCGCCTCGCCGTGGCGGCCGCGCTCGCCCTGAGCGCGGCAGCCTGCGGAGGCGGAGACGGCTCTGGAGCGGCCGCCGATGGGGCAGCAGCAACGTCGACCCCTGGCGCGGCCGGCGACGACGGCGGCCAGCAGGGCGGTGGGGCCGATGCAGGAGGCGCTGGCGACGACACCCCCCGTGGTGGTTCGACAGAAGCCCTCTCGAGCTCCGAGGCGCTGCCCATCGACCTGACCGACGCGCGACCCAACGCACACGGTGCCCCGTTCGCCGGCCGGTACTTCTACGACATCGAGGGCACTGACTCCCAGGTTGGCCTGACGGTCCAGGACCTCCTCGGCGACCAGGACGCCACGACCTTCGATCGCAGCGGAGATCTCGGTCAGCTGCACACCGAGTACGAGCGGGCGGAGGCGCGGGCCAGCCTCGTTCGATGGTCAGCGGCGGGGATGCACCTCGATGCCGAGCAGCGCGCCCAGAACACGTCATCCGGTCCGAACGAGTCTCCCGTGTGCGACTACCAGCCGAACCTCCTGCTGACCGCCCCATCGCTTCGAGTGGGCCAGCGATGGTCGGACACGTCCTCGTGCGAGAGCCGTCAGGGCGACCTGACCGTCACGCGGGATCGCACGGTGTCCGGTGAGGTGCTCGGCGCATCGACGGTGGAGGTCGCGGGCAAGGCCCTTCGCACGCTGCGCATCAAGCGGGTGATCGACACCACCACGCGTACCGACAGCACGCCCCCGCTGCTCGTGACCGAGCACCGGGAGCTCGTGCTGGAGTGGATCGTGGAGGCCGGCCTGGCCGGCCGGGCCGAGGGGGCGGTCGTGGAGACCGTGTCCGGGTCGGCCAAGCCGGCCCGCCGGTTCGTATGGGTGCTCCGCTCCACCACCCCTGAGGGCTGACGTACTGGGCAGGCATGCTCCAATCTGTAGGATCCACTGCGCGATTCGCGCCCTCTGAGCAGGGTCGGCTGGTGGAGGCCCGAGACAGAACAAGATTCTCAATCCACGTTGCAGGAATTCGGGCGTTGGCGCAGAAACCCACCCCTAACGGTCGAGTCGGACGCGCCGGTCGAGTCCGCCCGATCACGCCAGCTGCACCTGCCGGCCCGCCCGGCTCCAACCAATCGAAGGGGATCACCTCAATGCGCAAGTTTCTGGCCACCGCCGCCGCAGCGGTACTCGCCACGGTCGTCCTCGGGGCAGCGCCGGCCTCCGCCGACCACATGTGCCCGAACAACGACGGCTCACTCCCCAACGCCCCGGCTCGCAGCACCAAGGTCGGTCCCGTCTACGTCGACGACCGTGACTACCCCGACCTCGACGAGGACAACGACTCGGGCGGCATCTGGCTCTACTACGAGAGCGGCGTCAAGCCGAACCTGCAGCGCGGTGGCGATCAGATCATCTTCACGGTCGTGCAGGACGCAGGGGTGAACCCGAAGGTGCCCGTCGTCAAGAAGATCGAGGGCCCGAAGAGCCCGACGACGGGCCAGCCGATCATCACGCTGTTCCCGAACGACTTCGGCGGTGGGTCGATCTCGCAGACCGTCGGCAGCCATGACGACTGCTTCGAGGGTGTCAAGAGCGAGCGGGACGTCATCCTCTTCTGATCTGCACGCCGGCCCCACGCCCACGGGGCCAAGATCACCGGGACGTTCGAATCAGGGTCTCGCTGTGGCGGGGCCCTGATTCGCGTCCGGACGGGAAGGCCGTAGTCCGCCACCGGGGGCGCAGGGCCTCAGGCCGGGAGGACCTCCCGTACGACGCCCCGGATCGGATCGAGCCGGACGATCACCAGAGATCCCGGTCCGGGCGCCTCGACGCCCCCGCCGAGGGTGAGCACGGTTCCACCGCGGAGCACGAGCCGGTCGCCATCGATCGACGCCACCTGGCCGCTGAGATCCGCCGAGGGCGGCTCGCCGGTCATGATCCCGGCCACCCCGGCCAGCCACACCACCGTCTTGCCGCGCAAGCCCACCTGCACGTAGCTGCCCTCCCACCGCACGAGCGGGGTGACCGAGAGGTCATGGGTCGAGAACACGATGAGGTCGGGACTCACCTTGTACTGCTGACCCGAGACCTCGATGAGGTCAGGTCGGGCGATGCTGGCGATCCCCTCTGCGTCGGGGACCCGGGGGGAGCCGTCGAGCCGCAGCGGGTCGACGCCCGACGACGCCGACGAACATGCGGTGGCCAGAGCCACGGCGACGACCGCTACGGCGCCGCGGACGAGCACCGCTCGTCCGGTGGCCCTCACCCCGTATCAGATCCTTCGTTCGGCTCGACGGCCGGCACGGTCGAGCCTCCGACGGTGCCACCGACACCACCGCTTCCACTCCCGTCGCCTTCACCCGGCCCCTCACTCCCATCACCGTTCGTGAGATCTGTCTCGCTGCCGGCCGTGTCCGCAGCGACCGAGGCCGCCTGACCCGCCGCAGACGTGGCCAACAGCGCGAGGCTGCCGGTGATCACGTTCTCAGACGGGAGCGCGACCGAAGCCGCCCCGTTGTCGGGGAGGCTGAGCGTCATGGTTCGCCGCGTGATGGGGTCCTGGCCGAGCGACACGAGGGCGGTGTTCACGCCCGCGAAGAGCAGATCGGCCAGCGCCGCGTCGGTCTTGGCCGCGGCAACGGCCTCGTTGAACTGCTTCTTGTACGCGTCGTCAAACGCGAATGCCTTGATGAACGAGCGGGCGTAGTCGAGGAACTGATCCAGCTTCTTGCCGGTGGCATCGATCTCCTCGCGCACCTCGATGATGCGGCCGCTCTTCACGTAGATCGCCATCTTTCGGAAGTGGGTCACGGACGGCAGCGGGATGCCACCGACGTCGCCGGAGGTCTCGTTCACCGCCGGGAGATCGGGGCGACGCAGGTCGTAGCGCGTCACGCCCGAGCCGTCCGCTGGGGTGGGGAAGATGTCCTCGGAGGTGGGGTAGGTCGGGTCGAGCGAGTCGTCCGACCACCGCTCAACCGCCACGGCGTTGTCTGAGGCCACGGCCACGTACTCGAGTGCGGTGGTGGCGTCGAGCACCGGATCCTTCCCGAGCTTGGCCACGTTCGTCGTCACTGCCGAGACGAGGGGTGCGCCGTCATCGTCCACGAGCCAACGACCGGTTCGGAGGACGTCGAGCGCCGAGACGCCTTCCAGGTCTGTGGTGAGGTCGGCTTCGGTCACGTTGACGGCGAGGACTGAACGCAGCTGCGACGCGTCGATGAACCGCACCGCCAGCGTGTCATCGAGCACCACCTGCTCGTAAGCGGGCTTGTTGTCGATCGACACCGCCGCCTTGTAGCGAAAGTCGTCCTCGACGACGCCCTGCACGCGGATCTGGCGATCAGCCCGCAGGTCGGTGTAGACGAATGCAGAGGCACTGCGCTTGGCGAGATCCGCAGCCGCCCGCACCTCCTCCTCGAAGGTCTCGCGGCGACTGCAGCCGTTGGCGACCAGCGCCATCACCATCGTGAGGCCGACCACGCGCAGTGCAAGGCGGTGGCTCATGCGGTGGCCTCCACCATGGCTCGCAACAGCCGCCGAGGCTGGGAGTACTCGGGCCGCACCGTGAGCACGTACATCTCCTCACTGCCGTACCAGACGGCGAGCGTCTGACGACCGGACGGCATGATGAACACCGTCTCGTCGCCGACCCGGCTGACCGAGGGCTGCCCGGTCCCGCCGATCTGCCCCGCAAGGGACCGACGGAAGACCGGGTTGCGGATCGTTGAGGGACTGTCGAAGCGACTGACCTGCATGGTGGCCTGCAACAGGTCGCCCTTGCGCAGGCCGAACATGCCGAGGGCCTCGATGTAGGGCTCCTGGCCGGCGAGGAGCGTGGCGCTGAACTCCTCGGCGCCGATGCCCAGGTCGAGCACCGTGGCGGGAAGGCGATCCGGCGGGATCTTGTCGAAGTCGGCCACCGTCACCGACTCACCGCCGCCGTCGCCACAAGCAGCGAGAACGAGCGCGAGCGCGATCAGTGGCGTCGCCAGCCGGCGACGAGCAACGCTGGGCATCAGAAGACCTGCACCTGCCCGTTGGTGGCATAGGGACGGGTCTCGTCGCGGAACTTGAAGTTCCCCTTCTTGTCGAAGACGTAGACCCACTCCCCGCCCGGCTCGATCTCGGGCGACTTCACCCTCAGGTCGTCGAACACGATGACGCGCGCCTTCGTGCCCACGTTGCGGAACACGAGCGGTCGGTTCACTGCGATCTGGTAGGCGTAGGGGTCGAAGTAGGCGCCCTGCTCGTCATCCTGTACGAGGATCACGTCGGGTGCCTCCGTGGTCGCAGTCGGCGCGACGGTGGTGTTCGTGACACCGTCCGACCCGCCCGGCGCGGTGGTGGAGGTCCCGAGCTGTTCCTCGATGTCACCCGGCAGCGTCGTGGTAGTGCGGGCCGGGTCTCGCAGGGCCCCTCCCTCGCCATCGGGGCTGATCGTGATGTCGTCGCCGATCTTCTCCTCGCCGCCGCAGGCGAACAGCGTCAGCGACGAAGCCAGAAGGGTGGCGATCAGTCGCGTGGTGGTGCGCATGGTGTGGTGCTCCTGTGTCAATCAGTCGTGTCGTCGATGTCGGGTGGGGCGGCGCGGCGGGCGGCACGCTGGGTCCCGGTGGCGACTCCCGAGCGGGAGATGGTGGCCTCGTCAGTTCCGAGATAGGCCTCGATCACCCGCGGGTCCTCGAGCACCTCGCGCGGAGGACCCTGAAGCACGACCTGCCCGAGCTCGAGGGCGATCAGCTCGTCGGAGACCTTGGAGATCAGCGGCATGTCGTGCTCGATGATCAGGATGCTGGCACCGGTCTCGTAGCGCACACGACGCAGCACCGGTCCGAGGTTCTCGGTCTCCGCCTGGGCGATGCCGGATGACGGCTCATCGAGCAGCAGCACCTTGGGCTCGGCAGCCATCACGCAGGCAAGGTCCACGATGCGCCGCAGGCCGGTCGACAGCTCTCGCACGAACTTGTCTCGCATCGACCCGAGCTCGAAGAGCTCCAGCAGACGGTCAGCGCGAGCTCGTAGCCGCTTCTCCGCCCGGCGAGCCTGCGGCACGCGCAGCCCGTGGAGCACCGTGTTGCGAACCTCGAGGTGGCGCTCCAACGACATGAGGAGCGTCTCTTCCACCGACAGCCCCGGGAAGAGTCGGGCGTCCTGGAACCTCCGGATGAGACCCTCACGAGCCCGAGCGTCGGGAGACCACTCGGTGATGTCCACACCATCGAGCCGCACGACACCAGACTCGATCGACTGGAAGCCTGAGATCAGATCGAAGATCGTCGTCTTGCCGGCACCATTCGGCCCGATGAGACCGAGCGTCTCGCCGTCGTGCAGCGTGAACGACACATCGTGCACCGCCGCCACACCGCCGTAGTGCTTCGTGATGCCCTCAACCTCGAGCACCGGTCGGGCTTCGCCGAGTGCAAGCGCCCGATCGCCGGTACCGGAGCGGCGAGCGGGACCGGTCCCGCCACCCGAGCCGACACCCTTGACGAACACGGAGCGCAGGATGTCAGGACGCTCGAGGAGCTCCGCCGTCTCGCCGATGAATCGGATCTCGCCCTTCTCCATGAACACGGCCTTGTGAGCGATGCTCAGAGCCACGTTGATCGACTGCTCCACCACCACGATGGTGATGCCCCGTCGGTGCAGCTCGCGCACCACGTCGAGCAGCTCGGCCACCGCAGTAGGCGACAGGCCAAGCGACAGCTCGTCGATGCAGAGGAGCTTCGGCTTGGACAGCAGCGCCTGCGCGAGCGCAACGTGCTGCTGCTCGCCACCGGAGAGCTGGCCGGCGGGCACGTCGAGCCGACCGCGAAGCTTCGGGAAGATGTCGAGCACCTCGGCCACCGCGACCGCGATCTCCTCCGGATCCTCGGTGAGCCAGTTGGCCAGCAACAGGTTCTCACGCACAGACAGCTCGGGGAACACGCCGCGACCGCCGGGCATGTGCACCACGCCCCGCGCCACGATCTCGTGGGGCGGCATGTAGGTGATGTCGCGGCCGTCGAACACGATGGCGCCGCCGCTGGCCTGCGCGATCCCCGAGATGGCCCGCAGCAGCGTCGACTTGCCGGCACCGTTGGTGCCGAGCAGGGCGATGATCTCGCCCTCCTCCACGTCGAAGTCCACGTCGAAGAGCACCTGCACGCCGCCGTAGTGCACGTCGATGCCGCGGCAGACCAGCAGCTTCGAGGTGCCCGAGGCCTTGGCACGACGCCACTCTTCGTCGGCCATGGCCGCCCGAAACGCGGTGCGCATGTCGAGCTCGAAGAACTTCGCCGAGGTCATGGCAATGATGCCACCGACGATGGCGAGCGGAACGCTGAACAGGAACACCTCGCCGTAGCCGTACTCCCCGAAGATCACCCGCGCGATCGGCAAGCCGACGAGGACGGCGCCTAACGCCGACAGCCCCGAGATCTGAAGGCCCTGGGTGCGGATCCGTGGCGGGATGACCTGGGCGTAGACCACGGAGCTCGCTGGGCCGATCATGGCCGCGCCGAACCCCAAGGGGATCGACGCGACGACGATGACCAACAGCGGAGGTTCGAAGATGAAGATGATCGGGGCAAACGCTCCGATCAGGCTGTAGGTGCCGATCACGACGAGCACCCGGGACGGGTTCTCCCGGGTGAACCGGTCGACGAGACCACCACCGATGAAGCCGCCGAACACGGCCGCGACGACCGCTGGCAGGGAGGTCAACCCGCGCTCTAGGGCGTTCAACCCATACTTCTCGGCAGAGAAGAACAAGAAGTACAGACCCACCACCGACGCGCCAGCCCCACTGAAGATGTCGGCCACAACCAATCGCCGGACGGTGCGGACACCCCAGACCGTCCGCCAGGCCTCGCCGAACGACTGCGGCTCGTCTTCCTCGGAGGCGACCTCCTCGGAGGCGCCCATGGCCTTCTTCTCGAAGTAGCCCCGCACCGGCTCGCGACGCCAGAGGAGGATGCCGGCCACGACGCCTGCGATGGTGAGCGGGATCGCCGTGCCCATGTATGCCCAGCGCCACCCCCACGTCACGACGACGGTGCCCATCACGATGGGCACCAGCAGCGCGCCAGCGTTGGCCAGAGTTCCCAGAAGTGCGAATACCTTGCCTCGCACCGTCGGCGGGTACCAGTCGGCCAACAGCGAGAAACGAGGCACGCTCGAGGCGATCTCGCTGACGTCGTCGATCACGCGAGGAGTTGCCACGCCGCGGAAGGACTGAGCGAAGCCGGTGAAGCCGGAAAAGATTCCCGAGAGGATCGTGCCGATGATCACGAGTGGCACGCGGCGGTGTCGGTCGGCGTAGTAGCCCGCCACGATGGCAGCGAAGATGCCGACGGTGCCCACGAGGATCTGGATCGTGATGATGTCGCCGACGTTGATCTCGAGGTCGCGGGCGATCTCCGGGCCTGTGTAGTTGAAGGCTGCGGTGTCGAAGCGCTGGAAGAACGAGATCATTGCGAGCGTGAGGGCCGGGGCGAGTCCGTATGGCGAGGCCGCTAGGGCCTTGAAGTCGCGCGCGTCGCGCAAGGTCTGCCGGACGTTCGCCCGCCAGCCCTGGGGCTGCTGGGACGGCGCCTGCACCACCACATCCGTGATGATCGGGTCGATCAGGTCAGTCACGTGCCCGGCATCGACGGATCGTTGGTCGACAGTCATGGCTCTGCCCCTGCGGTTCCGACACCCGCCGTTGCGGCGTTGGCATCTTCGATCTCGCGGCGCAGCTCGGCGTCGTCGGCCGCGTGGGCGGCCGCCGCAAAGGCACTGCGCTCGCTCGAGACCTTCTCGCCGGCCAGGCGATCCGTGATGCGCCTGCCGGACCCCGCGTAGAGGTCGGATGGCCGCGTGTAGCGCCGGTCGCCAACCGCGGAGAGGCCGCCCATCTGTGAGCTCTCGCCCAGCGGGATCAGCTGGCGCTCGGCCGCGTCGGGGTCGAAATCGGCGAAGAGGCTGGGCACCACGATTCGTCGGCGCTGCGCGATGATGCGCAGCACGGAGTCGCGGGCCTGGTTCACGAGTGAAATGAGCCCGCCGGGGGCCAGGAACAGGATGACCAGCGGGCCGGCACCGTTGAGGATCGTCTGCAGCGCGAGGTTGGAGGTGGCGAACTCCTGCGTGAGCTGGAAGTAGGTGGAACCGAGGAGCGCCCCGCCGGAGGAGCTCACACCACCCAGCACTCCCTGGATGAACACGTTCACCGACTGGTTCGCGCTGAAGGAGGCCTGGCTCACGCCGTGCTGATGGGCGGCGTAGAGCGAGCCCGCGAAGCCGGCGATGCCGCCTGCAATGGCGAAGGCCAGCAGCTTGGCCCGCACCACGTCGATGCCGAACGCCTGAAGGTTCGCCTCGTTCTCGCGCACCGCGATGAGCAGGCGCCCCACGCGGGATCGACGAAGGTTGCGCACCACGAGGATCGTGAGCACCAACCCTGCTGCGCTCAGGAAGTACATGCTCTTTTCGTCTTCGAAGTCGAAGAAGAGCAGAGTCGGACGCTCCACGACGTCCGGCAGCAGCCAGCCGAACCAACGCTCCTCGAAGAGCACGCTCTGGACGGTCAGCGCGAAGGCGAAGGTCATCACCAGCAGCATCAGGCCCTTGAGCCGGAGCGCTGGCAACCCCACCACCACCGCAACCCCGGCGGTCGCGGCGATGGCGACCGGCACGGCGAACCAAAACGGAATCGACGCGCTGAGCTTCCCCGCGACCACTGCCCCCACCGCTACGAGCGCCCACTGCCCGAGGCTGACCTGGCCGGCCCAGCCGGTGAGCACGACGAGTGACAGGACGGCGATCGCGGTGATGAAGATGACCCCGCCGAGGACCACGCGCCGGGTGTCGAAGATGAACGGGTACACGACGATGAGGAGGATCCCCACCGCCGACAACGCGTAGCGGGCAGCCGTGAGGGAGCGGATTGCTCGCAGCTCGGCGGGGATGCGCCGTGGTTCCTCAGCCGCAGCCCACGACACCTGGGCGCCGAGATCCGAGCGTCGCCCAGCCCGCCGCTGAAGCAGAAGCGAGCCGGCGACCACCGCTAGCAGGAACGCGTCGAACAGCCCGGCCAGGTCGTTGTAGCTGAACAGGAATGCCGCGCGGGCCACGCCGATGATCGTGGAAGCGAAGACAGCGGTGCCGATCCGCTCAAAGCGGGCGAGGACAGCGGCGGTCAACGGGATCTGCAGGATGGCGTAGCTGAACTGGCCGCCCTGGAGCCCCTGGGCAAGGAGCTCGCGCCCTCCGAGCGCCACGGAGATCGATGCCACGGCGTCGAGACCCGCCGCGATCCCCCAAACCATGACGCTGAGCGTCGACACCGAGATGCCGAGCAGCGCGGCCCGCTCGGGGTTGTCGGCCATCGCTCGCACCGCGGCCCCCGCTCGCGTGTAGCGCAAGAAGCAGACCACCCCGATCAGCGCGAACGCGGCCAGCTCCAACGCCACCACGTGCTCGATCCCGAAGGGCACCGCGAAGCTGCCGATGGTGAATGAGAAGCCTTGGAACGGGAGCTGGCCAGCCAGATCGGTGAGCCGGTCGGCCTCGGCGCCGATGACCTCCTCCGGCCTCGGCCAGAAGGGCAACCGGACGATCCACGGGAGCACAGACACAAACATGAACGTGCTTCCGAGGATCGACACGATCGTCATGAACAGTCGACTGGTGCTGAAGAAGCGCAGGAGGAAGGTGCCGGCGACCACGCCGAGGACCACGCTGGCGGCGACCCCGAGCAACAGCGCGATGGGGAACGGCACCGGCGTGAACACGACCATGTAGGTGAGAAGCGTCATGCCGACCACACCGAACGCGCCTTGCGCGAAGTTGACAAAGCGCATCGTGCGGTACACGAGGACGATGCCAACGGCATAGAGGCTGGCCACGAACCCGAAGATGAAGCCACGCACGACCACCGCGACCGGCGTGCCCCGCGCAGGGCTTGGATCGCCGGGGAACACGAGCTGCGTCGTGATGAGGAGCGCGAGCACGAGGGCTGCGCCCACCACGACCGGCGCCTCTCGCGGGTGGTCGTCGAGCCAGCTCCGAAGGGCCCTCATCGCGGCAGCCCGTCGGCTGGCACTGGGCCCGTGGCGTAGAGCGAGGCCCGATGGAGGACGAAGCGCACACCCGTGAGGACCGAGTAGGTGCTCTCGTAGATCGACACGCCGCCGTGCTGTGGCGCCAACCAGATCTTCACCTCGAAGGCACGAGAGGGAGCGGACGGGCTGTCCGTGCTGATGGTCTGCGTGCTCTCAGACGGAAAGCCCTCCATCAGATCACCACACATGTTGAGGCGTGCACGAGATCCCACCACCGTCTGGTTGGTGATCGTCGTGCCGTGGGACGCATCGGTGGCCGACGCGGTGAAGGTCTCGCCGGGCACGAAGGGCAGGCCCATCAGCGAGAGCCCGTTGGCCGGCTCGAACGGATCGACGCCAGGCACGCGGTCACCCTTTCCATCGACCGTCACGCTGCTCAGCAGCGAGATGCCCCGCTCTGGGCTGCCCGTGGTGGGTAGCTGCACGACGGCATCGGTCTGGCTGACGCGACTGCGAGTGGCGTGGGTGTCGACGAGGTACTTGGTGATGAGGAACCGTTCGACGAGTCGCTCGCCCTTGCCGCCCTCACCGACGTCTAGCTCGTAAAACGAGATGTTCCGCACCTCCTCGAAGGTGAAGACCTCCCGGGCGGAGGTGGCCGAGGGACTCGGCGACCAGCGGGCACGCGGCACCTCCTCGACGTTGCGGATCGCCCGCAGCTCGAAGCCGACAGGTGCCAGCTCGCTGTAGGGGGCGTCCTTGCCCCCGTCTTCGCTGAGCATGATCCGCCACGGGTACACGCCTTCGACAGGCCGATTGCCTGGCCCGTCGGTGTTGACGTTGTCGGTGGCGCCGAACTCCACCGCGGCAGCGTTCTTGGCCGGCGGACAGGCGTCAGGACTCGTGTCCGACGGCAGATAGGGTCGGACGTTGGGACGGCGATCGTCGCCGAGGAAGAGCCCCGGTCCCCCGCGCACCGGCAGCTGCTGGGTTGCCTCAGTGGGGGTGAGACCTCGCTCGGGGGCCTCGTCGATGCCGAACACGAGCTTGGCCTCGAGCTTGCTCAGTGTGAGGCCGGGCGGATCCTGTTGCACGCAGCTGGCCAGGATCAGTGCCGCCAAGACAGCCGCGGTGGCGCTTCGGGAGGGGGGCCTCGTCATTCGTCTGCTCCTGCCGCGGCCAGCTGGGCCGCCATCGCGCGCCGTGCTCGCCTGGATTCACGCCACCGGCGAACGCGGCCTTCGATGACCGTGTGGGCCGGGTCGTAGGGGTCGCGCAGCGACAGCCGACTGATCAGCGCGAGGAAGCGCACGCTGGCGGGCTGTGCCGCACCGAGTCGCGCTCGCATCGACTTCGACAGCTCCTCGGCAGTCGTGGCGAGATGCGGATCCGGGTCGTCGTGGAGGTCGCCCCAGAGCACTCGGGTCGTGATCCAGGCCAGCTCACGGTGCTCCTCGTCGGGCATGACTCGATCGACGAACATCAGGGGCGTGTCCGTGGCGTGGCGATAGCCGAGGTCGGTGGCGTAGTCGCGCAGCTCGCTGTAGGCCACCGCTACGCGGGCACGGGTGCCCTCGCTGAGGGCGGCGGAACGCCGCCGACCCCGGAGGTACGTCTTCTGGACGGCGGGGATGGCGAAGTAGATGGCCAGGAGCAAGAACCCGATCGGTAGGAGGCTCAGCGCGATGAACGCGAGCTGGAGTCCGAGGATCGAGTCTGGCGGATCGATGAGCGGCACGTAGACCTGGGCACCGATCTCGTCGCCGGGTTGGATGCTGGGATCGAAGCGCTGCTGGCTGGGGTCGGCCCCGACCGTGGGCTCCGCCTTTTGCGGAGTGCCGATGACCGGCAACCATCCGAAGTCCCCAAACCACACCTCGACCCAAGCCGCACCATGCTCGGGCCGCACCTCGAGGTACTCACCCTCGTTGATGCGGGTGCCGCCGTCGAAGCCGAACCCGATCCGAGCCGGGATGCCCATCCAACGGGCGAACATCGCCTGCGCCGCCACGATCTCGAACGGTGACCCCTTCCCGGATCCAGCGATCATGTCCTCGACGCGTGCCGGGGGAACGTCCTTCGGCGTGCCAGCCCCTGTTGCGGTGATCCCCGTCTCAGCGTTGAGCAGGTAGTTCCGAAGCCAGTCGAAGCGGCGCCAGCGCGTGTCGCCCGACGCTTCGACCGCGGCCTGGTCGATGAGCGACTTCACTGCGTTGGGGGCATCTGGCATGTCAAGGAACTGCTCGAGCTCCTTGGGGACGTCGTCGGGCACGGCGTCAAGCTCGTCGATGGTGGGGATCGAGGCGGCGGCCACGATGTACTGCAGGCCGCCCGGCACCTGGCCGTTGACCATGCGCACGGTGCCGCTCCGGGGATCAAAGCCGATCTTGACCCCCTTGGTGCTGATCACCGAGGAGTTCGGCAGGGTCGGGAGCACGAGACCCGTGAGACCCTTCAGCGTCACCGACACGGCAGTGCTCGAGGCCATCTCGGGATCGAGGATGCCCTTGTCGCCGATCTGACCGAGCTCGCTGGCAGCGAAGGGCGGGAGTCGCCATGACTCGCCGTCGTACACGTCGAGCACGCCGGTTCGCCACGGACCGGTGGGCGCTTCGTAGCGGACGCCGTCGATGATCGGGTCGCGCACCTCGAACAGCACGCGGTCCTCCACCTCCGTGAGCGGGCGCGTCTTGGGCTTCTGCGGTTCCTCCGCGGGATCGATGATCGGATCGGGAAACAGGAAGCCGAGCTGATCACGACCGACCACAAGGGCGACTACGAGGATGGCGAGCAGAGGCAGAGCCTTGGCGGCTCGCCGCAGCTCGTAGCCCAGGCCCGGGTCGACGGAGTCGTCGTCACCGATCTCGTTCTGCGACGAAAGAAGCCCCAGACCGAGCGCCAGCAGCACCAGCACGACGGCACCGCTCGCCACCTGCTGGTTGTCGGGGACAGAGATCCCCGCCACCGCCGCGATGGGCAGCGGCAGGAGCAGGCCGATGGAGCGGGCGCCGACGACGAGCGCGGTCCACGCCGCAGCGAAGCCCACGATGGCCATGATCCAGCCGACCACTGCGTGCCAACCCGGGTCGAACGGCACGGGCGGCCGCAGGAGATCGGACTCCGCCGTGGCCTCGCTGACCTTCTGGGTCACCTCGAGCATGCCTCCCACGTCGGGCAGGAGCATCAGCACACCCACGAGGAACAGGCCCCCGAACATGAGCACATAGGCAACGAGGGGTCGACGCAGGAGGCGGGAGGTGGCCACGGCGAGGCCGACGCCCAGGAGGCCGGCGATCACTGCGTAGATCCGGGGGCCGACCCCGTCGAAGATCCCGCCCACCATGACGCCAGCAGCGATCGTGGGGGCAGCCACCGCCAGGGTGAGGCGGCCCGGAACCGGACCGAGGTCGTCGGCCGGGGTGAGGTCGGCCGCCGCCTCCGCGGCCAGCAGCTCCTCTTCGATGTGCGCGGCCGAGTGGTCGGCGGGCTGCGTCGGCTCGGCGCCGAGCTCGCGAGTGTCGATGGCCATCAGCGACGGCCTCCGCCGCGCATGTCGGCGTTGAGCGCGCTGGCCAGGTCGGTGTGGGGGTGCACGCCCACGACCTGGCAGCCAAGCGCCGCCGCCGTGCCGAGCACGTCGGTGTTCTCCTCGTCCCAGATGAGCCCGACCACGAGGACCGACACCCCGGTGCGCAGGAGCAGCTTCAGGTTGGCCGCCTCGTGCTGGCCGAGGTGCGGGGTGATGAGGATGTTGTGCGCGTCGCGTTGGCCGGTGGCGAGGAGCTGGCGGATCGACTGGCCGAGGGGCGAGCGACCCATGTCCACCCGGGCGAAGGAGTCGAGCATGGTCTGCTGCTCCTTCGCTCCGCGCATCGGCCGGGTGAGCCAGCCGTCGTTGGTGAGCACCTTCATCTCGTAGCCTTCGCGGAGGTGGCGCACCGCGAGGCTGGCCGCAGCTCGCACACCCGTCTCGAAGGACTCGGAGAAGCCATCGCCCTCACGGCTGTGATGGGTGCGGTTCGTGTCGAGGATGATCGTGATCTTGTCGGTGATGCCCTGCTCGTTCTCGCGCACCATGATCTTGCCGGTGCGGGCCGAGGCCCGCCACACGATCCGACGGGGGTCGTCGCCCCGCACGTACTCCCGCATCCCATAGAACTCCATGCCCGACGGCCAGGGGCGCGACACGGGGGGCCGGATCGGCGGATCCTCGAAGTGGCGGGTGAGGGGCCGGTCGGACACGAGCTCCACGCGGGGGTGCACAAGCAGCTCGAAGTGCTTGGCCACGATCGTCTCGCGTTGCGCCAGACCGAGCGAGTCACCCGCGACGGCCACGAGCGGGCCTACCTCGAACACGCCACGCCGCTGGGCCCGCAGGGTGTAGCTGTGCTCGATCTCGGCACCGGAGGCGAGCGAGGTGATCGGAACCCGCACCGTGCGCCCGAGGCGCTCGGGCAGCCGCTCCTCGAGCATGAAGGTGGAAAGCCGCTTGCCCGCCGTGAGCTTGAGCACGACGTCGAGGCGGTCACCCTCTTGCACCCGCGGATACAGGCCCTCGCGCACCCCGGTGAGCTTGAGGTTTCGGGGCGCCATGAACACCGCGGCGATCACCAGCAGGATGGCGCCGTAACCCGGCATGTACATCGACGGGCCGGCCACCACCCGACCGAAGATCCACGCACACACTCCAGCGATGATCGCGAGCTGACCGGAACGGGTGAGGCCAAGCTTGCGCTCGAGCGTTGCACCCAGGCGCCGGAGCGCGCCCGGGCCCATGGCGAGTCGGATCTTGTCGAGGCGCTTGAGGGCGCGGACGCGGCGCGACGCAACGATCGCGCCTTGGGTGGTCACCGCAGCCACGCGCTCACCGTCCCTCTGTCGTCATGCCCCAAGATTGCGACTCCCTGCGATCGAGACGCTGTCAGCTGGCCTTGGCCAGCGGCGCCTTGACCGAGCCGACGATGCGCTCGATCACGTTCTCGACGGTCTCACCTCGCAGCATGGCCTCGGGCTGGAGGATGAGGCGGTGGCCGAGCACGGGCTGCAGCACCATCCGCACGTCGTCGGGGTACACGTTGGTGCGCCCGTCGGAGGCGGCCAGTGCTCGACTGGCCCGCAGCAGCGCGATCGTGGCCCGCGGCGAGCCGCCCGCCGCGATCGCCGCGTCGTTGCGGGTGGCCTGCACGAGGTCGACGATGTACATGCCGACCTCCTGGGACACCTCGATCGACCCGGCGAACTCGATCATCTCGTTGACGGCCTCGGGCTCGATCACCGGCCGGATGTCCTCGATGGCGAGGTGCACGGAGTTGTCGAACATCACCTCGAACTCGTGGTCGCGGCTCAGGTAGCCCATGTGGAGCTTGAAGAGGAAGCGGTCGAGCTGCGCCTCGGGAAGCGGGCAGGTGCCGGCCTGCTCCACCGGGTTCTGGGTGGCGAGCACGAGGAACGGTCGCGGCAGCTTGCGGGTGACGCCGTCGGAGGACACGCGGCGCTCGGCCATGGCCTCGAGCAAGGCCGACTGCGTCTTGGGCGTGGCACGGTTGATCTCGTCGGCCAGCAGCACGTTGCAGAACACCGGACCGGGCTGGAAGACGAACTCCGAGGTCTTCACGTCGTAGATCGACGAGCCGGTGATGTCGCCAGGCAGCATGTCGGGCGTGCACTGCACGCGGTTTGTGGTGGCGTTCATCGACTCGGACAGCGCCCGAGCCAGCATCGACTTGCCGGTGCCAGGGAGGTCCTCGAAGAGCACATGGCCCTCGCAGAGCATCGCGACGAGCGCCAGGCGCACGACGTCGCTCTTGCCCTTGACGTAGGTCTCCACGTTCGCGGCGATCGCATCGAAGCTCGCCTTGAACTCCCGGATGCCCATGCCCCCTGCGGTGGCGGGGGCGGCCACCCGCGGGGCCCGGCGCTTGACGGTTGTTGCCATACGTGGCTGTTCCTTCCCGATGTCGGTCAGACCGCCCGCGACTCGCGGCGGCCCTGCCCTCGTCCCTCGACGGACAAGTCGCAGATCGTACCTGCCGTGGGTTCGCCAGCGCAGATCGGCATCCCTGCCCAGCTCGGTTTGTCGCTTTTTGGGGCGTTCGGTCCCTTCGCCTATCATCACGCGCGTCCCCGTCGAGATCGGCTGGACAACTCGACGAGATGATCGGCGCCGCCTGGGCGGTCTGCGCGGCGCCCGCATCTCCTGTACAACGGTGCTGCTCGAACGGGTGCTGGGAGACGCAGGGAGAACCGGTGGCGGAGGCCAACGACAACGACGGCAGGTCAGGCGACTGGGCGCGGCGGTACCCGCCGCTGCTCACGATGCTCGTCGCGCTCGTGCTCGCAGTGGTGGTGCTCCCGTCCAGCCTCAACCTCCCGCAGACCAACCCCACCCAGACCCTCGAGTTCGCCCCGGTCCCGCCTGACGATGAGAACGATGACCCTCCGCAGGGCAACACCTCGGCCTTGGGTGCTGGCGACTCCTCCACCATCGGCGCCGAGGGCCCGGGTGGCGACGGTGACGGCCTGGGCGGGCCGGGCGGTCTGCTGGACGACGGGAGCGGTGGCCGGGTGGACACGGGAACCGCATGCGTCGGCAATCCCCCCCGCCAGACCCTCGACCCGCTTGCGCCACCTTGTGTGCCGTACTGGGACAAGAGCGCCGACAACGGCGGAGCAACCTACCGAGGCGTCGAGCCCGAGGTGGTGCGCGTGCTCATGGCCTTCGACGGCGGCATCAACTACACCGGCGGCAGCGACGCCTCGAACCGCACGGCTCCCACCGACAAGGTCTACGAGCTACGAGGCGACGCCGAGGAATGCCGTAGGCGCTACGACGGCGACGCCGGCTGCTCGCACCTCATCACCGCGGGCATGCGCGTCTGGCAGGACTACTTCAACGAGCGGTTCCAGACTTACGGACGCTACGTCCAGTTCTTCGTGTCGTTCTCCGGCGGAGCGGGCGCCACGCCAGACCGCCGACGCGCCGAGGCGGCGCTGCACCTCAAGGAGGTCGACCCGTTCGCGGTCGTGTCGTTCCTGTCGGAAGGCGCTGAGGACGACTACCTCCGGGCCATGGCTCGCAAGGGTGTGCTGAACTTCGGCTCCTTCGGCCTGCGCAACGCCGACTTCTTCAACACCTTCCCCGGGCTGATCTGGTCCTACCTGCCGTCGATCGAGCAGTACTCCAGCTCGTACATCAACTACATCTGCCGCCAGGTCGTCGGCAACACCGCGAACCTCGCTGGCGGCACCCTGGCCAACCAGCCCCGCAGGCTCGGCATGGTCTCCACGAACAACCGCTTCCAGCAGGGGTTGGTGCGGCTGGCCGAGCTCGTGAAGCAGGGGGTCAAGGACTGCGGTGGCCAGATCGTCGACCACATCCAGTTCGAGAACTGCTGCCTGGCGCGTGACAACGGCGACCCTCCTGGGGAGGAGCAGCAGCAGATGGCGTCGTTCCGAGAGCAGGAGATCACGACCATCATCTGGCCGGGCGGCGGCAACGGCAACTACGCGCAGAGCGCGACCGCGATCGGTTATGAGCCCGAGTGGATCCTGGCCGGCGGGGACGGCTTCCAGGACAACGCCACCTATGTCTTCTACGCGCAGGCGCAGCAGGCCTACAGCGGTCGAGCAGTGGCCATCTCACCGCGCGTGCTCGAGCCGCCCCTCGACCAGCAGATCTGCTTCCAGGCCTTCCGCGAGTTCAACACCACCTACGCAAGGTCCGACCTGGGCTACGTGTGCGAGTACTACACGAACATCTTCCAGCTCTTCACGGGCATCCAGGTGGCCGGCCCCTTCCTTGGGCCCTCGCAGGTGGACAAGGGGTTCCACGCCATCCCCCAGAAGCAGTCGAGCACCGACCCCCGCGTGCCCGCCTGCTTCTACCTGCCCGGCGACTACACCTGCGTCAAGGACGCGGTGCCGATGATGTACGACGCCGCCGGTCAGCAGACCGGCACCTCGCAGCCGGGCTGCTTCCGGGTGATCCAGAACGGCAAGAGGTACCTCCCGGCCGATTGGCCTCGCGAGCAGGTGGCGAGCCGCTACAGCCCGAATGATCCGTGCACCGGGTACAGCGAATCGGTGAGGTTGAACGCAGCATGACGAACTCCCATCGGGCCCGCCGGCCGCTCGCCGTTGCTGCGCTGGTGTTCGTTGCCGGTGCCGCGCTCAGCGTTGTGGGGAGCGCCGTCTCGCAACCCGCCCAGGCACGAGAGTTCGAGCCCCTGGTCCTCACCGTGGACAAGCCTGTCTTCGCCACGTTCCCCGCGATCCCCGAGAGCCTCGTCTACCAGCGCAAGCCCGACCCCGACTTCTGTCGGGGTGCGGCCTACTGCGACACCATCCCGGTGAAGATCCCCACGCCCGACCTGCCGCCGGGGTCCGGCTACACCTTGGTCTTCAAGGCGGCGAACGTCGACGGCATCGATGGCTCCGAGATCAACGTCTTCTTCTGGGACGACACCCAGCTGAAGCAGAAGTTCGGAAAGTGCCCCCCGGGTGAGACCTGCTACGACCCGCTCGAGAGCGACTACACCGACATCCTCTCGATCACCAACCCCCACAACGGCGGGCCGACGGGAGATGGCGTGTACACCGTCGGCGAGCCCGACCTCATCGACTACAACATCACGATCCTGAACTACAACGGCGTCAACAGCGGGTACACGATCTACTTGGAGCTCGTGGTCGAGGACTTCATCCCACCCGACGAGGTCCGCCCACCCGACAACAACACGGTCTCCACCCCGTCGGGCACGCGGACCTTCACCACGACCGACGTGGTCGAGGGTCGGACCGTGGAGGACCCGGTCACCGGAGAACCCTCCGACCTCCCTCCGTCGTTGAACGACTTGCTCATCGAGCGCGATCCCGACTTGCAGGCGATACGAGATCAGAACCTCGCTGATCAGCTCAAGGCACCGCCGTCGCAGATCGCGGCCCGCGGTCGGGTCGAGTCAGCCCCGCCAGGTCCGGTGTCCGGCCTCACCCTGCTGCTGTGGCTGGCGGTGATGCCCTCAGCGCTGGCGGGGGGCCTCAGCGCTCTTGTGCAACGTCGACGGGTTCAGATTCCCGAACTGAGCTGACCCGCGGTGGCCCAGGACGACGCCACCTCTGAGGCCGAGCACGGTGGCCGCACAAGCGACTGGGCGCGGCGGTACCCACCGCTGCTCACCATGCTCGTGGCACTTGTGCTCGCCGTGGTCGTACTGCCCTCGAGCCTCAACCTGCCTCAGACCAACCCCACCCAGACCCTCGAGTTCGCGCCGGTCCCGCCCGACGACGAGAACGATGACCCTCCCCAGGGCAACACGGCCGCCCTGGGCGCCGGAGGTTCGTCCACGATCGGCAGTGGGGAGGAGGCAGGGCGCGGCACGGACGGCGGGCCAGGTGGCGGCCTCGACGGCGACGAGGGCGGGCGAGTGGACCCGGACACGCAGTGCGTCGGCAAGCCTCCCCGACAGACCTTCGATCCGCTGTCACCACCATGTGTGCCGTTCTGGGACGAGAACGACGACAACGGCGGGGCCACCTACCAAGGGGTCACCCCCAACGAGGTGCGGCTCCTCGTCTACCTCGACGGTGGCATCCGGTACATCGAGGCCTCCAACACCGGGAACCAGGTAGCACCGTCCAACACCCTCTACGACCTCTGGGACACCGAGGACGAGTGCCGCAGCAAGTCGACCAACGAGGGCGGCTGCACCCACCTCAGCACCCAGGCCCTGCGTGTGTGGCAGACCTACTTCAACAAGCGGTTCCAGACCTATGGGCGCGACGTGCACTTCTTCGTGTACTTCGCGGGAGGGCCAACCGACACGTCGCGCCGCCAGGATGCGGCCGAGGCCTACGCCAAGGTGAAGCCCTTCGGGGTGGTGTCGATCGCACAAGGCGCCGAGGAGGCCTTCCTCGATGGCATGGCTCGCCGGGGAGTGCTCAACTTCGGCTCCTTCGCCCCGAGGGAGCGAGCGTTCTTCGACGAGTTCCCGGGGCAGATCTGGTCATACCTCCCGTCGGCGGCCGCGCTCAGCGAGGATTACGGCACCTTCGTCTGTCAGAAGGTGATCGGGCCCAACCCGGGCAACCCACTGCCGTCAGTGATGGCAGATCCCAGTCTCAACGGGCGCCCGCGCAAGCTGGCCATGCTCCACACCACCTCGAAGGACTGGCCGGGACTTCGATCGATGGCTGCAACAGTGCGGGACCACGTGATCGGATGCGGCGGTGTCATCGAGGACACCATCACCTACTCGAGCTGCTGCCTGGCCCGCGAGGGGGGTTCGGTCAGCCCGTCCGCCCAGCAGGATATGCAGCGTCTCCGCAACCGGGGGGTCACGACGATCCTGTGGACGGGCGGGGTGACAGCAGACTTCACGAAGGCAGCGGCCTCGATCGGCTACTTCCCAGAATGGATCGTGTTGGGGGACTCCGTGCTCGATGCCCACCACCCGGTTCGCCTGTCGGACTCGTCGCCGTCGTTCGACGGGCACGCGGTGGTGGTGTCGCCGCAGCCGTTCAAGCCCCAGCTCGAGCAGCAACGCTGCTACGCCGCCTTCCGCGAGATCAACACGGCCTACTCGAACAGCGACTTCCAGTACACCTGCGACTGGTATGACGACCTGTTCCAGTTCTTCGTGGGCGTGCAGGTGTCGGGGCCATACCTCGGCCCCACCCAGATCGACAAGGGCTTCAGAGCCATCCCGCAGCACTATGTAGGCCGTCCGGATGTCCCAGCGTGCTTCTACCCGATCGGGGACTACACCTGCATCAAGGACGCCCAGGTCCTGTACTGGAACGCACAGATGGTCCCCCCGGGTGATGAGCGGCCCGGTTGCTGGCGAGCGATCGAGTACGGCCGCCGCTATGCGCCCGGCGCGTGGCCCAGCGGCAACATCGATGGCCAGATCCGAGGGGACGAGCCGTGCACCACCTACGACAAGCGGGTGCAGTTCTCGTTTACCTGAGCGCGACTAGCGCTCCGCGAGGTGGGCGACGTCGTTGAAGCGCACGAGCTGCACGGGCAACGTGCCCTTGCGGTAGGGATTGGGCGCGAACTGCCACTCGGTGAGCGAGGTGTTGTCGGGGCTGATCCACGCCCGCTCGCCGATCGTGGCGTCGTCGAGGGCCAGGTAGTGGAGCATCGAGTGCACCACCACGCCCCCGTGGCACGCGACCACGATCGTCTCACCGGGGTGGTGCTCGACCAACCACGCCAGCCCCGCGCTGACCCGCGCCGCCATCTCTCTCCACGTCTCCCACCCGGGCGCTCGCCGGGTGTCGGCGGTCCACCCGTCGGAGGGGTAGCGCTCGTCGAGCTCGGCCCAGCTCAACCCGTCGGCCTCGCCGGGATGGCCCTCGCAGAAGTGGCACTCGGGCCGCACCTCGAGGCCCCCGAGGGCCGGGGCGATGATCTCGGCGGTCTCGACCGCGCGCGGCATCAGCGAGGCATACAGGGCGGTGGCACCCGCGACCTCACCGGTGGCCCGCAGTCGGTCGCGCAGCGCTGCCGCCTGCGCCCGCCCTCGCTCGGAGAGCCCCTGGCAGCCGTCGTGACCCCCGAGGAAGCCGAGCTCCTGGGCCCTCGACTCCCCGTGACGCACCAGCACGATCCGCGTTCCGTCCATGCCCGAGAGCCTAGGGACCCCCACTGACAACGCTCGCGCGGACAACGGCCGCGGCCGCCCCGGAGGGCGGCCGCTGACCGACTGACAGGTTGGACTCCGCGGGTTGGACTAGTAGTCCTCCATGCCTCCGGGCATGCCGCCGCCGGCGCTCTCCTCGGGCTTGTCGACGATGACCGCCTCGGTGGTGAGGAAGAGGGCCGCGATCGAGGCTGCGTTCTGCAGCGCCGAACGGGTGACCTTGGCGGCATCGATGATGCCGGCCTTGGCGAGGTCCTCGTACTCCCCGGTGGCCGCGTTGAGGCCCTCGGTGGCGCTATCCATGTTGCGCACCCGCTCGATCACCACGCCGCCTTCCATGCCGGCGTTCACGGCGATCTGCTTGAGCGGCTCCTCGAGTGCCGACGCCACGATGCGGGCACCGGTCGCCTCGTCGGCACTGAGGGTGAGCGCCAAGGCGTACACCTTGGCCTGCGCCCGCAGGAGCGTGGTGCCGCCACCCGCGACGACGCCCTCCTCGATGGCCGCCTTGGTGGTGCTGACGGCGTCCTCGATGCGGTGCTTCTTCTCCTTGAGCTCCACCTCGGTGGCCGCGCCGACCTTGAGAACAGCGACGCCACCGGACAGCTTGGCGAGGCGCTCCTGGAGCTTCTCGCGGTCGTAGTCCGAGTCGGTGTTCTCGATCTCGTTCTTGATCTGCTGGATGCGGCCCTTGATGTCGCCGTCGTCGCCGGCACCCTGGATGATCGTGGTCTCGTCCTTGGTGACCACGATCTTGGAGGCCCGGCCGAGCAGGTCGAGCGTGGTGTTCTCGAGCTTGAGACCCACCTCCTCGGTGATGACCTGGCCGCCGGTGAGGATGGCGATGTCCTGGAGCATGGCCTTGCGGCGCTCGCCGAAGCCGGGGGCCTTCACGGCCGCCGACTTGAACGTGCCGCGGATCTTGTTCACGACGAGGGTGGCGAGGGCCTCACCCTCGACGTCTTCGGCGAGGATCACGAGCGGCTTGCCGGACTGCATGACCTTCTCGAGCACGGGGAGCATGTCGCGCACCGCGGAGATCTTCGAGCCGACGATGAGGAGGTACGGATCTTCGAGGACGGCCTCCATGCGATCGGGATCGGTGACGAAGTAGGGCGAGATGTAGCCCTTGTCGAAGCGCATGCCCTCAACGAGATCCATCTCGATGCCGAAGGTCTGGCTCTCCTCGACGGTGATGACGCCGTCCTTGCCGACCTTGTCGATGGCCTCGGAGATCGTCTCGCCGATCTCGGTGTCAGCGGCCGAGATGCTGGCGACCTGGGAGATCTGGTCCTTCGAGTCGACCTCGACGGCCATGTCCTTGATGGCGGCCACGGCGACCTCGACCGCGGCCTCGATGCCCTTCTTCAGGGACATCGGATTGGCGCCGGCGGCCACGTTGCGCAGACCGTGACGCACCATCGACCAGGCGAGCACGGTGGCGGTGGTGGTGCCGTCGCCCGCCACGTCGTCGGTCTTCTTGGCGACCTCCTTGACAAGCTCGGCGCCGATCTTCTCGAAGGGATCCTCGAGGTCGATCTCCTTGGCGATGGACACGCCATCGTTGGTGATCGTGGGGGCGCCCCACTTCTTGTCGAGCACGACGTTGCGGCCCTTCGGGCCGA
>JBQTKH010000192.1:0-6033 GCA_052386335.1 Microthrixaceae bacterium
AGGCCATCAGCTTCGTCAGCGCGTCCCTGGCAAGCAGGCGGACCTCGAGTGGCTGCTTGTCGGCGAGGCCGCGGCGAACGAGATCGTTGACGAGCGGGTCACGGATCCCGACGTGCAGGTACGCCCAGGACGCCAACCGACCGATCGTCAGCAGCGTCGGCTTCTGTCCCGGCGCAGGACCAAGCAGCTGGGAGAGGCCGGCGAGCGACATGTACGCCGAGGTAAGGGTCTCGCCGTGTGACTTCCAGTAGTCCCCGCCCGTGACCCCGTTGCGGGGGATCGCCTGCGCCAAGGCCCTCCCCGCCCGGCGCGCGCCCGATGTCGTCGTCACCTCCCGCAGGGGCGTCCACCGCGCCGTCGGCAACCCGGTCACACCGCCCGGATCGAACACGGCCAGGTCGCCCCGCCCTGCCCGTGCCGCCGCGGTGGCGTCGTAGAGGTCCCGCTTCACAGACAACGCCACCACCGGACCGTCCCACCCGATGATCCCTGCCGAGGCCAGCACCGTCTTGCCCGACCGGGTCGGGCCGATCAGGGCCACCGACCCCCGATCGCCCTGCTCGCGGATCGCCCTTCGCCCCTGGGCCGGATGCCTCTCCCGGTCCTCGGTCGCCAGCCGCGGACCGTTCGGCGCCAGCCGCCCCAACAGCAGCCGGCCCGTCGGTGTCACCGTCGCCGACACGACAAGCGGGCCGACGTCACGGGCCCGTGCCACCCGGGCGTCGGCCGGGACGCCGAACGTCGACCGCGACGGCGACCACACCCGCCGCCACACGACGACGGCGCCCGTGATCACCGCCCCGAACGCGGCGGCGACGACCAGCGTGCACGACCAGTAGACGAACGGCCCCGGAATCCCGACCGCCACGTCGCCCCAAGCCACCGCGGGGTCGCCCGGCGACGATGCGAGTCGGCCAGCGACTGCCAGCCAGTCACCGACGCCGCCCGACACCCCGCCGCCCGTCAGCAGGGTCGCCAACCACGCCCCGCCCGCCACGATGCCCGAAACGACGACCGCGGACGCGCCGACCACGGCGACTGCCAGCTCGAACCCGTTGCCCCCGGGCTCCCGTCCTACCGGTGGCGTGCCCATCACCGGCGGTCCTGGTGGCGACCGGCGGGCAGCGGATGGGAGTCCCGGCCACCAATCGGGACGACGACCGGGACGAACTCCGGGACCAACCCCGGGACCGGCCAGTCAGACGATCGCTCCGACACGCCCACCGCATGAAGGAGCAGTCCGTGAAGCCATACCGCCAGCTGGATGCCGCCTACCAGCAGATCCAACACCGGCACACCCGACGGCCCATCCCCGGCCTCGGCGACCTCGACGCGATCGTCAACACGATCCGGCACGACACGCCCGATTGCACCGACTCCGACGAGGCCATCCGCGATCTGCTCAGCGCCGGTCGGACGGCGCCGGAGGCCAACACGGTCGCGCTCCACGCTCTGGCCCCGGGGCTTGCCTACCGGATCTCGAGGAGCGCTACGGCCGAGTACCACCAGGACGCCCTCACCGAGCTTTCATTCGTGCTCCTCTACAGCTACATGACCGGCGCCCGCCTCGCCCACCTACTCGTCAATCGCGCCCACAGACGCATCTGGCGGACCGTCCGCTCCGACCGGACCCTCGGCGGCAAGAACGCCATCGAGATCGTCCCTCGGGAACCCGACCGGCTCCAGCTCCTCCAAGACGCAACCGCCGGCCACCGCAGCCTCGCGGACGTCGTCATCGACCGGGTCTCGCTCCAGCGGTTCTGCGACGCCGTCGACTTCGCCGTCGAGGACGGGACGATCCCGTCCCACGCCTGGGACGCCTACCGAGAGACCCGACTGCGGCGAGCTGTTGTCGTCGGCCTTCCGCCCACGACGGGCCAGCAGCGCGTCCTCGCGCATCGTGCCGCCCGACGACTCTCCCCCATTGTCGAGGCCCATCTCGGTGTCCACGCCGCATGACCCACGTGCATCGGCCGCTCCGGTTACGGATTCGACCCGACGCAGCGGCACCTCTGGTGCGCTTCGTCATGACGTCCGGCCGGGATACTTATACCGGTATAGTTATTGGATGCCCAGAGCGAAGATGTCACAGGCAGTCCGGGACCGTGGTCAGGCACTCGGCCACGAGGTGCGCCGAGTTCGGTCCGAGTCAGCGATGTCGGCGGAGCAGGTCGCGGTAGAAGCGGCCTTGTCCGTCGAAACGATCCGACGCATCGAGCAGGGCCGGATCCCCAACCCCGGCGTGTTCACCGTTGCGGCCATCGCGGCGGCGCTGGACGTAGGTCTCGCCGGACTGGTCGAGGCGGCCACGGCTCACGGGGAGTCCCGTTGACCGAGGTCCTGTTGCCATCAGTTCGTGACCCGCACTGCGGGCGGGCGAGCACGGACGCGATCGAGATCTCGGTCGGCCACGACTCGTGGCTCGTGCCGTGGGGCAGGTTCGACGCGTTCGGGTCCGCTGCGTACTGGATCGATCAGACGGTGCGCGGCGAGTACGACACGAGGATCGTCGGGGCCGCCGAGGCCGCGGACGTCGTCCGCGAAACGGTCTTCTGCCTCCTCGGTGGATATGGGGTCACGGCTGAGCAGGCGACCGCTGCCTACAACGTCGTGCTGGCTGTGCTCGAGGACTCCTCAGCGCCGGAGGTCAGCGACATCGAGCGTGCGCTTCGACAGCCGCTTCCAGGCGGGCGGGGCCGCTACCGCTTTCCCCGCCAACGAGCGGAACGAATCGCGGCCGCGATCGCGGCCCTCGGTTCGAATTCTCCGCCGACGGACCCCGTCGACC
Source organism: Microthrixaceae bacterium (assembly GCA_052386335.1). Taxonomy (GTDB): domain Bacteria; phylum Actinomycetota; class Acidimicrobiia; order Acidimicrobiales; family VFJN01; genus VFJN01. The sequence goes on from JBQTKH010000192.1 coordinate 2,789, forward strand.
TTCGTGACTTCCTGCGCGAACTGCCAGGTGTCGGCCCGAAGACTGCGGCATGGATCGCCCGGAACGTCACAGGCAGCTCAGCCCTTGCGATCATCGACATCTGGCTGGTGAGAGCTCTCACGACAGCAGGGATCTTCCGCGAGGGTTGGCGCGTCGAGCGGCACTACGAGCGGTATGAGCAAGCGTTCCTCCAGTACGCGCAACACGGCAGGGTCTCGGCGGGCGCCCTCGACCTGTGCGTCTGGGAGCAGGCCCGCACGGTCGGTCAGACCTACTTCAGCGCGGTCTAGCCTTCTTCGGACGAGAGTCCGTGTTCTGGTCGAAAGGGGTCTGCGGCCACATGGGAGGATCAGGCGGAGGCGACAGCTATTCGAGGCCGACCGGCTCCGGTGTCGGTGGTACCCAGCCGGGCCAGCCAGCAGCCGACTGCCTCTCGGTCCGATTCTCGACGGTGGTTCAGGCCGTCGCCGGGGCTCCGACGCACGCGCCGGGGACAACGCTCGAGGTCATGCGGGTTTCGTCGGGTGGCAACCCGACACTCCTCGCTATCGACGACAGCGGCACCAGCATGGGCACCATCGTGGAGGAGGTTGCAGCGCTGCTCCGCTGCATCTCCGATGGGTTCGCCTTCGTCGCGGACGTAACCAGTGTCACCTCCGGGGTGCATACGGTCACGGTTCGCGCATCGCTCGTCTCGAACGCGGTCGGCGACTACTCGGTGGCTGGACCGGTTACCGCCGGGACGTACGACCTGGCTGTCGACGCAGGGGATCCGGCAACCGAGCTGTCGGCCGGAACCAACGACTTCGCACGACACGGGGTCTGCGAACTGCGATCGCTCCTACGCGTCGCTGTCCCGTTCCGGGGCACGATCGACGAGTCCGGAGCTATCGCGGTCGTCGCTTCGTGACGATCGTCGTCGGTGGCACCTACCGCGAGACGTGTGACGAACCGGTCGTCCGGTGGACCTACGGCTCCGGCGTTCGAGCTGCCTCGGTGCTCGGGGAGGCGTGCACGGAGTTCGTGACTGTTGCTGACCATGTGTCGCTCACCGAGGCTCACGCAGTGCTCGGTGACACGCCCATCACGCACACAGCCCGTAGCGCAGCCATCTGGTTCGAGTACTACACGCCCCTTCATCGCCCCCGACTTCATCAGTCCGTCAGCGATGGCCACATCAGCGTCCCGGACGTCATGGGGGACGAGGTGCTTGTCTTCGGCATGGTCGAGGCGAAACCAGCGGTCAGGTGCCGGAAGGCGGTCGTCGATCCGCAGCACTCGTTGTCGCTCGACGAGATCCGGACCAGGATCCACGCCCACGAGCTGGCGATCGTTGCCAACCGCGCTGAGCTCCTCGCCCTTGGCGGCGCTCAGGACCTCGCGGCGGGCGTGCAGGTGGTTCGAGATGCCACTGGTGCGCAGGTCGTCGTTGTCAAGGCCGGTGCGCTCGGCGCCCTCGTGTTCGTGGAAGAAGCGGGCCCCGAGCTCATCCCGGCGTATCGAACCGAGACCGTCTTTCCCATCGGGTCCGGCGACGTGTTCACCGCCGCATTCGCGGGTCAGTGGCTGACGGCCGCTGCCGACCCCGTCCAGGCCGCAGTCGACGCCTCACGGCGTACAGCGGGCTACGTGCTTACTCGGCAGACGACGCCGATCGTCATCGACGAGACGGACTCACTGCCGGCCCCGCTGCTCTTGTCGCACGACGTACATCCTCAGGTGTACGTCGCTGCGTCCTTCGAGACCCCGGAGCAGCGATGGTCGGCCAGCACGATCGCAGCGGGAATCGATGACATCGGGGGCAGCTCGGTCTACCCGCTGCGCGACATCGGCCCCAAGAAGGACGCGGCGACCACCGCATCGGCCGACCTCAAGGCTCTCGACGAGTGCGACGCAGTGGTCTTGCTTGCAGACGCCGCCCGAGTCGGCCCGTTCGTCGAGTGTGGTTGGGCCGTCAGCCGCGGCACGCCGGTGGTTGTCCTGAGTTCCGATGACGACCCGGATCGGTTCACCATGCTCCGAGGTACGGGCGCCGTTGTGGTGCACGATCTCGCCACGGCTGCGTACCACGCGGTATGGGCGGCACTGGACGGCTGTGCCGCGGCAGCGGGCAGGGTGTTGCTTCTGTCCGGCGGTCTCGATAGCAGCGCGATCGCCGCCGTCGAGCGGCCCGAGCGCTTGCTCTTCATCGACTACGGCCAACGGCCGGCGGAGGCAGAGCGCACGGCTGCGCGAGCGGTCGCGTCGTTCCTCTCGATTCCGCTCGATGAGATGACGATTGATCTCGGCGACCTTGGAAGCGGCCTGCTCACCGGAACCGAGCCCGAACCAGACGCGCCCACGCCCGAGTGGTTCCCATACCGGAATCAGTTCCTCGTGACCGCGGCCGCTGCCCACGCGGTGAAGCATGGGCTAGAGGTCGTGCTCCTGGGCGTGGTCGGCGGCGATGGCGCTCGGCATCGGGACGGCTCGCCAAGCTTCGTCTCCTCGCTCAGCGAACTGCTGCGGATGCAGGAGCGGCACGTCGGTCTCTCGGCACCGCACGCCCGGACGGACCCTCTTGTGTTACTGCGAGCCAGCAACCTCCCGGCCGAGGTGCTCGCAACAACGCACTCATGTCATACGGCGAACGTCCCGTGTGGTGCGTGCCCGGGATGCACGCGCCGAGCCGAGCTCCTGGACCACCTGACGTAGCAGCGTCGGCTCGTCGCCGACGCGAGGTCTCGCCAGGCTCACCAGTGCTCAACGGCCATTGGTGCCTCGAGGCTCGGCAACAGTGCCGCGGCTTCCGTCCATGAGCAGTCGTCTGCGGCGCATGCGTTGAGGTCGTTGGCGCTGTCCGGGGGCTCGAGGACCCGAAGGTCGTGACCCGCGTCGCCCATGAACTCGCTGAGGCGCGCACCCCAGGCAGCGCCTGCCGCGTCGTTGTCGACGACCGCCACGAGTTCGAGCGCGTGCCGGCGGGCGATGCCGGCGAGTCGGCTGGCGACGGATTGATCGGGGGCCTGTGAGCCGAGCACCGCAGCGGATCGGAAGCCGGCGACAGCGGCGGTGAGCGCGTCGGGGATTCCCTCACAGATGATGAGCACGCCTGGTCGCTCCGGCCCGACCGACCGCGTCCATGCGAGGCGCGGGTTGGTGCCGAGGGCGGCGGCTGGGTTGTCGTACTTGGGGCCGTCGCCAGGATCGAGGTAGCGGGCCTGGAGGTACTGGATCGCGCCGTCGGGATCGAGGGCCGGGAAGAC
>JBQTKH010000193.1:0-3541 GCA_052386335.1 Microthrixaceae bacterium
ACGGTTGAGCACCGAGTCGGGGCCTGCCACGAACAGCGCTCCTACGACCAGCGTGAGCAGCAGGCGACCCAGACCGCCCACGGGCGCGTAGGTGAACGCGAGGTAGGCCCCGATCGGGGCCAGCACCACGCTGATCACTCGGACCGCAAGGAACCGGTCGATGCTCTCGGCATCTCCCTTGCCGGCGGACACGAGCTTCTTCTTGACATCCTCCACGTAGCCCTTGGGAGTGAGCTGCTTCCCAAGGCCCGTCAGACCGGCGAGCACCGGCGCGATGGCTCGCTCCCGCAGCGGGACGAGCAGCTCCTTGTCGCGGACGGACTCGACCTCGTAGTCGTCGAGCTGGCGCAGCGAGGCCCGCACCACCGATCGCTCCTCGACCTGTGTGAGCACGGCGAAGAGCACGAGGCCCACGGCCGCTCCCATGCCCACCACCGCGACCATCAGCATGTGGGGCTCCTTCGCTCAGTGCGGCTCATCAGATGTCGATCTCGATCGTCTTCTTCATCCACCAGAAGCCGAACAGCATGAGGCCGAGGGCTCCGCCCAGGAGGATCCGACCGATCGTCTCGTCGAAGAGCGGATCCATGTAGCCGGGGTTGACGGAGTAGATGAAGACGCCCAAGCCGACGGGAAGGATCGTGAGCACGATGGCGCTGATCTTGCCCTCGGCGGTGAGCGCGTTGACATCGCGGCGCAGGCGCTCGCGCTCGGTCATCGTCTCGGCGACGGTGACGAGCAGCTCAGCGAGGTTGCCACCGACCTCTCGCTGGATGCGGATGGCCATCACCGCCCACGCAAAGTCCCCCGAGTCCATGCGCTCGGCAACGCCGTCCAGGGACTCCTCGAGTGGGCGGCCCAGCCTCGCCTCGGTGACCACCCGCCGGAGCTCTCGACCCACGGGCTCCGACACCTCCTGCGACACCGCCTCCACGCCCTGCATGAGCGAGTAACCGGCGCGCAGGGTGCTCGCGAGTAGCTGGAGGGTGTCCGGGAGCAGCGAGTCGAACTGCTTCTGCCGGCGCCGAGCCAGCGTCGACAGCACCGCCGGAGGGACCGCGGCAGCGAGCGCTGTTCCACCGAGCACCAGGATGACGCTGCGGCTGAGGGCCACGAGCAGGAGGGCGATGACAACGACCCCGGCGAAGTAGAAGAAGATGGCCTCCGGCGGGCGCAGGGGAAGGTTGGCACGCTCGAGCTGCCCTTCGATCTTGGTCAGGAACCCCTGTCGGTCAGCGAACTGGCCGGTGGCCGCGACCGCTCGCTGAAGCATCGGCGACTGCGCGAGCTGCTGTGCCTTGCCGTCGCCACCGTCGTCGACGTCGAACTCGTCGTCGGCGACGTAGCCCTCCGAGTATGGGAGCAGGGCGCTGTTGAGCCCCTGCTCACGCCCGAAGAAGCTGAGCCCGACACTGAGGGCCGCCACACCGACGGCGAGGGCTGCGAGGAGGACGGCCAGCCAGAGGCCGGCTCCGTCCCGCAGGAAGCCCGGTGCGGGCAACCCGAACGGGCCGGTGGGCTTCTCGACGACCTGCGGTCGGAGGGCTGACGCGCCATCTGCGGCGCTCCCCGCGGCGAACTCCGCTCGGGCCTGCTGATTGCCCACCGACAGCGTGAGGGGCACGGCGCCCCCCGTCGCCTTCGACGTGTACGTCACGACGTACTGGCGGCGCAGGCTGGCCTGGAGGGATTCGAAGAGCGCTCCAACCCCGGCCGGATCGCCCGCCACCGCCGACGCGCCCCCGGAAGCACGGGCCATGTCTTCGAGCACCTTGAACCCGGGGTTCTCGACGCCGATCGCGAACAGCGCAGCACCTGCGTTCTCGACGGACGCGAGAGCGCGCTCCGCGGTGAGCGTGGACACCGTGTCGGCACCGTCGGAGAAGACGATGAGGTTCGGCTGGAGGTTGGTGTCCTCGAGCAGGGCGGCAGACCGCACGATGCCGTCGTACAGCGCCGTGTCGGGCCCGAGCGCGATGTCGTCGATGGCCGCTCCGAGCACAGCCTCGTCGGCCGTGAACTCCTGGACGACGCGCGCCTCGCTGTTGAAGGTCACGATGGCGATCTGATCCTGCGCGGCCTTGCCCTCCACGAACTGGTGGGCCGCCTCCAGCACGCGCTCGATCAGCGCGCCCTTTGCCATCGAGCCCGACGCGTCGATCACCAGCACGATCCCGAGTCCGGTCTGATCTGCCAGCGGTACGGGCGCAGTGGCCTCCACGGTGCGGTCGCCCTCGCGCACCACGAGGTTCCGCAGGTCATTGCGATCACCTTGGTAAGTGAAGGTGACCGACACGGCGCTGGCGTCCGTGGCATCGACCTGCCGCACGGTGAGGAGCGGGGCCTCCTGGGCCGATGCAGCCGACAGCACCGCGGTGGAGGTCAGCAGCGCGAGCAGGGCCGCCAGCGCGAGCCAGAACCCTCGGCGCATCAGCCCGCCCCTGTCGTGCGGCGGGCGAACGCCTCCGGCTGGAACACCTCAGGGCCGAGACGGATGCCGAGATCCGAGAGCTTCTCCGTGAACTTCGGCCGGACGCCGGTGGCCTTGAGGTGGCCCTGGAACTTGCCGTGCTCGTCGATCCCCATGCCGAAGTCGAAGAGGAAGACGTCCTGGAGGGTGATGACGTCGCCTTCCATCCCCTGCACCTCGGTGATGTGCGTGATGCGGCGCGTGCCATCACGCAGGCGGGTGAGGTGGACGATCAGGTCGAGGGCGGACGCCATCTGCTCACGGATGGCCCGCACGGGCAGGTCGAAGCCCGCCATCAGCGTCATCGTCTCGATGCGGGCCAGCGTGTCGCGCGGGCTGTTCGAGTGGATCGTGGTGATCGAGCCGTCGTGGCCCGTGTTCATCGCCTGGAGCATGTCGAGCGCCTCGCCGCCGCGGCACTCGCCCACGACGACTCGGTCGGGGCGCATCCGGAGGCAGTTGCGGACGAGGTCGCGGATCGTGACCTGCCCCTTGCCCTCGATGTTCGGCGGTCGCGCCTCCATGGCCAGGACGTGCTCCTGGTGCAGCTGGAGCTCCTTGGCGTCCTCCACGGTGACGATGCGCTCATCGGCGGGGATGAACGACGACAGCACGTTCAAGGTGGTGGTCTTGCCCGTGCCCGTTCCGCCCGAGACGATCACGTTCAGCCGGCCGACCACACAGGCCTGCAGGAACCTGGCGGCGTGGGCATTGAGCGTGCCGAAGCGGATGAGGTCGTCGATCTGGAAGGGATCGCGGGAGAACTTCCGGATCGTCAGGAACGGTCCGCCCACGGCGAGGGGGTGCACCACCGCGTTCACGCGGGAGCCATCGGGAAGGCGAGCATCGACCATGGGCACGGCCTCGTCGATGCGACGGCCAACCTGGCTCACGATCTTGTCGATGATCCGACGGAGGTGGGTCTCGTCGACGAAGCTCGCCGCGGTCCGCTCGATGCGGCCGGCCCGTTCGACGTAGACCGACTCGGGCCCGTTCACCATCACCTCGGACACCTCGTCGTCCTTCAGCAGGCGATCGATGGGCCCGTAGCCCAGGATGTCGTCGGACACG
>JBQTKH010000194.1:0-1637 GCA_052386335.1 Microthrixaceae bacterium
AGCGCGACGACCACGACGACGACCACCACCGTGCCCCCGCCCCCACCGCCCCCGGCGTGAGCGCCGCGATCGCGAGCGTGGTCGGCAAGCGCCGGCGCGCCTCCGAGCTCGGCCTCAGCATCCTCGCAGTGGTCGTCACCGCCGGCGGTTACGTCCTGCTGCTCCTCGCCGACGGACCCGAGCTGCCGCCCGACCTGTGGATCATCCTGGGGGCGGTCGTCGGGCTGCTCGTGGTCGCGCACGTGGCGGTGCGCCGCCTGGCGCCTTGCGCCGACGGCACGCTGCTGCCGATCGTGGCGCTGCTCAACGGCGTGGGCTTCATCACGATCACCCGCCTCGACGAGGATCTCGCCCGGCTCCAGTCGATGTGGATTGGTCTCGGCGTCGGGGCGTTCGTGCTCACGCTCATGTTCGTCCGGCGGGTCAGCACGCTCGAGCGCTACCGCTACACCTTCCTTTTCTTCGGCCTGGGCGCGCTGCTGCTGCCGCTGGTTCCCGGGGTCGGGTACGAGCTCAACGGCGCCCGCCTGTGGGTGAAGCTCGGGCCGGTCAATCTCCAGCCCGGTGAGATCGCCAAGGTCCTGGTGGTCATCTTCTTCGCCGCCTACCTGGTCGACAAGCGCGAGCTGCTGGCCGCCGGTAGCCGTCGCCTCGGCCGCATGCGGCTGCCCGATCCGAAGCACCTGGGCCCGCTCGTGCTCGCCTGGGGGGTGTCGATCATCGTCATGGTCCAGGAGAAGGACCTGGGGTCGTCGCTGCTGTTCTTCGCGGTGTTCGCAGCCATGCTCTACATGGCCACCGGGCGGGCGGTGTACCTGCTCGCCGGCTTCGGGCTGTTCGTGTCGGGCGCGCTGATCGCGTACCAGATGTTCGACCATGTGCAGGTGCGCATCGCGACCTGGAGAGACCCGTGGCCCGTCGCCGGGGACGAGGGGTTCCAGATCACCCAGTCTCTGTTCGCCTTCGGGACGGGGGGCTTTGCCGGCACCGGCCTCGGTCTCGGCAGCCCGGAGAAGATCCCCAACGCGCCCACCGACTTCGTGTTCTCGGCCATCGGCGAGGAGTTGGGCCTGCTCGGTACCGCGGCGGTGCTGATCGCGTTCCTGCTGGTGATCGGTACCGGGTTCCGCATCGCGGTGCAGGCCGACCGGCCGTTCTCGCAGCTCTTCGCAGCCGGACTCACCGCGATCATCGGAAGTCAGACGTTCCTCATCCTGGGCGGCGTGACCCGGTTGATCCCGCTGACCGGCATCACCCTCCCGTTCATCTCCTACGGCGGCTCGTCGCTGATCGCCAACTTCGTGATCCTGGCGTTGCTGCTGCGCATCTCGGACGAGACCGCGGCGCGGGCCGAAACGCAGGCGCGCCGGGCCGCGGTCACGGTGCGCCGTTGAGGAAGCCGGTATGAACCGCGCCATCCGCCGGGTCGGGCTCGCCTGCACCGTCCTGATCCTGGCCCTCGCCGCCCAGTTGACCTACCTCCAGGTCTTCCACGCCGACGAGCTTGCCAACGACCCCCGCAACGTGCGCAAGGCGATCCGGGACTTCTCCCGCCCCCGCGGCGACATCGTCACCGCCGACGGCCAGGTCGTGGCGCGCTCGGTGCCCGACGAGGACGACGGCGACGACTTCGACCT
>JBQTKH010000195.1:0-27727 GCA_052386335.1 Microthrixaceae bacterium
CTCCCATCGATGCCGGGTCCGCGGTGTCGCTCACCGACCAGAGCTGGGAGGTGACCGTGCCAGCGTCGGTGCTGCAGACGGGGATCAACCTCGGCCTGCTCGCGGCGGGCGACAAGCCAGCGGGCACGGCCGTCGTGTCGGTCTTCGCCACGAACACGAAGGAGGGCACGGTGGTCGCGGCCCCGGTGGCCCTGTCGATCGGGCCGATCGCGCTCGACTCGGGGGGCATGGCCCTTCCGGCCAAGACCTCCTTCAAGGTCCCGAACATGACCTGGACCGCAGTCGGAGGCAGCGTGGCGTACGCGATGAGCTCGGCCTCCGTCGAGGTGGAGGTTGGCCCCCTCAAGGTGAAGTTCAGCTGCGCCCCCAAGGATGCAGGCGTGAAGATCGTGACGGCGTCCATCAAGGGAACCACGAACATCCCGGCAGCGACAGCATCGGTGCTCGGCGCCACCGTGACGCCGACCGCCACGCCGGGTGCGAGCCTCCCCAACACTGGGTCCAACACGCTGGTGCCCCTGGCGCTCGCGGTCGGCTTCCTCGACCTGGGGTACCTCCTCACCTCGAGCGTTCGCCCGGCTCGCCGTCGTGTCCGCCATCTCGTGCAGCGCTGATCCGAGGTGCGGCCGGCCGGCGGGCCCCGCCGCTTGGCGGTCGCTCAGACAAAGAGTTCGCTCAAGATGTGAGCCACGAGGCCGATGTAGCATTCCAGCAAGGAATGTCAGTCCGTGGCTCGGGCGAGCACACCCCAGGCGACCCCGGGTCCGACCGGGGTCGCTGCTCTTTTCCTGGGCCCCTCGACGCCTCGAGGTCAAGGCCCGGTGTGCCTCAGACGTTCTGGAGCACGGTGAGCCCGTCGACGGCGTCGAGGTACTCCTCGACGAGTCGCTGCACCACTGCGGCCGTCTTCTCCACCGAGTTGAGCTGGCCGACGACCTGACCGACCGGGTTGAACTGCACCGCTTGCGCCTTGTCGGCGTACCGGTGGCCACGGGCCACGCAGTTGCCCGACACCATGTACTGGAGCGGCATCGGCAGCGGGTCGGGCGCGTCGGGGCTCTCCCACGCCTCGGTCCAGTCGCTCTTCAGCATCCGGCAGGGCTTGCCCGTGAACGAGCGCGAGCGAACCGTGTCGCGCGAGCCGGCGTCGAGCAGCTGCTGCTTCTGCGCGGGCGGCAGGTCCGCCTCCTCGACGGTGAGCCAGAGGGAGCCGGCCCACACGCCCTGCGCGCCGAGCGCCAGGGCGGCGGCGATCTGCTGGCCGGAGCCGATGCCCCCGGCCGCCAGCATCGGCGTGGGCGCGATGGCCTTGGCCACCTGGGGCCACAGCACGATCGAGCCGACATCTCCCGTGTGGCCGCCGCCCTCGCCGCCCTGGGCGATGACGATGTCGACGCCCGCGTCGCGGTGCTTGAGCGCCTGATACGGCGAGCCGCACAGCGCCGCGACCTTCAGACCGGCTTCGTGGATGTGGTCGATCACGTCCTGTGGCGGCGTGCCGAGGGCGTTGGCGATCAGCCGCACCTTCGGGTGCGCGAGCGCAACCTCGATCTGGGGGGTCGCGGTGGCCGCGGTCCAGCCGAGGAGGCGCATGCGCTCGTTCTCCTCCTCGGGGAGCTCGGGCACACCGTGGTCGGCGAGGATCTTGTCGGCGAACTCGATGTGCGCCTTGGGAACCATCGAGCGGAGCTCGTTGGCGAGGTGCTCCGGGTCCATGTCGTCCATGCCCTCGTACTTGCCGGGGATCACGATGTCGACGCCGTAGGGCTTGTCGCCGACGTGCTCGTCGATCCACTGCAGCTCCACCTCGAGCTGTTCGGGCGTGAAGCCCACCGCGCCGAGCACGCCGAAGCCACCGGCCTTGGAGACCGCGGCGACGACGTCGCGGCAGTGGGTGAACGCGAAGATCGGGAACTCGATGCCGAGCTCGTCACAGAGCGGTGTGCGCATGGTCGTCAGTCCTTCCGGGACAGTGGTGAGGTGGGGGTGAAGCGGACTGGCATCGTCTTGACGCCGTTCACGAAGTCGGAGTGGAGGCGGTCGACCGGACCGGCGAGGGTGAGGTCGGGGAGCCGCTCGACGAGCTGGCGCATCGTGGCGCGGATCTCGGCCCGTGCCAGGCTGGCGCCGAGGCAGAAGTGCACGCCACCACCACCGAAGGCCACATGGTCGTTCGGGGTGCGGCCCACGTCGAAGGTGTGGGGGTCGGCGAACACGTCCTCATCGCGGTTGGCCGACGCGTAGTAGAGGACGAGCTTGTCGCCCTCCTTGATCGACACGCCGCGGAGCTCGGTGTCTCTCGTTGCGGTGCGACGGAAGTTGTGGATCGAGCTGCCCCAGCGGAGCATCTCGTCGGTGGCGGTGTCCCACAGCGAGGGGTCGTCGCGCAGGCGCTGGGCCTGGTCTGGGTGGTCGATGAGCGCCAGCATCGAGTGGTTGATCAGGTTCCGCGTGGTCTCGTTGCCGGCCACGACGAGGGTGAGGAAGAACATGTTGAGCTCGAAGTCGTCGAGTCGCTCGCCGTCGACCTCCGCCTGGACGAGCAGCGTCATGATGTCGTCGCGCGGGTTGACTCGACGATCGGCCGCCACCGCGTCGCACAGCGCGTAGATCTCCATCGCCGCCGCCTCGGGCCCACCGGGGAGCTCCTGGTAGTCAGGATCGTCGCGCGAGCCGATGAGCTGGTTGGAGATCTCGAACATGCGCGGCCAGGTCTCCTTCTCCAGGCCGATCATCTCGCAGATCATCTGGACCGGAACCTGCGCCGCGATCTCCTCGACGAACTCCGCCTCGCCGCGCTCGCAGACGTTGTCGATCACTGCCGCGGCCCGCCGCTCGATCTCCTCGACGAGGGCAGTGATCATCCGCGGGGTGAAGCCCTTCGACACCAACCGTCGGTACCGGTTGTGCTTGGGCGGGTCCATGTTGAGGATCGTGAGACGGAGCTGTGCGAGCGACTCCTCGTCCGAGCTCGGGATGAACGTGCCGCCCAGCTCGGACGAGTAGGTGTGGTGGTCGTGGCTGATCGCGCGCACGTCCGCGTGCTTCGTGATCGCCCAGAAGCCGGTGTCGTCGACCTCGGGGTGCCAGTACACGGGAGCCTCCCGGCGGAGTCGGTCGAACTGGTCGTGGGGCTCGCCCTTCCCCCAGGTGCCCGCCAGGAGGTCGATCCCCTCGAGTCCGTCGGTCAGCGTCATGAGTGCACCCCTGTGGTCGTGGCCATCACGACGCCGCGCAGCGCGGCGGTGGCCATCTCGTCGGTCACCGCGTCGGGATCGACGCGGCGCATCATCTCCAGCCCCAGGAGCAGACCGATCAGCGCTGGGCCCACCCGCGAGGCTCGCTCACTGCTCGGCTCACCCCACGTGTCGACGGCCTCGTCGACGCCCGCCCAGGCGGCCCGATAGCGACGGGCCAGGTGATCTCGGGCACCCTCGTTGCGCGCCGCATAGCTCCACAGCTCGTGCTCGAGCGCGATCCAGCGGCCGTCACCGGTGGGCGGGTTCGACACGTTGCGCCAGAGCGACGCCAATCGCTCGTCGAGCGAGGTGGCCATCGCGAGCTCCGCGCCAATCGCCACCGCGACATCGTCGACCCAGCTCTCGAGCAGCGCGAAGAGCAGGCCTTCCTTGCCGTCGAAGTGGTCGTAGATCGCGCCCGAGGTGCGCTCGGCCCGCTCCGCGATCGCGTCGACCGACGACGCATCGATGCCCCGCTGCGCGAACAGCTCGGCGGCCGCGTCGAGCAGGCGCTGTCGCGTCTCGGCTCGCCGCTCCCCCTGTGTCGCCACCGCAGAAACATAGCGCTCCCTATCTAACTCCGCCAGCGCGTCCTCCACCCCAACCCCCACCGCCACCCCCACCGCCACCCCCACCCCAATCTGTGGAACCTGACACCCGGATCGCGCACGTGAGGTACCAGAGAACGGCGGGTCAGCGGAGGATCTTGCGGACCAGCTTCTCGACGGCGCCCTTGTACGGCGGGTAGAGCATCTTGAGATCGGGCTTCACCGGCTTGCGCAGCACGCTTCGGTGATGGCTGAAGACGTCGAAGCCGGCCTTGCCGTGGTAGGCGCCCATGCCGCTGTCGCCCACCCCGCCGAAGGGGAGGTTGGCGGGGATGAGGTGCATCAGGGTGTGGTTGATGCACACGCCGCCGCTGCTCGTGCCGTCGACCACCGTGTCGATGGCGGCTTGGTCGTTGGCGAAGACGTAGAGGGCGAGTGGCTTGGGACGGGACGTGATGACGTCGCGCGCGTGGCTCGCGCCCTCGACCGTCAGGACGGGGAGGATCGGGCCGAAGATCTCCTCGGACATGATCGGGCTGTCCGGGCTCGGATCGACGGTGATCGTCGGCGACACGTAGCGCTGAGCCTCGTCCACGGATCCGCCCGTGACGACGGTGCCCGCGCCGCGATCCAGCAGCCCGCGCAGGCGAGCCAGGTGCCGCTCGTTGACGATGCGTCCGAAGCTCGCGCTCGCCTTCGGGTCGGACCCGTAGAACTCGGTGATCTGACTGGCGAGCTTGTCGACGAGCTCGTCACGGATCTGGCGGTCCGCAAGCACGTAGTCGGGCGCGATGCAGGTCTGGCCAGCGTTGAGGAACTTCCCCCACGCGATCCGACGCGCGGCCACCTCGAGATCAGCACTGGCGTGCACGTAGGTCGGCGACTTGCCGCCGAGCTCGAGCACGGTCGGCGTGAGGTGCTTCGCCGCGGCCTCCGCGATCACATGGCCGACCGCAGTGGAGCCGGTGAAGAAGATGTGGTCCCAGCGCAGGGCGAGCAGCGCGGTGGTGTCCGCCACGCCGCCCTCCACGACGAGCACGGCCTCGGGGTCGACGTACCGCGGCAGCAGGCGCGCCAACGCCGCCGAGCACGCCGGAGCCAGCTCAGAGGGTTTGGCGAGCACGCAGTTCCCCGCCGCCAGCGCGGCCGCAAGCGGCTCGACGAGCAGCTGGATCGGGTAGTTCCACGGGGCGATGATCAGTGCCACGCCGAGCGGCTCGGGCTGCACCCACGCCTTGGCCGGCGCGACGGTCATCGGCACGCGCACCTTCGTGCGGGCCATCCACCGCTCCACGTGCTCGTCGATGTGGCGGAGCTCGGCCTTCGTGTGGCCGATGTCCGCGGCGTAGGCCTCCATGCTCGGTCGGCCGAGATCCTGGCGCAGTGCCTCGGTGAACTCGGCGTCGGCCTCCACCATCATGCGGCGCAGTCCGGCGAGCTGCTGCTTGCGCCAGGCAAGCGACCGGGTGCGACCGCTCTCGAAGGTGGCGCGCAAGGTCTTGTTGACGACGGCGGCATCGACGGCGGCGGGCGGGGTGATCGTCATGGACCCAAGCCTGGCACCGGCAGCCCGCCCGCGCCCAACACCGGGTGACGCCGCGGCGAAGCTCCGCCCGTCAGCGCTTGCGGGCGATCGTGAGGCCGTCGGCGATCGGCAGCATCACCACGTCGACCCGTTCGTCGGCCGCGATGTGGGCGTTGACGGCTCGGATGGCTTCCGTGTCGGCGCTCGTGTCCGCCGCGTCGATGACGTTGCCACTCCACAAGACGTTGTCGACGAGCACCACCCCGCCCGGGCGCAGCCGCTCGACGATCTCGTCGTAGTAGGTGCGGTACCCCGTCTTGTCGGCGTCGATGAAGGCCAGGTCGATGGGTGGATCAGCCGGGAGTACCCGCAACGTGTCCGCCGCTGGCCCGATCCGCAGCTCGATGCGATCGTCGATGCCGGCCATGGCCCAGTGCTGACGGGCGATCGCCGTCCACTCCTCGCTGACGTCGCAGCACAGCAGCCGGCCACCCGGCGCGAGCCCACGAGCGATGCACAGCGACGAGTAGCCCGTGAAGGTGCCGACCTCGACGGCGAAGCGTGCACCGACCAGCTGGGTGAGCAGCGTCATGAACGCGCCTTGCTCCGGGGCGATCTGCATCCGGCTGATGCCGCCGAGCGCCTGCGTGGCGACGATCAGCGCCTCTTGCACCGGGTCGGGTGGCGTGCCGTGCGCCACGAGATAGGCGTGGAGCTCGGCGGAGATCCCGATGGTCTTGGGCTCGCTCATGCCCGGACCGTACCTGTCCCACCCACCCCGGTTCTCTGTGCCCACGGCCCCGCCATGCCGTGGTGCCGGTGCAGAGAAGCGGAGGACGGCTACAGGTGTGGGAGCACCCCGCGCTCGAGGAGGTGCAGCTGCTCCCACGCGAGCTCGGGCGGGATGCCGCCGAGCATCGGGTGCAGGAGGACGAACCGGAACGGGTCGGCGGCGGCGACCTCCTCGAGGAGCTGCGCCGGCGTGACCACGCGGTACTGACCGCTCGCCCGCAGCTCGTCGGCATTCGTGGCGGCGCGGTAGCCCGTGTCCACGCCAGCCGCCTGCGCCCAGGCGCCATACGCGTTCGTCTCGTGCAGCGCGAACGGGGCGATCGCCTCCCACGTCGCGTCGGGGTCGGCCGCGACGACGGTCACCGTGGAGTCGCCGCCGAGGTGCGGGCCGGGGTCGGGGCGGCCCAGTGCGATGCACTCGGCTCGGAAGGCCTCCCAGCTCGCGCCCGTCGACGGCTGGTAGCCCACGCCCAGGCGCGCGGCACGTCGAGCCGCGGCATCGCTGCTCCCGCCGAGGAGCAGCGTCGGCCCGCCGGCGGAGAAGGGCGCGGGGGTGACCTGCACGGTGCGGCCGTCGTGCTCGAAGGGCTCGCCCGTCCACGCCTGTTGCAGGGCCTCGACGGCGGCGCGGGTGCGGGCCGATCGCTCCGAGAGGGGCACGTCGAACATCGCGAACTCGCTCGGCACGTAGCCGTTGGTCACGACGAGGTGGAGGCGGCCCTTCGACATGAGGTCGACCACCGCGGCGTCCTCGGCCAGGCGGATCGGGTCGTGGAACGGGGCGACGATGGCGGCGACGTAGATGGCGATGCTCGTCGTGCGCGCCGCGATCGCGGCGGCGAGCGGGAGTGGCGACGGCAGGTAGCCGTCGGGCGATCCGTGGTGCTCCGACAGCGTGACGATCACGAAGCCGACCCGATCAGCCCACTCGGCCATGTCGAGCGCGGCGGCGTAGCGGTCGGCCATCTCGGTTCCCGCGAAGACCGGGTTGCGCAGGTCGAACCGGATCCCGAAGAAGGCCATGGCGCTTTCTACAAGACTGCCGCCATGACCCCGCCCCGAATCGCTCCCCTGCCCCCCACCGACCGCGACCCCCGCACCCAGGAGGTGCTCGACCAGCTCGGCCAGACGATGGGTGCCGAGCTCAACATCTTCTCGACGCTCGCCCACCACCCGAGGCTCCTCAAGCGCTGGTCCGCCTTCGGCGGCGTGCTGCTGTACGGGGGCCGGCTGTCGGACCGGGAGCGCGAGCTGCTCATCATGCGCACCGGTTACCTGTGCCGGGCGCACTACGAGTGGGGACAGCACGTCGCCTTCTGTCACGCGGCCGGCATCAGCGACGACGAGATCGCTCGCATCACCTCGGGCCCGGACGACCCGGCATGGTCCGCAGAGGACGCCGCCCTGCTGCGAGCGGCCGACGAGCTGCACGCCCACAGCCGCATCGGTGACACCACGTGGGCCGCGCTGGCCGGCCGCTACGACGCGCAGCAGCTGATCGAGATCTGCATGGTCGTCGGGCAATACCACCTCGTCGCGTTCACGCTGAACTCCCTCGGCGTCGAGCCGGAGCCGGGCCTCCCGGAGATGCCCGCATGACCGCCCGCCTCCTCGAGGGGCGACGCGTGCTCGTGGTGGGGGCGGGCACCCGACCCTCTCCGGACGACGACGCGCCGATGGGCAACGGTCGAGCCATCGCGATCCTCGCCGCCCGCGAAGGCGCCAGCGTCGCGTGCTCCGACGTCGATGCCGATGCCGCGGCAGTCACCGCCGGGCTCGTGGAAGCGGAAGGGGCCACCGCGCCCGTGCTCGTCGCGGACGTCACCGCCGCCGACGCGTGCGAGCGGCTCGTGGCCAACGCAACCGATGCGATGGGCGGGATCGACGGGCTCGTGTGCAACATCGGCGTCGGGGCGGGGATGGGGTTGTCGGGCACGACCGCCGAGCAGTGGGACGCCGTGTTCGCGGTCAACGTCCGGTCCCACTTCCTGTTGGCGGCCGCCGCACTCCCACGCATGGCCGAGGGCGGTTCGATCGTGTTCATCTCCTCGATCGCGGGGCTCACCGCGGGAAGCCGCATCCCTGCCTACGACGCCTCGAAGGCAGCGCTGACCGGCCTCTGCCGTCAGGTGGCAGCCGAGGGAGCGCGACGCGGGGTGCGAGCCAACATCGTCGCCCCCGGGCTCATCGACACCCCGTTGGGGCGCTGGGCGACGGGCGGCCGACCCTCACGGGCCAAGGCGCCGGTGCCCCTCGGTCGACAGGGCACCGCGTGGGAGGTGGCCGAGCCCGTCGTGTTCCTGCTGAGCGACCGGGCCAGCTACATCACCAGTCAGCAGCTCGCCGTCGACGGCGGACTCACCGGGTGCCGCGGGTGAGCGGGGCGACTCATCCGCCCGTCGACGAGAAGTGCTGGTAGTCCTTGCCCGAGCTCCAGGATCCGCCCCAACCCCAGCCTTGGGCCGCGAACGCGTCCACCACCGCGTCACCCGCGTGGATCATGCCGGGGTCGCGACGGCGGCGATCTGCGTAGGGCGCACCCTCGGGCGGATCGACGGTCGACCCCCTGACGTAGGGGTTGACCAGTGGGTTGACGTCGACGGCGCGCCCATAGGCGTGCTGCGAGAGCTTCGTAGTTCCGGACACGTAGCGGCAGTTGAAGCCGCTCGTGTTGTTGGCGCGCATCGACGCCTGGTCGTCGCCGCCGTAGGCGTCGATCGGCACCATCCGCGCGATCGGGAAGCGAGCCGCGTAGATGTCGCGGAACACCGAGACGATCCGATCGGCGTGGTCGGCGGCCACGACGAGGCGTCCGACGCGCACGGCACCGTCGTCACCCCAGTGCGAGACGTTGACCGCGCGGAGCTGCTCCGGGGCGGCGCACCCCATCCCTGCCGTCCACGACGCTCCCAGCTGCTCGGCCGTGACCGGTTCGATCGACGACTGGAACGGAGGCGCCGGCGCAGTCGAGGTCGTCGCTGCTGCGGGCCGTGAGGTGGTCGACGAAGGCGTGGGGGCGACGGTCGTCGTCGACGAGGTCGACGTGGTGGTGTCCGCGAGCGTCGTGATGGTGGGGCGGCCGGTCGTGGTCGTCGAGCGCTGAGGGGCAGGCGGTGACGCCGACCCACCGTCGTCACGGACCGCCGCGTAGGCGGCCGTCGACACGATGAGCGCGGCGCCCACTGCGACGAGGAGCCAGCGACGTCGATCCACCACATGAGTCTGGCAGCAGCGGGCTCGGCCGACACCGCGGCACCACGGGAGATCAGGGACCGGCGGGCCTCGATCGGAAGAACGGGTTCCACGCGTCGTCTCGTTGGTCCGCCACATCTGTCGGCACTGGCAACCCAGCCCGACCGGCGGCCAGCGCCTCAGCCACCGCCCGACGGTTGTTCGCGAACACCGCGTCGGCGTCGGCCGCGGCAGGGTCGACCCACACTGCCGTGATGAGCGCCAGGCCGATGGCATCGTCGGCCGTGATGACGCCCGCGTGGACCGCATCGGCCACTCCCGCAGCGACACCCGCCTGCGCTGGCCCCCACGTCATCCGTGCGTGCTCGTCGCCGGCGATGGACGCCTTGTTCACGAACAGCGTGAAGGGCTGCACCGGCAGCCCGGGTTGGAGCACGACGACGAACGCGGCGTGGCCCTGTCGAGGGGTGGCCAGGGCGGTGGCCCACGCCTGGCCGACGGGTCCGTCGCGTGGGCCGAGGACGGTGTTGGTGTGGGCCGCCTCGGCGCCAGCCCCGACGAAGCTCTCGCCGAGCTCCATCACGCGGAGATCGGCTCGGGCTCGGTGCGGCCGTACCGGATGGCCTTGAGGAGCTCGGAGCTCATCGTGCCGGGCTTCGTGTCGTACCCGAACAGCGCCACGTGGCGGGTGGTGGGGCCGATCACCGGGGTGACGCGATGCAGCGACCAGCGGCCCTCGAAGACCATGAGCGCGCCTGGTGTCATCGCGACGGTCGTGACGAGATCCGGGGCCTCGCCGGTGAGAACGCTGGCGACGACGTTGTAGCGCTCGTCGATGCCGCCGCCGTCGAGCCAGCGGAGGCGTTGCACGTTCTCGAACTCGCCCCCGGCGTCGCTGGCCTGGATGGCGAGCGAGACGACGAAGTCGGTCTGGTCGAAGTGCCACCCGAGGGTGTCACCCTCCTCCATCACCGCGAGGTTCATGGCCCCGAGCGGGTCGGCGTAGCGGAACAGCGGCGACCGGTCGAGGACGCGGGCGAGGAAGGCGAGGAGGGCGTCGCTCTCGTAGATGGATCGCAGGCGCGACGTCCTCGGGTGGAAGCGGTCGTAGGCAACGGTGCGCACCGCCGAGCGCGACCACGCGAGCCTCGGATGGTCGGCGGGCCACGCCTCGGCATCCGGGAGCTCGAGGTACGGGGTTCCCTGGACGTCCTGCAGGTAGGCGCCGGCGGCCAGCTCCTCGCACTCGGCGACCAGGGCGGGAAGCGCGTCGGGCCGGATGAAGCCAGGCAGGATCGACACGCCGTTGGTTCGGAGCTCGCCCGCGTGATGCGCCGCGACCGCACCACCGAGGCCGTCGAGGTCGGTCACGGGATAGCGCTCGAGGTCGACGAGGGCGAGCGGGTCCACGGCCCGCATCCTGACACGCGACCCCCACGGTGAGCGGTGCCATGCTCGGGCCGTGCGCTATCGACGGATGCCCATCGAGATCGAGTCGCCCGAGCAGCTCGGGTACGACACGATCACCAACAACCTCTCCGAGAGCTCGATCGCCGACCGCCGTCTGCGAGACCTCGGCGTCGACCTCGACGACCTCGACGACCTCCTCCTCTGCTACGGCGACCACCTCGGTGATCCCGTGCTGCGCGAAGCCGTGGCGGCCGCTGCGCCAGGCGTGAGGCCCGACGACGTGCTCGTCACCCCGGGGGCCGCCGCCGCGCTGTTCTGCACGGCCACGGCGCTGCTCGAGCCGGGCGACCACGCGGTGGTGGTGCGGACGAACTACGCCACCAACCTCGAGACGCCCCGGGCCATCGGCGCCGAGCTCGATGTGGTCGACCTCGCCTTCGACGACGGGTGGCGCCTCGACCTCGACCGGATGCGCGCCCTCGTGCGTCCGGGCGCCACCAAGCTGATCAGCGTCACCTGCCCGCACAACCCGACGGGCACGACGCTCGACCGCGCGACGCTCGACGCGCTCGTCGCGCTGGCCGAGACGTCAGGCGCCGTGCTCCTCGTCGACGAGACCTACCGCGACCTCACCCACGGCACGCCGCTGCCGATGGCCGCCTCGCTGTCGCCACGGGTGGTCAGCGTCTCGTCGATGTCGAAGGCCTACGGGCTCCCCGGTCCGCGCGTCGGGTGGGCGGTGAGCACCGACCCCGAGCTCGCCACCATGCTGCTCGCTGCGAAGGAGCAGATCGTCATCTGCGGCGCCACACTCGACGAGGCCATCGCCGGTCGCGTCCTCGCCGCGCGCGACCGCGTCCTCCCGCCGATCCTCGCCGAGGTGCGCGAGCGGCTCGCGCTCGTGTCGACGTGGATCGCCGGCCAGTCCACCTTCGAGTGGGTCGAGCCTACGGGTGGCGTGGTCGGCCTGGTGCGAGCACGCCCAGGGGTGCCCCTCGACACGGAGGCGTTCTACGACGTGCTCCTCGGTGAGCACGGCACCTACGTCGGCCCCGGCCACTGGTTCGAGCTCGACGACCGCCACTTCCGCCTCGGCTTCGGCTGGCCCACCACCGACGAGCTCCGCGCGGGTTTCGCCGCGCTCACCGCGACGGCGCAGGCCTGTGCCAGGTGACCGACCCACAAGAACCACTCGAGGCGATGAGTTTCGTCCGATCCGACTCGAGGCAATGAGTTCCGCATACGGAACCAGTTGCCTCAGGAGTCGTGAAGCGGAACCTATTGCCTCGACAACGGGAGCCGTCCGACCGCGTGGGGTCAGGTGAGCTGGCGGAGGAGGAACCAGGCCGAGAAGGCGACGAGCAGGACGCCGAACACGCGGCGGCCGATCTCGGTGGGGACGTGCTGGGCGGCGTGGGCGCCGACGAGTGACCCAGGGAGCACGCCCAGGCCGAAGACGAGGGCCACTGGCCAGTCGATGTGGCCGAGCTGCCAGTGCACGAGCAGCGTGGGCATGGCCAGCGCGCCAACGGCCACCATGCTCGTGCCGGCGGCCATCCCCGTGCTGAGACCGAGCAGCACCACGAACGCGGGGACCAGGAGGAACCCGCCGCCGTTGGCGAGCAGCCCGGTGAGCAGGCCCACCGCGAACGCCAACGAGACGACGATGCCCGTGCTCGTGCGCCGCGCTTCGCAGCGGTCGGCGTGCCCCGCCGGATCGGGTAGGAGGACGCGCACGCCCACCACCGCGAGCAACACCCCGGACAGGACGATGAGCCACGCGCCGTCGACCGCCGACGACGCGAGCGCGCCGATCACCGTGCCGGGGAGGCCGCCGAGGACCGCCAACGACGCCACGCGGCGGTCGAGGTTGCCCGAGCGCAGGTAGCGGCGAGCCCCTGCGATCGAGGCGGGGAGCATCGCCGGGAGCGGGGTGGCGATGGCCATGACCCCGGGGAGACCGATGAGCGCCAGCATGGGCGTGGCGAACGCCGACCCACCCGCGCCGAAGAGGCCGAAGACGGTGCCCGCCGCGAGGCCGGCAAGGAGGATGGGGAGCGTCTCCACGAGCTCATCCAACGGCATCGCGTCGCAGAAGTCCAAGACAGGGATCGGCCTCTATCCATATGATCTTCATATGGACCTTCGCCGACTCAGGCTGTTCCTCGCCGTCGTCGACGAGGGGACCTTCACCGCCGCCGCCGCCGCCGAGCACGTGGCGCAACCCGCCGTGTCGCTCGCCGTGCGCGAGCTCGAGGCGGAGCTTGGGTCGCCGTTGCTCGTCCGATCGCGCAAGGGGGTCGCGCTCACCCCCGCCGGGGAGGCGCTCGTGCCGCCGGTCCGACAGGCGCTGCGCGACCTCGATCACGCCGTCGAGGCGGTCGCGGCGGTGACGGGTCTGGTCGCCGGGCGGCTCGACCTGACCACGCTCCCGACCCTCGCCGCTGATCCCGTCGCCGGGCTGGTCGGCGCCTTCCGTCGGGCGCACCCTGCGGTGACCGTACGGCTCGGCGCTCCGGGCGACCTCGGTGAGCTCGCCGCTGATGTCCGGGACGGTCGCGCCGAGCTCGGGATCACCGAGGCCGGTCCGGCCAACGCCGGGCTCGCCGAGATCACGCTGCAGCGCCAAGAGCTCCTCGCCGTAGGGCCTCCCGGAGGACCGACGAGCGCAGTGCGCATCGACCGGTTGGCGAGCACACCGTTGGTGCTCACGCCTCGTGGGTCGTCGCTGGGCGACCTGGTGGCGGGCGCGCTCCGCAGCGCTGGCGTCGAACCCGATGTGGCGGTGGAGACCGCGCAGCGCGAGGCGCTCATCCCACTCGTGCTGGCCGGCGCGGGCACCACGTTCCTGCCGACCCAGCTCGCCGATGCCGCACGGCGGCTCGGCGCCACCGTGCGGCCCACGTCACCCAAGCTCCAGCGCACGATCGTGCTCGTCCACCGACCCGAGGCGATCGGTCCAGCCGCCCAGCGCTTCATCTCCCTCGTTCTCTGAACCGGCACCCGCGGATAGCGACGGTGACCGTGCGCAGCACGCATGCGTTCAGCTCAATCGAGGACGATGAGGGCGGCGGTCTGGCTGGCGGTGGCCATGAGCACGCCGTCGGGCGACCACACCAGCGCCGAACCGTGGCCGTAGCCGCCGATGGCGATGTGCGGGTCGAGCTGGAGGAGCACCCACTCCGTGTCGGCGAAACGCCCGATGCGCACGGTGTTGTCGAGGCTCGTGCCGCCGCCGAGGTGCCCGGAGGCGTGGACGACGGACATCGGCACCATGTCGGCCATGTAGCCGATCATCGCGGGCGTGGCCCGATGACCGGCCACCCGAGCCCAGAAGAGCAGCTCGCCTTCGCGGCAGGCCGCGGGATCGAGGCGACGGGTGGCCCGCAGCTCCATCGGTCGAGCGCGCTCCCGTTCGGCGTGCTCCACCATGTGCTTGGGGATCGGGAAGTGGAACACGTCGCAGTCGTCGGGCTGCGCCACCACGGGGATCGGCTCGAACACGCCGTCGAGGGCGCGCTCCTTGTGCACCGCCGTGGACCCCACAGCGCTGAAGAGCTCGCGCCCGCCGGTTCGGCCCGACACGCGGAGCTGCGTCGTGCGGCGGCCCGCCGCGAGGACGGTGGCGTCGCACTCGATCCGATCCCCAACGACCGAGTCGCCGGACACGAACTGCACCGTCGTCCACAGGCACGGTCGACCAGATGCGTGCTCCGCCATCGCGATCGCGGCGGCCACCGCTGTACCGCCGTAGAGCCGACCGTCGTGGCGAGCCAGCGCGCTGGTCAGCAGGAAGGACGCGTGCGGGCGGTCACCCGTGATCTCGAGGCCGAGGAACGCGCGGTCGCCGGCGCAGCGCGCCTCGAACCCATCGTCGACCTCCTCGGCACGCTCGCTCATCGGAGCGACGGTATCGGCGCGCCGATGTCCCAGACACATCCAGGGGCGTCGCTACCAGGCCAACTCGGCGCATCCCTCGTGGTCGTCGGGTTCCACCTGCAGCGTGGCGTGCTCGATGCGGTAGCCATCCCGGAGCACGAGGCGAGCCTGGTCGAGCACCCCGTGGGCATCGGTGCCGACCGCCACCATCAGGTGGGCCGACGCGACGTCCATCTCCGAGGTGAGCGTCCACACGTGGAGGTCGTGCACGTCGAGCACGCCCTCGACCGCGAGGAGATCCGACGACAGCGCCACGAGGTCGACACCGGCGGGTGCGGCCTGCACGAGCACGCGCACAGCCTGCGCGGCCAGCCGCAGGGTGCGGGGCAGGACCCACAGCCCGATGGCCACGCCGACCGCGGGGTCGACCCACCCCCAGCCGGTGGCGCGGATCACGAAGCCTCCGACCAGCACGGCGACCGACCCGACCGTGTCGGCCACCACCTCGAGGTAGGCGCCTTGCAGGTTCAACGACTCCCGCGCGCCTTCACGCAGCAGCGCAAAGGCCACGAGGTTGGCGAGCAGCCCGAGCGCCGCGACGACGAGGAGGACGCCGGTCTGCACATCGGGCGGATCGTCGAAGCGACCGACCGCCTCGATCACCACATAGGTCGCCACGCACAACAGCAGCACGGCGTTGGCGAGCGCAGCCAAGATCTCGAGGCGATACAGGCCGAAGGTGTGGTGGGTGCGAGCGGAGCCGCGCGACGCGAGCTGGATCGCGGCCAGTGCCATCCCGAGGCCGAGCACGTCGGTGAACATGTGACCAGCGTCGGACAGCAGGGCGAGCGACTTGCTGGCGAGCCCGCCGATGACCTCGACGACCATGAACGTGGCGAGCAGCGCGAACGCAACGGCCAACCGGCCCTTGTGGCGCTCGCCGGCGCGGATCGACCCGTGGGTGTGGCTGTGGCCAGCGCCACCGTGGTCGTGCGGGTGATGGTCGGTCACCCGCGGAGCCTGCCCGGCCGCACGTCGGCCTACGGGGTCCTGGCCGACACGGGTGGATGGGCGACGTCGTCGGGGGTGAAGGCCCGCAGCGTGCACGCCATCTCGAGGAGGATCCCGTCGGGGTCCTGGAAGTAGACCGAGCGGAGGAACACGCCGGGGTGCATCTCCTTGCTGATGCCGAACTCGCTGTCGTCGTGGTTCGCGATGCCGCTGCACGGGACCCCAGCGTCGACGAGCCGGTCTCGGTACTCCTCGATCTTGTCGGCGGGCACCGTGAACGCCACGTGGTTCATCGAGCCGATCGCGCTCGTCAGGTCTCCCGTGTCGGGCCGGCCGACGGGCGCCGAGATCCCGGGCACGCCGGCGGGCGCGCCCGGGAACCAGAAGAAGGCCAGCATGTCGCCACCGCCGCAGTCGAAGAAGAAGTGCTGGCCCATGCCCACGGGCAGCTCGATGGTCTTCACGAGCCGCATGCCGAGCAGGCGCTCGTAGAAGGCGACCGTGCGCTCCATGTCGCTCGACACCAGTGCGAGGTGGTTGATGCCACCGAAGGCGAAGGGTTCAGTCATGCCCGCAGCGTAATGATCCGAAGTAGAACAACGTGATCGATCGAGACGAGGAACCGGTGGCCTGGGGGCCGGTGCTCGCGGTGGCCGCGGCGGCCACCGCGCTGCTGGTGGCAGTCGCGCCCCGCTACGGCTGGCATCGTGACGAGCTGTACTTCCTCGAGGCCGGGAAGCACCTCGCCTGGGGCTACGTCGACCAACCCCCCTTCACCCCCGCGGTGGCCCGTCTCAGCGAGCTGATCGCACCGGGGAACCTGCGCCTGCTCCGGCTGCTCCCGGCGCTCACGACGGCGCTCACGACGGCGCTGGGCGGGCTCGTCGTCCGTGAGCTGGGTGGCCGACGCCCCGCCCAGATCGCAGGCGCGGTCGCCGTGGCCGTCGGCGGCTTCGCGCTCGGGGTGGGTCATCTGCTCTCCACCGCCGTCTTCGACCTGACGGCCTGGATGGCGCTGCTCTGGCTCATGGCCCGAGTGCTGCGCACCCGCAACCCCCGGTGGTGGGTCGCCTTCGGTGGTGTGGCTGGCATGTCGATGCTCAACAAGAACCTGCTCGTCCTGCTCGGCACGGCGCTGCTCTGCGGGCTCGTCGCCGAGCGACGCTGGGAGGTGCTGGCCACGCCGTGGCTGGCCGCCGGCGCCGGCCTGGCCGCCCTCATCGCGGCGCCCAACCTGTTGTGGCAGGCGGACCACGGATGGCCGCAGGTCGAGATGGCACGCGTGCTCTCCGAGCGTCTGGCCGGTGAGAGTCGCACCACCCTGCTGCCGCTCCAGGTGCTCTTCGTGGGCCCGTTGTCCGTCCCGCTGCTGTGGCGAGGGGCACGCTGGCTCGCACGCGACGACGCGGCACGCTCGTTCCGACCGCTGCTGTGGGCGTGGCCGGCAGGCCTGGTCGCGGCGTTCGCCACCGGCGGACGTCCGTACTACGTCGTTCCCCTCACCACCGTGGTGATGCTGGCCGGTGTGGCGGCAACGGAACGAGCCGCTCGCATCGATCGGATCGGTTGGTACCTCGCTCCCAACGCGGCGCTGAGCCTCGTCTTCGCCGTCCCCCTCCTCCCGCTGTCGACCACCCAGGTCACCGCCGAGCTCAACGAAGCCGTCGCCGAGACGGTCGGGTGGCCCGAGCTGGCGCGCCAGGTCGCAGGGGTCGTCGCCGACCTACCCGCGACAGAGCGCGACGATGTGGTGCTGCTCACGGGCTCCTACGGCGAGGCCGGGGCGCTCGACCGCTTCGGTCCCGACCTCGGGCTCCCGCCGGCGTACTCGGCCCACAACAGCTACGCCGACTTCCGCCAGCCCCACGACGAGTCAGCAACGGTCGTCGCCCTCCGCTACGACGCCGCCCACCTGAGCCCCCACTTCGACGACTGCGACGTCGTGGCGACGGTCGACAACGGCTACGACATCGTCAACGAGGTCCAGGGCACCCCGATCCTCGTGTGCCGCGGCCTGCGCGGCACCTGGCCCGAGGTCTGGGAGCAGCTCCGACACCTGTCGTGACGCGCACTGCCGGACCCGAGCGTGCGGTCAGCCTTCGAGGATGCCCAGGGTCGGGGCGCCTTCGCCGTAGACGTTCTCGGGGTCGGCCCGTACCCGCTCGTCGAGCTTGTGCGCGTCGTCGCCCACCAGGATGCGCCAACGGTCGGCCCGCACGCCGTCGAGGATCACCGTGGCAGCCGCGGCAGCGGTCATCGGCGCCCCCTCGCGGAACAGGTCCCCGATCATGTCCATCATGGAGCGCACGGCATCGTCGTCCATCGACTCCACCGGCACCCCGCGGCGACCCATCTGCTCGCGGGCGGCGGCCACGGCGTCGTCGTCCATCGGACCGTCGCCACCGTGGACCTTGCGGCTGTTGGTGACGATGTCGGTGCCGATGTGGCCGGGCATGACGACGGCGACCTTCACGTGCGGGGCGTTCAGGCGGAAGTCCTCGATGAGCGCCTCGGAGAAGCCCTTCACCGCGAACTTCGCCGCGCTGTACGCGGTGTGGGGCATGCCCGGGCCGAGCAGCGCCCAGAAGCCGTTCACGCTGCTCGTGTTGATCAGGTAGCCGTCGTCGCTGGCCACGAGCAGCGGGACGAAGGCGCGACTGCAGTTGTAGACGCCGCCCCAGCAGATCCCGAAGGTGCGGTCCCACTCCTCCCGGTCCGCGGTGAGGAAGCTCCCGCCGCCACCCACGCCGGCGTTGTTGAACAGCAGGTTGATGTGATCCGTGTCGTGCTGGGCGACCACCTCGTCGCGGAAGCGCTGCACATCGGCCTCGTCGGCCACGTCGCACACGTGCGTCGTGATGCGCGTGCCCGCGGGGGCCTCCTTCTCGGCGAGGCGGGCCGTCTCCGCCACGGCATCGACGTTCACGTCGCAGGTCGCCACCGAGCACCCCTCGGCGGCGAGCTGCAGCACGAGCTCGCGGCCCATGCCACTGCCACCACCGGTGACCACTGCCAACCGTCCTTCGAAGCGCTCCATGGCTCCCCCTTCCCCTGGCGGCGGACGATACGCGAACCCGTCTGGATCAGACGATTCGGTACGTCTGCAACCCGTGGGCAACCACGTTGCCGTCGGCGTCGGTCGCGGTGATCTCGGTGAAGGTCAGCTCCTTGCCCCGCCGCACCGCCGTTGCATGGCACAGCAGGTCGGAGCGCTTGCAGGCGCCGACGTACTGGATCGACATCGCGACGGTGGACGCCCGGGCTCCCTTGTCGAAGTCGTGGTTCGACCACGCGGCCAGCGCGCCCGTGGTGTCGATCACGGCCGCGATCACGCCCCCGTGGTAGTAGGTGCCGTCGTTGGTGAGCTCGGCGCGGAACGGCAGCCGGATGGACGCGAGATCGGGCTCGTAGCGCTCGATCTGGATGCCCAGGCCGGCCAGGTAGGGCGTGGTGGGCATCAGCTCCGCGATGGCGGCGCGCCGCCGCGCTTGCTCCTCATCGCCCAGCGCTTCACGTGCCACTCGAACCCTCCCGGATCATCGGTCTGGACTCGAACATAGGGCCATTGGTCCTGCGCACTTCGGACTGCGGCCTCTGCCCGTTCCCCCACCGGTTGCGCCAGGCTCGAACCATGGCCACACCAGAACACCCGTCGATCGACTCCCGGTGGCTGGTGGAGACTGACCGAAATGGGCTCGTGGTGCTCGACGAAGCCGAGTGCCTGCGCCTGCTCGCCGGGGCCACGCTGGGGCGCATCGGTGTCACATCGGGCGCCTTGCCGGCGGTGCTGCCCGTGAACTTCTGGTTCGACGGAACGCAGATCCTCTTCCGGACCGGGCCCGGCACGAAGCTGGCCGCGGCCACACAGGAAGCAGTCGTCGCCTTCGAGGTCGACGAGATGGATCCGCTCTGGCACACGGGGTGGAGCGTGATGGTGACCGGCGTGGCCCGTCACATCACCGACCCAGCCAAGGTCGCGCGGCTTGCGACGATGCCGATCGCACGTTGGGCGCCTCGCGGTGGCGGGCAGATCGTGTCGATCACGCCTGAGCTGATCTCGGGCCGACGCATCGAGGCGGGCGTCACCGGTCAGCCGCGAGCATCGCGGTAGACCTTCACCTCGTCTTCGACGTGAGGCGTCGCAGCTTCCGGAGGGCGCAGGGCGCAAACAAGGGCCGACTGCCCTCGGGAGGGGGACCTTCGGCCCTACGCGTCGGGCCGGAGCCTGGCCATGCTTCGCCCCATGGATCTTGCGACCGATGAAGCTCACCCCTCCGACGTGTCAGGGCCAGCCCAACCGAGCGGCCGGGACGGCATGTTCCTGATCGCCATCGTGATCGCGCTCCTCGCGATGGTCGGGGCCGTGATGGCCATCGGCATGGGATGGCGGGCCATCGACGAGAGCGAGGCCGCTGGCACCGGAACAGGAGGCGCCCTCGTCGCCGTGTCGCTCACGGAGTTTGCGATCACCCCCGCATCTGTGGGCTTCGGCGGATCGCTGAGCGTGGTGAACGACGGCTCGGTCGCCCACAACCTCGTCATCGAGGGCACCGACCAGAAGACGGCCGACCTGGCGGCCGGCGCCGATGCCGTGCTCCCGATCGGTGATCTTGCGTCGGGTACCTACACGATGTTCTGCGCCATCCCCGGCCACCGCGAGGCGGGGATGGAGGCTGTGCTCACCGTCACCGAGGGCGACGCCCCGTCGAGCGGTGGTGGTGACCAACCGATGGCCGGCGGCGCGATGGACTACGACGCGATGACGGCTGCGATGCTCGACTCGATGGCCAAGTTCCCCGCCACCACGGCGGGGGTGGGCAACGCCATCCTCGAGCCCACCGAGGTCCTCGCTGACGGCACGAAGGTGTTCGACCTCGTGGCCGAGATCACCAAGTGGGAACGGGCCCCCGGCGACATCGTGGACGCCTGGACCTACAACGGCACGGTGCCGGCGCCGTCCATCCACCTCCAGGTCGGTGACAAGGCCCAGTTCCGGCTGGAGAACAAGCTCCCGATCGCCACGGACCTCCACCTGCACGGCCTCAACGTCGACAACAGGTTCGACGGGGTGGCTCCGATCACGCAACCGGTGATCAAGCCTGGCGAGTCGTTCACCTACGAGTACACGGCCGACGAGGTCGCGGTGGCGATGTACCACCCGCACTTCCACTCGCAGGTGGGGATGCCCAACGGCATGTTCGGCTCGATCTTCGTGGGACAGGTGCCGATTCCCCGAGGCGCCACCGTCGGCGGCGAAGCGCTCCCGGCTGATCTTCAGATCACCCAGGAGCTCCCCATGGTGCTGAACGACTCCGGGGTGATCGGGTTCAGCTTGAACGGCAAGAGCTTCCCCGCCACCGCACCGGTGGTGGCGCAGGACGGCGACTGGGTGCTCTTCCACTACTTCAACGAGGGCTCGCAGAGCCACCCGATGCACTTGCACCAGTTCGACCAGATCGTCGTGGCCAAGGACGGGTACCCCCTCGACGCCCCGTATGTGGCCGATGTCGTCAATGTCGCACCAGGCGAGCGCTACTCGGTGCTCGTGCAGCTCGACAAGCCAGGCACATGGGTCTGGCACTGCCACATCCTCCCGCACGTCGAGACCGACGAGGGCATGTTCGGCATGGTGACGGCGGTGGTGGTGCAGTAGCGGCAAGACGCTCGACCCGCCCGTGGTGAACCATGCGAGCACCGGCTCGCGACAGGCGGGACGATGGTGCCGATGCGGACAGACGCCGAGCTGCTGGGTGCAGTCGCCGAGGGTGACCGCACCGCGCTCCGCGAGCTCCACGATCGCCACGCGCCGTGGGTCGCTGCTCGGCTCCGTCGCCGCTGTGCCGACCCTGACGTGGCCGCCGAGGCGGTGCAGGACACCTTCGTCGCCGTGTGGCGATCCGCGAGCCGGTGGGACGGCCGCGGCGAGCCCGCCGCGTGGATCTGGGGCATCGCCATTCGCCGGCTGATCGGCGTGCTCCGCACAAGGGGGCGCTGGGCGCCCGTCCTCGATGCCGTCCGGCCCGCTCGCGCGACGGAGGTCATGGTGGCCGCAGAGGAGCAGGTGCTCTCGTCGATCGAGCACGGCGGCCTAGCGGCGGCGATGGCCGGTCTCTCACCTGAGCTGCGGGCTGTGATGCAGGCAACGGTGCTGGACGGTCTCACGACGCGCGAGGCCGCCCACCTGCTCGGCATCCCCGCCGGCACCGTGAAGACGCGTGCGATGCGCGCGCGAGCCGAGATGCGAGGAGCACTGGCATGACCGCTACCTGGCACGCACCGCCCGTGGCGCTCGCCCGGTTCGCGCGTTCGGACGAGTCGATCGATGACGTCACGGCATCGTCGATCGAAGAGCACCTGATCCACTGCGCGAGCTGCCGCGCAGCGGTTGCTGGCGCGGCGGACGCCCTCGAGCTCAGCAGGTCCTGGGCCGAGGTGGCCGACGCCATCGACCGGCCCCGCGTCAGCTTGATCGAACGGCTGCTCGTCCTGGTGGGCATGCCTGACGA
This sequence comes from Microthrixaceae bacterium, assembly GCA_052386335.1. Lineage (GTDB taxonomy): Bacteria > Actinomycetota > Acidimicrobiia > Acidimicrobiales > VFJN01 > VFJN01. The sequence continues at coordinate 22,103 of JBQTKH010000195.1, forward strand.
CACGGCGCGGATCGTCGGAGCCACCCCCGGGCTTCGACTGGCCTGGCTGGCCACCACCGTGCTGCTGGCGGCGGCCGCGATCGCAACCGCACGGGACACCGGCTCGGACACCGCGTTCCTCATCGTCGCGCCGCTCGTGCCGCTCGGCTCAGTGGCCCTCGCCTTCCTCCCCACCGAGGAGCCCGGGGGCGAAGCGGCGACCGCCACGCCGCTCTTCGGCGTGAGCCTCATGCTGCGCCGATCGCTCGCCATCCTCGCCCCGACGTTCGCGATCCTCGCGATCGCCGGGTTGGCGCAGCCCGACCTCACTGCGGGCGGTGCGCTGTGGGTGCTCCCCGGACTCGCACTCGCCCTCGGGAGCATGGCGCTCGCAACGTACGTCCGCGTCACCTCGGCCACCGTCGCGCTGGCCGTGGGGTGGGTCAGCCTGCTGGCGTCGGTGAGCCTGTTCGACGGCCGCAGGGTCCCGATCGCCGACACGATGGTGTTCGGACTGGTCGGGCAGTCCGCCGCGCTGGCGCTCGTCCTCGTCTCGGCCGGCGGGCTCTATCTCCGCCGCGACCGCTTCTCGACCATGGAGGTCACCTGGTGATCGGAACCGCTCGAGGCATCGGCGTGACGAAGCGCTTCGGCCCGAAGGTCGCCCTCGCGGGGGTCGACATCGATCTGAGCACGGGCATCACCGGGCTGCTGGGCCCCAACGGCGCGGGGAAGACAACGCTGCTGCGCATCCTCGCCACCGTTCTGTCCGCCGACCAAGGCACCGTGGAGCTGCTCGGCCACGACCCCACCACGCCGGACGGACGGTTGGCGGCACGCCGCCGGCTCGGCTATCTGCCCCAGGAGCCGGGCTTTCACCGGTCGTTCAGCGCCTTCGAGTTCGTCGACTACGTGGCGATCCTCAAGGAGTGGGGCGACCGCCGGGCTCGTCACGACGAGGTGCGGCGGGTGCTGTCGCTCGTGGGCCTCGAGCCGGTGAGGGGCACGGCCATCAAGAAGCTCTCTGGCGGCATGCGACGACGCGTCGCCATCGCGCAGGCCATGCTCGGCGACCCGGACCTGCTGATCCTCGACGAGCCGACCGCCGGGCTCGACCCCGAGCAGCGGCTCCGCTTCCGCGAGCTGCTGTCCGCGGTGGCCGCCCGCTCGACCGTCCTGCTGTCGACCCACCAGACCGACGACGTCGCCGCGCTGTGCAACCGCGTCGTCGTGCTTCTCGACGGCGCCGTCCACTTCACCGGAGCTCCTCCCGAGCTGGCCGCGCTCGCGAACGACCGCGTGTGGATGAGCGCCGAGCGCGACCCGTCGGCGCAGCTGGCATGGATCACCGGGGAGGGGATGGTGCGCCACATCGGGCTGCCCCCGAGCGGCGCCCAGCTCGTCGCGCCGACGGTGGAGGACGGCTACCTCACCCTCACGGGAGCCACCGCGGGGGTGCTGGCGTGAGACGCCGCCTCGGACCGCCGCTGCTCGGGATGGGGGCAGTCACGGTGTTCATGGCGCTGGTCTCGGGCGGCTCCGGTGTGGTCTTCGGCATGGCTGGGATGTTCCTGATCGCGGGCGTGGTCTGGATGATCGCGAGCTGGATCGAGCGACGACGACCCTCGCGTCAGGGGGGTTGGGCGTCGGACGCCGCCGTGGCGTTTCACCCCGCCGCCGCGCACAGCGCCGCGTCGCCATGGTCCGTGTCCGTCTCGCTCGGACGAGTCGAGGCGCGCGAGCTGCTCTCCTCAGCGTCGATGGGCGTGGGATTGGGGTTCTGCCTCATGGTGCTCGTGCTGTTCGGGCGGGTGTGGGCCGGCGACTACCAGGGGGACGTTCTCGGTGCCATCGAGCTGTACCCGATCTACGTCCACCCGTTGGCCGGGCTCGTGGTCCTCGCGGCACACCGAGCGAGGACTCGCTCGAGACGAGACGGGACCGAGGAGCTCTTCGGCACATGTCCCACCTCCCAGGGCACCCGCACGCTCGGCCACCTGCTGCCAGCCGGCGCCGCCGCCTCGGTCGCGTTGACGTTCCTCGCGCTCATGACCCTCTTCATCACCGCGAACACGCTCGGCGGCATCAGCGACATCGGAGCGCGCCAGGTCGCGGCCGTGTTGGGCGCCGCACTCCTGTGCGTTGGGGCGACCGCACTCGGCGTGATGCTGGGGCGGTGGGCGCCATGGACGCTGGTGCCCGTCGCGGTCGTGATCGCCATCGGATTCGGCTCGACCAGGCTCGCCACCGCCGGCAACCGCCAGACCGAGCCGATCCGCCAGCTCTCGACGTGGCTCAACGACCCTGCGGAGCTCGTGCGGTTCACGGCACCGCCCTGGCTCGCCCACCACCTGTGGATCCTCGCGCTCGTGGGGTTGGTCGCGGTGGTGGCCCTCCTCCGTGATGACCGACGGCCCCAGGTGCTCCTCGCCGGCGCAGCCTTCGCGGTGTTGGCGGTCGTCAGCGCCATCGCCGCCACCCGGCCGATCGACACCGCCGACGCCGAGCACATCGCGTCGCTGATCAACGAACCCGAAGCCCACCAGCGGTGCGTCGACGTGGGTGAGCTTCCCGTCTGTGCCTACGGCTCCGATCGCGAGCTCACCGAGCACATCGCCGAGACGATCACCCCCGTGGTCCTCGCCGCCCCCCGTGGCTCGCTGGCTGGGTGGAGCGTGCGACAGGACACCAGCCTCGATCGCGCTGAGCTCGATCCCGAGGTGCGACGGTTGCTCACCGCAGAACCGAACGACCGCCGGTACATCCCCATGGACAAGGTCGTCCAGCGCAGCGCCGCCGACGAGGGCGCCCGGTTCTGGGTGGCACTCACGGCGGTCGGGGTCACCGCGGACATCACCGAGGGGGCGGTGCTCAGCATCGATCACCAGGCGCGGGGTGTGATCGCGCTGTGGCTGGCCACCCGGGGCGTGGACGCGGAGACAGCGGCGGCGATGACCTCGACGGACGATGCGACCCATGACAGCGGCAACTACGTGAGCGACTTCGGCCACCCCTGGCCAGATCGCTGCTACGCCGGCCCCGCTCCCGTCACCTGGGCGCTCAGCGACCTCGACGCCGCGCGACAGCTGCTCGCCCTCCCGGAGCCAGCGGTGCGCGATCTCCTGCGGTCCGACTGGGATCACCTCATTGATCGCGACACCTCGACCGATGAGCTCCTCGTGGCCCTCGGTTTCGAGCCCGTGCCGCCACGCGCGGGCAGCACGGTCGGCGGGGGCGAGTGCTGATCGACGGCCCGCCCTCCTCAGCTGCTCGAGCGCGACCGCCGTCGAGTCGAGCGTCATGGCCGATGACCGCCCGCGCCTGGCTTCCCGCCGCGCGCGCGATGCCGCTCCCGCTCGTCGGTGCGGCGCTGGCCCTGGCGTCCGCACCGATGCTGATCGTGCTGCTTCGCGGGAAGGACGATGTGTCCGGCGCCCTCGTGGCGGCCACCATCGTCGGCGCCTCGATCGTTGCGCTCGTGGTGGAGGATCCGGCTGGTGAGACCATCTCGGCGGTTCCCACGTCCCTGGCCCGTCGACGGATGCTGCGCCTCAGCGCGATCGCCCTCGCCCTCGCCGTGACGTGGGCGGGGCTGATGGTGGCCGCCGTGATCGAGGCCAGCGTCACCGGCCACGATTTCGCGCAGCGCGCCGCAGAGGGTGCCGCTGTGGCCGGGCTGGCCGCAGCCGCGAGCGGACTCGCGCATCGCCAGGGCGTGGCGAGCAGTGGCCAGATCGGCGCAGTGGCCGGGGCGCTCACCGCGCTGGTGATCTCGTCGCTCGCGTTCCGCTTCGATCAGCTCCCGTCGCTCATGGGCGAGGAGGCGCACGGGCGCTGGTGGCTCGTCGCAGCCAGCGGCTGGCTCGTCACCGCCTGGACCTGGCGAGACCCCGCCCGCTGAGGTACCCAGAGACCCCGCTCGGTGGGGACCGCTAGTGGGCAGCGCCCCCGGCGGGGGCGACCTCGCCGGCCTGGAACAGCCCGAGCGCTCCCTTGCCCACGTTGGCGAACTTGTGCGTGACGATCGGATACAGGCCCGCCTCGTCGAAGCTGAACTCGACGAAACCGCCCTGGGCCGGTTGCAGGTCGAGCACCTGTGAGCCGCCCCGGCCCGCGCCAGGCCGCAGGAGGTACTCGCCCTCCTTGTACACGGTGTCGAAGATCGTGCCCACGATGTGGAAGGCGGAGTTCTCGCTGGGGCCTGCATCGAGCACCCAGGTCCGCACGCGCTGGCCGGGCTCCACCCTGATGGGCCCGTGCAGGTACTGGTTGACGTACCCGTTGAACACGACGGCGTCGAGGTCGACCGCCTGCATCTTCGTGAGGTCGCCCGGTCCGCCTTCGGGACCGAGGTAGAGCTCAGACTGCACGAGCACGTACTCGTGGTCGACGGGCGCGAGCTCCGACGGGTCGATGATGATCGCTCCGAACATGCCGTTGCCGATGTGGTGCAGTGCAGGCGCGGTGCCGCAGTGGTACATCCACATGCCGGCGTGCTTGGCCTCGTACTGGTAGACGAGCGACTCCCCGGGTTGGATCGTGCGCATCTCGTCGTTCCACGCCACCTTGCTGGCATGGAAGTCGATCGAGTGACCGAGCTTGCCGTCGTTCACGAGCGTGACCGTGAAGACGTCGCCCACCTTGCCCCGCAGCACGGGCCCGGGCACCTGATCGTTGAAGGTCCACAGCTCCTGGGTGACGCCGGGCGCCACCTCGATCACCTTCTCGGTGGCGTGGAAGGTGATCTCGTGGGCGGTGCCGCCCGGTGCGGGGGCAAGGGCGGGGTCGAACGGCACCCAGTCGACCTCGGGGGTCGCTGCGAAGTCGATCGATGCGCTGTCGTCCCCAGCGCGGGTGGGCTGACCGCCCGATCCCGACCCGCTGACGTCGATGGTCAGCACCATGCCGGCCTCCCGGTGGCCCGGCACCGTGCACCACGCCTCCGTGGACGCCTCCATGACCCCGAGCGACACCTCCTCGGTGGCGCCGGGCTCCAGCAGGCCCGTGCCGGTCGTCCCCTGCAGCTTCAGGTCGTGAGCCATGGCACCGGCGTTGGTCACCCGCACCACGAGCTCCGTGCCTGCCTCGACCTCGACCGACGACGGCTTCACGTAGAGGTCTCCGAGCTCGACGTCGAGCGTCTTGGTGGTCCCACCTCCCGCCGCCACCCCGCCCTCGTCGCCATCGAAGGTGAGCAACACCACCGCCAGGGGCACGAGCACCGTCATCGCCATGACCACGACCGCCGTGATGAGCAGATGGATCCCGTTGCCCCGGCCCGCGAGGTCGGTGGCGGACCGCTCGTCGACCTCGCGCATGGGTTGCATCCGTCCTCCCCGAGCTCGTTCCCGTGATCGTGCGCTCACGCGCCTTGGCACGCTCAGGGTCGAAGGTCCCGCGCGTCGGGCCAGACGTCCCGCGGACCAAGATCGGTGGCTCGTCGAGCGGCGTTCGGTACGGTGCCAGCGATGGGGCCGACCGGTGCAGCGACCAGCAAGCGGGGACCGGGCCGTCCACCAGACCTGGGCAAGCGGCAGGCGATCCTCGACGCCGCGCGCGAGGTGCTGGCCGAGGTGGGCTACACCTCGATGACCATCGACGCCGTCGCGCAGCGGGCCGGATCGAACCGCGTGCTGATCTACCGGG
>JBQTKH010000196.1:0-6256 GCA_052386335.1 Microthrixaceae bacterium
CTGAGCAGCAGCGCGGCGAGGCGCTCGAGACCCGCGACGCGGCTCCCCTTCACCAGCACCGCGTCGCCAGGGCCGAGGTTGCCCAGGACCGTGGCGGCGTCTTCCAGCGACGACACGTCCTCGCCGCCGTACGCCGGGGCATCGACCGTCACGAGCCGAACCCCGAGCCGCGCGGCGAGCGCACCGATCGCCGCGTGCTCGTCGTCGCTGGCGGCGCCGAGCTCGGCCATCACCCCGAGCACGGCCGTCGGACGATCAGCAGGTAGCGCGGCGAGGGCCTCCAATGCGGCCGCAACCGATGTGGGGTTGGCGTTGTAGGCGTCGTTCAGCACGAGCGCCCCACCCGGTGCCGTCTCGAGCTCCATGCGCCACGGGGACAGCCGTGCGGTACCCAACCCGGCGGCGATGTCTTCCAAGTCCGCGCCGCAGCTCAGCGCGGCGGCGGCCGCCGCGAGCGCGTTCTCGACCTGGTGGCTACCCCGGGCAGCGAGCACGACATCAGTGTCCCCCCACGGTGAGCGCAACCGGAACCGTGTCTGGAGGGTGTCGTCACCTCGCGGGTCGTCGGCCCACACCAGACCACCTGCACCGAAGGTGATGACGTGCGCGTCCGTGACCTGCGCCATTTCCGCCACGCGCGGATCGGCAGCGTTCAGCACGGCCGTGCCCGACGCCGGGAGCTGGCGCACGAGCTCGGCCTTCGCGCGCGCCACCTCGTCGATCGTGCCGAAGACCTCCGTGTGCACTGCGGCGACACGCGTGACGATGCCCATGGTGGGGTGGGCGATGTCGCACAGGTCCGCGATGTGGCCGACCCCACGAGCGCCCATCTCCACCACGACGACCTCCACCTCATCGGGCGCGTTCAGCAACGTGAGGGGCACGCCGAGCTCGTTGTTGAACGACCGCTCGCTGGCCGCGGCGTGGAAGCGGCGCGCCAGGATCGCGGCCAACAGGTCCTTGACGGAGGTCTTCCCCACCGAACCCGTGATGCCGATGACCGGTCCGTCCAACCTCGCGCGGACCCAGCGAGCCGCGTCCTGCAACCCCACGATGGTGTCGGCGACGACGACGGCAGATCCCTGGGTGGGCGGCCGGCTCGTGAGATAGGCAGCGGCACCACTCGCGAGCGCGTCCTCGACGAAGTCGTGTCCGTCCCGCTCCCCGACCACCGGCACGAAGAGCTGACCTGGCTGCACCGACCGCGAGTCGATCGACGCCCCCATGACCACGACATCGGGGCCGTGCAGGGTGCCGCCCGATGCAGTGGCCAGGTCCGAGCAGCGCAGCTTCATGCATGAGAGTCTCGCAGCCGGACGAGGTCCCACCCGTACACTTCGCCCATGGCTTCCTCCGACCAGATCCGGCTCGTCGTGCTGTTCGGCGGCCAATCGGCCGAGCACGAGGTGTCGTGCGTGTCCGCGTACCACGTGCTGAGGGCCGTCGATCCGGAGCGGTACGCGATCGATGCCATCGGGATCACCCGGGAGGGCCAGTGGGTGCGGGCCGACGACGCGATCGTGGCACTCCATGCCGGCGTCAGCGCACTGCCGGCCGCTGACGCGTCGACGCAGCGGCTCGAGGCGGCGGGCACCGCCATCGAGCCCCTTGCCACCGTGCGACCGCTGGGGGTCGACGATCGACCCGTCGTGGTGCTTCCGTTGTTACACGGCACCCGCGGTGAGGACGGCACGGTGCAAGGCATGCTCGAGCTGGCCAACGTGCCGTTCGTGGGCGCTGGCGTGCTCGGCTCCGCACTGTGCATGGACAAGCTGAAGGCGAAGGACGTCCTGGCCGCCCACGACCTCCCCCAGGTTCCCTGGGTCGGACTGCGAGATACCGAGCTCGATGGCGCCGTGGTGTGCGCCCGCGCCGCTGATCTGCGCTATCCGATGTTCGTGAAGCCGGCGAACCTCGGGTCATCTGTCGGCGTATCACGCGTCGTCGACGACCGGACGCTCGTCGATGCCTGCACGATGGCTGCGCAATACGACGAGTGGATCGTCATCGAGCAGGGCGTGACCGGGCGCGAGATCGAGGTGGCGGTGCTCGGCAACGCCTCGCCGCGGGCCTCGGTGCCGGGCGAGGTCCGACCGACGCACGAGTTCTACGACTACGACGACAAGTACCTCGATGGCGCAGCCGACCTGATCATCCCTGCCAAGCTCCCAAAGGAGATCAGCGACGAGATCCGTCGACTCGCGGTCGAAGCCTTCACCACCCTGCGCTGCGACGGCATGGCTCGCGTCGACTTCTTCTACCTGCCTGAGGCGGGCCAGGTGCTGATCAACGAGGTCAACACGATTCCGGGCTTCACCCCGATCTCGATGTACCCGAAGCTGTGGGAGGCGTCGGGGCTCCCCTACTCGGAGCTCATCGACGAGCTCGTTCGACTCGCCGTGGAACGGCACGAACGGCGGGCCCGCCTCTCCACGAAACGCTAGCCCGCCGTCGTCGCCGTCAGATCAGGTGCCGGGGATGCCCCCAACCGGCGGGATGAGCTCAGTGGTGTCGCAGGCGTTTGGATCGGCGCCCCACACACCCTCGCGGGGGTCCGTCTTGACCTGCACCTCAGTCCAGTCGTCGACTCCGTCGCAGTCGGTGTCCTGCGAGTTGGGATCGGTCTGGTGGATCTCGATCTCGTCGCCATCAAACAGACCCTCGGAGTCGCTATCGGGCGAGCCAGGCATCGTCGAGTAGATGTGCACCTCGTCCCAGTCGAGCAGACGGTCGCCGTCCGACTCCGTGCTGAGAGGGTTGGAGGTGTAGACGTTGATCTCGTCACCGTTGGTGAGGAGATCGCCGTCGGGGTCCTCCAAGTCGTCCGACACGTCGTTGCCATCCGTGTCGACGAGGTTCCAGGCCGTCTGGGTGGCGTAGAACTCGGCCCCGTCGCTCAAGGTGTCGCCGTCGGAGTCCTCGTCGCCGTCGTAGGTAGAATCGTCATTGGTATCGGGGTTGCGCGGGTCGGTACCCGTGTGGTTGACCTCGTCGCCATCGCCCAGGCGGTCGCTGTCGGTGTCGAACTGGAGCGGCAGGGTCTGGGTGCCACCCTCTTCAAGCGTCGTGGTCTCTGTCTTGTCGTTGAGGTCGTCGTCGTCGCTGTCGGAGTCGCTCGGGTAGGTGCGAGTGACCTTCACCTCATGGTCGTCGCGCATTTCGTCGTCGTCGCTGTGGGCCTTGGTGGGATCGCTCCGCATCAGCTCGTCCGCGTTGTTGACCTCTGCGCCGTCCTTGAGGGTGTCGCCGTCGGTGTCGGCCTTGGCGGGATCGGTGCCGAGCTCGGCCTCGTCCTCATCCGTGAGGCCATCGCCATCCGTGTCCGGCGGCGGGTTGAGCTCCCCGTCGATGATCGCGAGGAGGTCGTCCACCTCGTCACCGAACGCGGCTGGCGACGCGAAGAGACCCGCCGTCAACAGGGCTGAGGACGCCAGCAGCACACCAAGGATCCGCCGAGCTCGCATTGGTCTTGACTCCCAGAGTTGAGGGTTCGGGAGCGCCCACGAATCGGGCGATTCCCACTCAATGGGCACCATTCGACACCGAACCGCCCGATCCTTCCAAAGTCGGGCAGATTCCCCGGGCAAGATGCGCCCCACTTGGTGGATTCTTCAGCCGATGGCGTGCTCTGCGTCACTGATCACTTGGGCGATCAGCTCTCTCGACCGTTCGGACAGGTCGGTCCAACGCGCGCGGACCAAGGGGCCCCCGGCGATGGCGTCGGCCTCACCGGCGACGACCTGCCCGTCGGGCAGGGTGAGCCGCACGCCGAGTCGGTCCCCAGCGACGATGCCGATGGGAGGCACCTGCGCCGCGAAGCCGTCCTCGGAGACATCGACGGTCTCCCCCATCACCCAGCCAGGTGGGTCGTCATCGACCTCGGACACATCCACGTGCAGGAGCAGCGTCACGCGATGCGCGGCGCGTCGCTGTGCCATGCGCAGCTCGGGCGCGGTGGTGACGAGGCCGTGCGCGCCTCGCTGCGCGACGACGCGCACCTCGCCGGTGACCCATCCCTGAGGGTCGGGCACGCCGATCGACACGAGCTCGCCGATCTCCGGATCGGCGGCATGGTCGCCATCTTGGACATCGAGCACGAGCCGGTCCCAGGACGCGAGGGTGGCGTGGTAGCGGCCGCTCCCCCGCTTGGCGCACACCGTCACTGGGGCGCGGTACAGCGCTGTCAGATCGATCTCGTCTCGTCCCATCTCGCCTCGCCCTCCACGGCCAGTGATCTGTCCGCGCCCAGTTCATCACTCCACGACCAGCGACGCGCGGAGGAGTGCCAGGAGCTCGTCCCGACGGCGCACAAGCGATGCGAGGCTGCGCTCTTCCCCGAAGGCGCGGAGCACCTCCACCTCCGTGGCCAGTCCCGCCACCATCGAGTACGCGGCCAACAAGAGCAGCCGTGGGTCGTGGCGTCGCATGTTGCCGGCATCCATCTCGTCCTCGAGGTAGCCGGCAGCCCGGTCGACCAGCGGCTGGAGCTGGGTGAGGAGCCGGGTGGAGGCAGGCGGCCCGAGCCGCGTCACTTCGCGGAGGAACCCCAGCATCGTCGGATGGCGCGCGGCCAGGCGGAACATCACCCGTACGATCGCGTCGACACGCTCGAACCCGTCGCCGGCCTGGGCGAGGCCCCGTTCGAGACGAGTGGTGACCTCGCCGGCGCAGCGGTCGACCACGGCCTCGAGCAGCACCTCCTTGGACGGGTACCAGTACAGGATCGTCTGCTTCCTGATCCCGAGGATCCGAGCGAGGTCGTCCAGCGATGTCGCCTCGTAGCCGCGAGTGCCGAACTCGGCCATCGCCACGGTGAGGATGCGATCCGCGGTAGCCCGCTTCGCTCGCTCCCCCACGCTCATCTACCAGATGGTAGACAGACGCCGTGATCTCCGCTGACCTGGCCGGCAAGACGATCGCGATCACCGGGGGGACGGGCTTCCTCGGGACGGCGCTCATCGAGCGCCTCCTGCGCTGCGTGCCCGGCTGCCGGCTCGTACTGCTCATCCGGCCCGGCAAGCGGTCGACGGTCGAGCAGCGGGCCAAGCGCGAGATCTTCAGCAACGACGCGTTCGACCGCCTCCGGGCCGAGCACGGCCGGGAGGGCTTCGCGGCGCTGCTGGCTGAGCGCGTCACGGCGATCGCAGGCGATGTCGGCGTCGACGGGCTTCGGCTCGACGAGGTCGGGCGCGCCACCCTCGCCACCTGTCAGATCGTCATCCACTCGGCGGCGACCGTGTCGTTCGACTCACCGCTCGACAGCGCCGTCGAGGTGAACCTGCTTGGCCCGAGCCGGATCGTCACCACGCTCCAGGACCTCGCCGTCACGCCCCACCTGGTCTCCGTATCCACGTGCTACGTGGCCGGCAACCGCCGCGGCGCGGCACCCGAGATCCCCGTGCACGAGAGCCCGTTCTTCGTCGACGTCGACTGGCGCACCGAGGTCGACGGCGCACGCCGGGCCCGATCTGATGCCGAAGCCGACAGCCGCCGACCCCACGCGCTCACCCGCTTCCGCAAGGACGCCCGTACGGAGATCGGCGCCGCGGGGATCCCGGCGCTGGCGGCCAAGACCGAGCAGCGCCGAGCGGCCTGGGTGAAGGAGCAGATGGTGGAGGCCGGTCGAGCTCGGGCGGCCTCGCTGGGCTGGCCCGACGCGTACGCCTACACCAAGGCGCTCGGCGAGCGCGCCCTACTGCAGAACCGCGGCGACGTTCCGGTGTCGATCGTTCGGCCCTCGATCATCGAGTCATCGGCGCTCGAACCGTTCCCCGGCTGGATCCGCGGGTTCCGCATGGCCGAGCCCGTGATCATCTCGTACGCGCGGGGGCTTCTGAAGGAGTTCCCTGGGGTGCCCGAAGGCACCATCGACGTGATCCCGGTCGACCTCGTCGTGGCCGCACTCATCGACGCGGCGGCGGGGCCGGTCCCCACCGAGCCCGCCATCACGCAGGTTGCCTCCGGGTCGGTGAACCCCCTGCGCTACCGACACCTCGTGGACATGGTGCGCACCTTCTTCACCGAGCACCCGATCTACGACGCGGAGGGCCAACCGATCATCGTGCCCGAGTGGTCGTTCCCCGGTCGCGGCCGAGTGCAACGGCAGCTCGAGCGCGCGAAGGCCGTGATCGAGCGCGGCGAGTCGACGCTGCAGTCGCTGGCGCGGCGCGGGAACCACGCCCCCAGGGCCCCCCCGCGCGAGGAGGACCGCGAAGACCTGGGGGGTGGCCCAGCCCAAGGCGAGCGGTACGGGGCC
>JBQTKH010000197.1:0-5473 GCA_052386335.1 Microthrixaceae bacterium
GCGAACACCGCCGTCGTTGCCTCTGACTCGACGAAGTGACCCGTGGAGTACATGGCCCGGGCCCGCTTGTCGAGGGCCGGCAGGATCACGTCGGCCCAGGCGGGCGCCAGCTCGGCGAGCGACGGCACGTCGATGACCTCACCGCTGGCACCCGGGCCGGCCGTCGGCGCGGACGGCGCCGCGCTCGCGGCGCCCGGACGGGGCGGAGCCGACGCGGGCGCCGTCGCCTTCTTCACCGGCGCGCGGACGGGTCGTGCGCTGGCGACGCGAGCGAGCTCCTCCCGGGCGCTGGACGCCGGACCCGCGGGTGACGGGGCGGGGGCACCGGCGGGCGCTGAGGCGCTGGGCGAAGCAGGCGCACCCGCGCTCGCAGGAGACGAGATCGGCGCGCCCCCGGCGTCGAGCGCCGCGATGGCCCGCTCGAGTCGCTCCACGCGGTCGAGCACAGCGTCGATGGATCGATCCGCCTCCGGTCTGCAGAGCCGGACGAGCGCGACCTCGAGCACGATGCGCGGGTCGGGCTTCTTCGCGAGCTCGACGAGTGCGTCACCCAGGACCTCGAGCGCACGAGTGAGGCCCGCGGGACCGAGCTCCGCGCCGAGCGCAGCGGCCCGCTCGAGATCGGGTGCGGGGAGGTGCCGATCAGGCGCGCCCATCACCGCCAGAAACGCCTCGCGCAGGCGCTCGATGAGCACGTCGCCGAGCGACCGAGGGTCGCGCCCGGAGGCGACCGCGTCCGCGACTGCGACCAGAGCCGCACCCGCGTCTCTTGCGCGCAGCGCGGCGAGGATCGCGTCGACGGGCTGCGTGCCAGCGGTGACACCACCCATGGCCGAGACCTGGTCGAGCGCCGACAGCGTGTCGCGCGCGGACCCGGCGCCCTGGCGCACGACCTGCTCCACGGCGTCCTCACCGAGCTCGAGCCCGGCGTCGGCGATGACGTGACGCACGTGATCGGCGAGGTCTTCAGCGGGAAGCAGGTGGAACTCGAAGTGCTGGGTGCGGCTCCGGATGGTGGGGAGCACCTTCTGCGGGTCGGTGGTGGCGAGGATGAACACGACGTGCGAGGGCGGCTCCTCGAGCGACTTCAGCAGCGCGTTGGCGGCGGCGGTCGTGAGCATGTGGACCTCGTCGAGGATCACGACCTTTCGGTTGCCGGAGATCCCCAGCGCCAGCCGCTCGATGAGGTCGCGGATCTTGTCGACACCGTTGTTGGATGCGGCGTCGAGCTCGAGGAGCCAGTCGACGATGCGCCCGTCGTCCACGGCCCGGCAGTTGTCACACACGCAGCACGGCTCGCCATCGACCGGGTTGTCGCAGTTCAGGACCTTGGCGAGGATCCGCGCGGTCGACGTCTTGCCGGTGCCGCGCGGGCCGCTGAAGAGGTAGGCATGCCCGACGCGATCCTCCTGCACGGCAGTGCGCAGGGCCCGCATCACGTGGTCCTGGCCGCGCTGCTCGCCGAAGCGCTTCGAGCGGTAGCGGCGGTAGAGCGCCTGGTACGAGTCAGCCATCGCGCCCGACCCTACCGGCCGTCTCTCAGAGACGTGTCGGCCCGCGCCCCCATGTGACCGTCAGGCGATCGGCGGCACACCACAGGCTCCGCTGAGAGCTGCTGCCTTCCGGCCCTGACTCGGTTCACGGACTGCAGTTGCACAGGACCCGACCGCCACATGTGAGAGCGGGACGGCCGACACGATAGCCTCGTCGGTCCTGGGTGCCACCTTCGGGCAGCAACCGAGGAGGGGTGCGAGAGCGGCCGAATCGGCACGCTTGGAAAGCGTGTGAGGGGCAACCCTCCGTGGGTTCGAATCCCACTCCCTCCGCCAGACCATCGTGCGCTCGAGCGCCACACCATCCGAAGCGCCGCTCCGCCTCGTGATGAACCCCGGAGGTTGGACCTTCTGGCCGGACGGCCCCAGCGCCGCCCGAACAGCCAACTGCATGACTGGTTCGACGGCCCGGCGGCCGGGTCCTGCCTGCGGCCGATACGTTCCTGGGCGTGACGACCGCGCCAGGCACCATCGACGAGCGCTCGGCCATGCGCACCGCGCTCGAGGAGGCCCGATCAGCAGGTGTGGCTGGAGATGTCCCGGTGGGCGCAGTCGTGCTGCTCGACGGGCGGATCGTCGCCCAGGCCGGCAACGAACGAGAGCGCCGTGGCGACCCCACCGCCCACGCCGAGATCCTCGCCCTGCGGGCGGCCGCCGCCGAGCTCGGCACCTGGCGGCTTGATGGGGCGACCCTCGTGGTCACCCTCGAACCGTGTCCGATGTGCGCTGGTGCGATGGTGGGAGCGCGGGTGCAGCGGGTGGTGTTCGGGGCGGCGAACACGGACAACGGCGCGTGCGGCACGCTCTACAACCTCTGTGCCGATCCCCGGTTGAACCACGAGGTCGAGGTGGTGCACGGCGTGGAGGCCGACGCATCGTCGGCGCTGCTGCGCACGTTCTTCGCAGCTCGTCGGACCTGACGCGGCGCCGCAGCCGGTTCGGCGGCTCCCAGGCCGCCGGGTAACGTGGTCGACGGAGAGCTGCCAGAGCGGACGAATGGGACGGTCTCGAAAACCGTTGTGGCTTTCGGGTCACCGTGGGTTCGAATCCCACGCTCTCCGCCACAAAGTCCCTGGTCAGGTAGGGTGGGGACGTGTTCAGCGCCTCACCACCCGGATGGCCAGGGCACGGGGATTCAAGCCCCGTACCACACCAGTACCACTGGTGGAGGGCCCTGCCGGCCAGTGATGGTCAGCAGCGGCCACGCCGGAGGCCGTCGTGAGCAGCGCCCCGCAGAAGGTCCAGGTGTTCGCGCTCGGCCGTCCTCGGCCTGGCGCGGAGAAGGCCCAGCGGCGCTACTACGTGAAGTGGCGGGTCGACGGTCGCGACCGCACCCGGTCCTTCAAGACCCGGGTCGAGGCCGACCGGTTCCGGTCCGGGCTACTCGCCGCCGTGCAGGACGGACAGTCGTTCGATGCCGCTTCCGGGGAGCCCGGCTCCTGGCTCGAGGACAGCGGTGGGCCGACCTGGTGGACGTGGTCGCAGGACTGGCTGGCCCTCAAGTGGCCGCAGTGGTCCGGCCACAGCCGACGCAGCGCCGTCGAGACCCTCGCCCTGCTCACCCCGCTGCTGGTGAGAGTTGGCGCGCCCAAGCCACCGACGGACCTCGCTGACTGGCTGCGGCAGACCGGCTACCGGCCGGGCACGACCCCGGAGGGTGCACCCGCCATCTGGCTCGAACGCTGGTCGATCGCCCTGCACGAGATCGAGCCGGTGCTCATCGAGACGGTGTTGGCGGCCGTGTGCTCGAAGTCCGACGGCGGGGCGACCGTACCGGCGGTGGCCCGTCGCCGACGAGGGACCTTGGGCGCCGTGCTGCGAGCGGCCGTGCGGCGCGGGATGTTGACGACCAACCCGATGGAGCGGGTCGAGTGGCGCGCCCCGGTCGGCGCCGTGGCCATCGACGTGTCGACCGTTCCTGCGCCCAGCGACATCCAGGCCATCGTCGACCACGTCGCCGCGCTCCCCTCCTCGGGAGCTCGCTACGCCGCCCTCTTCGCCACCGTCGGCATCGCCGGGATGCGCCCATCCGAGGCCATCGGGCTGCAGGTGCACGACCTCGACCTCCCGGCTCGCGGATGGGGCCTGGCGTCGCTCCGGGGTGCTGTCACCTCACCCGGCACTCGCTACACCGGCGACGGCATCGTCACCGAGGCCAAGGGCCTGAAGCACCGCGCCGCGGACGCCACGCGCGAGGTCCCGCTCTCCCCCGTGCTCGTGCGTCTGCTGCGAGCACACCTCGCGCGCTTCGAGCCGGTGGATGATCGGGTGTTCTCGAACGCCCAGGGGCGACCGCCGACCTCCACCAACTACGGCCCCGTCTGGCTCCGGGCCCGTGCGCAACTCTGGCCGAAGGGCCACCCCCTCGCGTCAGCCACGGTGTACGACCTCCGCCACGCCGCCGCCACCATGATGCTCCGTGCGGCCGTCCCGCCGGCCGAGGTCGCCCGCCGCCTCGGCCACTCCGTCGACGTGCTCATGCGCGTCTACGCCGGCGTCTTCGACGACGAGCGAGACCGCTCCAACCAGCTCATCGACAAGGCCATGCGGAAGCAGCCGGGACACCGACTCGATCGGCCGATGCGGTAGTCCGCGCGTTCGGTCGCCGCGATCTGAACGGGTCGGCGCATCTACACCCCTGTCGCGGAACGCAGATCGGCGCTGGGTCCACGGTCCCCATCCGTTCTGGGGCGGACTGAGCAGGTGGCAGGGTTTCTGTGCAGCACCCGATAGTAGCCTCGCGATTCATGGCGCTCGTTTGCCCGCATTGTTCCGCGAAGTTGCCCAAGTTGCCGGCCCTCACGATGCAGAACACGACGGTGCGATGCAAGTGCGGGACCCGAGCGACGGTCAGCCCGTGGGGATTCCGCAACAAGGTCGTCGACTGGCAGACCCCGGACGAGCGAACGGACGACTGAACCGCGATGGCACATCTGAAGTGTCGAATCTGCGGCCGACCTTCGTTCTCAACCGTTGGCGGTTCCGCCGCACCGATTGAGGGACCGCTGTGCTACGTGTGCTTCGAGACCGAGATCGGGACGCCACCACCAGAGATGATCGAGGGGTCTTCACACCTGATACGGGGACGTTCATGCCATGCCCAGAATGTGATCATCCGAACCGACTCTACGTGTCGGACGTTCGGGGACTGGGGGGCATGGCCATTTGTCAAGGGTGCGGAGCAACGGTGCCGCTCGGCCCCAGCGGTCCGGGCTCGGGTGAGCCCTAAAACGCCGGCTCGGAGCAGTCCCCCGACCCATCGCAATTCGCGCGATCGACGGGCGCGGGAGACGGCGCGTCTTGAGCGGCTCAGGTCCGTGCGGCCTTCCATGCCTGATGTTGCCGTCCGAGGACGGTCTTGGGTGGGTCGCCCTTGCGCAGTTCGTCGTGGATGGCGCGCCAGTCGCGGGTGGCCCGCAGTGCGCCGAGCACGCTGTAGAGGCCGAGCTGGATCCGGGTGAGGAACGTCCAGTCCTTCGACTCTCGCGCGATGCCCATGCCGCGGGCGATGTCACGCCACTCGCCGAAGGCATCGAAGTTGCGTTCCATGACCCAGGCGGCGAACTCGGACGTGAACGTGAACGGGGGTGGCTCGCCGCGTCCTGGATCCCAGATGGGGCCCACCAGTCGAACACGCGCTGCGGTTGGAGCTTGGTCGTGCGGGGGATGCACCCGAGGTCCACGAAGCTCTCGAACAGCGCGTCGGCGTCGTCGTGGTCGAAGACCGCCGCGGAGATCCGGCGCATCGCGGCGACTTGGTGGGGCGAGAACCGCTTCACGCAGCCGAAGTCGAGGAACGTGACGCTGCCGTCGCCGTGGAAGAGGTAGTTGCCGGGGTGCGGGTCGGCGTTGAACTCGCCGAAGTCGTAGAGCGAGCCGAACACGAAGCGGTGGATGGCCTCGCCCCAGGTGCTCTTGAG